>NZ_JAKZGX010000020.1:0-64767 GCF_024539665.1 Arthrobacter sp. STN4
GGGTGTCCAGATCGGCGTCCACGAGGACCTCCGGGTTCGGCGTTTGGTTTGATACCGCCGATTGTGGGCGCCCTTGCCCTTCAAAGCATCACACCACGCCGCACACCTTGGAATTACACATCTAGGGGCGACGTAGGCTGATCATCACCACGAACCCCGAGTTCTCCCGCTGGGGCACCGCGTGGGGCGACGACAACTTGGCCACCGCCCCATTCACCACGGCAGGCGCCTGCAATCCCGTGGCGAGTCCTACCGGGGCAACCACTCCCTCATGAATCGGACTCTGCCCACGACCGCAACAGCTCTCATTCTGTCCGCGCAGAAACCGGGCGCCCTACCCGCCCTGCACGACGGCGGCCGTCGCCTCGGCGATGGCGCGCTCCTCGTCCGTGGGCACCACGAGCACCGGAAATGCCGAGCCGGGGGCGCTGACCACCCGGGGCGAGCCGGAGCGCACCAGGTTCGCCTCGGCGTCGAGCACAAGTCCCAGGGCCCCGAGCCGGCCCACCACCTGCGCCCGGAACGCTGAGGAGTTTTCCCCGATCCCGGCCGTGAAGATGAGCGCCTGCGCGCCGCCCACCGCCACATGGTAGCCGCCAATGTACTTCGCCAGCCGGTGCGCCGTGACGTCCAGGGCGGTCTGCGCCCGCCTGTCCCCCGATTCTGCGGAGTCCACTATGGCGCGCATGTCATTGTTGCCGGCAAGCGCCTTGAGCCCGGATTCGCGGTTGAGCATGGTGTCGATCTCGTCGGCGGACAGGCCCTGGCGCTGAAGGTAGATGAGGATGGAGGGGTCCAGGTCGCCGCTGCGGGTGCCCATGACCAGGCCCTCCAGCGGGGTGAAGCCCATCGACGTGTCCACACTGGCACCGCCCTGGATGGCGGTCAGCGACACGCCGTTCCCCAGGTGGGCCACCACCGCGTTGAACTCCGCCAGCGGGATGCCCAGCAGCTCCGCCGCCCGTCCGGTGACGAATTCGTGCGAGGTCCCGTGGAAGCCGTAGCGGCGGATCCCGTACTGGCGGTACAGGGAATCCGGCACGGCGTAGCGCCAGGCGTGTTCGGGCAGCGTGCGGTGGAAGGCGGTGTCGAACACGGCCACCTGCGGCATCCCGGGCCACTTGGCGGTGATGGCCCGGATGCCCAGCACGTTCGCGGGGTTGTGCAGCGGTGCCAGCGGGTTCAGCCGTTCGATGGCCCGGGTGATCTCATTGTTGACCAGCACCGGTTCGCCAAAGCGTTCCCCGCCGTGGACCACACGGTGTCCGACGGCGTCCAGCGGCTTTTCCGCCAGCACGCCTTCCAGCTCGGCCGCCACCTGGTCCATGGCGACGCCGTGGTTGGCCGGGCCGCCGGCGCCCTCGCCGATGCGCTCAATCAGCCCGCCCGCCTGGACTTCGCCGGTGGTGGTGTCCCGCACCTGGTATTTCAGGGAGGAGGAGCCGGAGTTGATGACAAGAACGCGCATTAGGATTCCTTCGTTTCACTGCTCGGGGCCCGGCCGGCCGGGCTTGCCGGGGCCTTGGTTTCGCCAGGCTCAACCACCGGCGCCCCTTGGGCCTGGATGGCGGTGATGGCCACGGTGTTGACGATGTCCTCCACGGTGCAGCCGCGGGAGAGGTCGTTGATCGGCTTGTTCAGGCCCTGCAACACGGGCCCGACGGCCACGGCGCCGGAGGACTGCTGCACCGCCTTGTAGGTGTTGTTGCCGGTGTTCAGGTCCGGGAAGACGAACACCGTCGCCTGCCCGGCCACCTCGGAGGCGGGCAGTTTGGACGCGGCAATCGAGGCGTCCACGGCGGCGTCGTACTGAATGGGGCCCTCGATGGCCAGGTCCGGGCGGGCGGCCCGGGCCAGCGCCGTGGCCCGGCGCACCTGATCCACGGCCGAGCCGGAACCGGAGCCTCCCGTGGAGTAGGAGAGCATGGCGATGCGCGGCTCCACGCCAAACTGCAAGGCGGTCTCCGCGGACGCGACGGCGATGTCCGCCAGTTGTTCTTCGTTGGGTTCGGGGTTCACGGCGCAGTCGCCATAGACCAGGACCCGGTCCGCCAGCAGCATCAGGAACACGGAGGAGACGATGCTGACGCCGGGGCGGGTCTTGACGAATTCGAGGGCGGGGCGGATGGTGTTGGCGGTGGTGTGGGCGGCCCCGGAGACCATGCCGTCCACGTGGCCCAGCTGGACCATCATGGTGCCAAAGTAGGACCCGTCCGCCATGACCTCCCGCGCCCTCGCCAGGTCCACGCCCTTGTGGGCGCGCAGCCGCTGGTACTCCACCGCGAAGCTTTCGCGCAGTGGCGAGGACTCCGGGTCAATGATCTCCACTCCTTCCAGGTCCACCCCGTGGGCGGCGGCCAGCTCCCGGACGGCCTGCGGCCTGCCCAGCAGCACCAGCCCGCACACGTCGCGCCGTTGCAGGATCTCGGCCGCCTGCAGCAACCGGGGGTCGTTGCCTTCCGGCAGAACGATCCGCTTGCGGTCGCTGCGGGCCCGTTCGACGAGCTCATGCAGGAAGCGCAGCGGCGTCATGGTGGCCGGGCGGGGCAGGGACACCCGTTCGAGCAGTTCCGCCTCGTCCACGCTGCGCGACCAGGCCCCCATCGCCGCCGCCACTTTCCTCCGCTGGCCCGAATGGATCTCGCTGCGCACCTCGCTGACGGCGCGCGCGGAACTGTAGGTGTCGTCGTCGTACGTAAAGACCGGGAAGGGCGCGTGCGCCAAGATGGGGAGCACATTGGGGTCCGGGGCCAGCCCGCCGGTGAGGATCATGCCGCCGGGGACGGGGAATTCGGGCGAGAAAGCGGAGGCCAGGGAGGCAACCATGACGTCGGCGCGGTCGCCGGGGACGATCACCAGGTCGTTCGCTTCGAGCAGGTGGAGGAAGTTTCCCACGGTCATGGCGGCGACCTTGATGGCGCGGACGTCGCGGTCCATCTCGGGGCTGCCGGCGATTTGGCGCAGCTGCAGGGCCGCGGCCACCTCGCCGACCGTGGGCAGGGAGATTTCGGGGATTTCCGGGATGACGTAGACGGGACGGCTGCTGGCGCCGGGACGGACGGCCGCCTTGATGGCCGCCGCTTCGCCCGGTTCGGCACGGTTGACCATCATGGCCAGCAGGGAGCAGTTTGCCGCCACGAGTTCCTTGCGGGCCACGTCCACGGCGTCGGCCGTTTCCTCCACCGTCAGGCCGCGGGCGCCAACGACGGCGAGCACGGGCAGGCCCAGGTTGTTGGACAGGCGGGCGTTGAGGTCGAATTCAACGGCCGCGTCCTGGCCGGTGAGGTCCGTTCCCTCCACAATGACCACGTCGCACTTCTTGGCGATGTCGCTGTAGATTTCCACGCAGCGCGCATCGATTTCGGCGCGCTCGCCGGCCGCCAGGAGTGCCCGCGCCTCGGCGCCGCTCATGCCGCTGCGGCACACCCCGGCGTCGAGCCTGTAAATGCGCCTGAGCATGGCCACCGTGGGATCGGGTTCGGCACCGGCGGTGATGGGCCGGAAAAAGCCGATCCTGTCGGCATGCCGGTGCAGGGCGTCGGCAAGGCCCAGTGAGACAAGCGTCTTGCCGGAGCCGGGGGTCGTGGCGCTGATGTAAATACCGCGGGTCATGGTCAGGGCCGCCTTTCGTCCGTGTTCTCCCATCCAAGCACGGCGCGGCCCCGACGGGGGGACAAAGCAGTGCGGATCACCCCTGTTCTGGAAAATGATGTTGAAGCCGTCACAGACATGGCCCCGGGGACCGCGGCTGCGGCTCCCAATGCCGGGCCGCTGCACTTGGGCTCCGGGCGGGCCGTCCGCGCGTACACCCGGACGCATAGGGTTGGGGCATGGACATCTTGTTTGGCCAGGTCACGGACCCCTCGCAGGCCTTTTCCCTGGCGTTCCGGCTCCTGGGGACCCTGATCATGTGCACCGGCCTTGCCCTGCTGGTGCGGCGGGTTGAGGTCGGCTGGTGGCTGGCCGTGGGATCGTTTGCGCTGGAAATTCCGGCAGCGTTCTTCACGATTTCCCTGGGCCTGCCGCTTTCGTCCGGCAGCCTGCTGCCCTATGTGGCCGCTTCCTGGATCGCACCGCTGGTGGGCGTTGGCGCCGCGCTGTACGGGTTGGCCTGGTTTCGCAAGGCGCCCCTGTCCGGGCCGCTGGTGCGGGACCTCGCCCTGCGCCGGTTCCGCCCGGCCGACCTGGCGGCACCCGTGCTGGTGGCGGTGGTTTTTGCCGCCGCCTCCCTGCTGCCAGCGCTGGCCCTTTACGGGAGCCTGGCCGGCCCCGGCGGCCTCTCCCGCTTCCCCACTGCCACCGTCCTCGCCTCAGGCTTCCTCACCGGGCTGCTGCCCGCAGGACTCGTGGGGCTTGCCGCCCGCTCCCGCTGGTCGTGGCTCCCGATTGCCGCCTCCTCCGTGGCGTCCCTTGGCGGTACAGCCCTGTCCGCGCAGGGCTCGGTGCTGATCTTCCTGTTCATGGCACAGGCGGCAGTAGCGCTGTTCGGTTTCGTCGCGTGGGGCCGGCTGCGCAGCGAAGCCCTGGTGCCGCCGGGCTCCTGAGCGCCATGGCCGCCCCGCGCTTTCGGCAACCACCGCCCGGCAGCACAATTTTCGTTGACACCCCGCGCCGGCGCGTGGTCAACTGGCAGTGTTCCGCAAACTTGCCGGTATTCGACCCTAAGGAGGACCCCATGAATGTTCGTGCAGCCGTTCGCGCCCAAAACATCAGCTTGTCCTTCCACAGGAGTCGATTCACCCATGAAGTTTTCTGCTGACCAACAGCACCTCGAAACACCCTCTTTTTCACCCATCAAGCTCCGCCGCCGTACGCCCCCGCGCGACAGCTTTGACCCGGATCCCCGCCCAGCCGATTGGAACATGCTGGACGATTCCCTGGCCGAAAACCAGCGGTGGTCCACCTGGCCCGAGCTCGAAAGGCTCATGCGCGGGCCCGCACCCTATCCGGACTTTGTCATCGAGGACGCCGCGGCCGTTGACACCGACCTCGGCGTGCTGAAGACGGGCAAGGAGGCGGACGTTTTCCTCGTGGAACGCGCCACCGGGTCCCGCAGCGCACTGCTCGCCGCCAAGCGCTACCGGTCCGCGGACCAACGCCTGTTCCACCGCTCGGAGGCCTACACCGAGGGGCGTTCCGTGCGGCGATCCCGCGACGCCCGCGCCATCAAGGGCGGGAGCACGTACGGCCGGGCCGTGGAAGCCGCACGCTGGGCCGACGCCGAATGGACGTACCTGCGCCTGGCACACGAATCCGGCATTCGCGTTCCCTACCCGGTCCAGATCTTCGGGACAGAGATCATGATGGAGTTCATTGGGGATCCCGCCCACCCCGGGGCGGCCGCGCCGCGCCTGCAGTCCACCCACCCGGGGCCCG
Organism: Arthrobacter sp. STN4; assembly: GCF_024539665.1. NCBI lineage: Bacteria > Bacillati > Actinomycetota > Actinomycetes > Micrococcales > Micrococcaceae > Arthrobacter > Arthrobacter sp. STN4. Next base: position 5,377 of record NZ_JAKZGX010000020.1, read on the forward strand.
TGCAGCTGCGCGGGTACTGGGAACAGGTGGTGGAGGCCATGCTTGGCTTCGCGCGGATGGGCTTTGCCCACGGCGACCTCTCCCCCTACAACGTGCTGGCCGCCGGTGACCGCCTGGTGGTCATCGACCTGCCGCAGCTGGTGGACCTGGCCGGAAACCTGCAGGCCACGGAGCTGCTGGCCCGCGACTGCCGGAACATGTGCACCTGGTTCGCCTCCCGCGGACTGGAGGCCGACGACGGCGCCCTCCTGGGCGAGCTCCTCGCCGCCGCCTGGTGAGACGGGGCGGCCCTCGTTCCACTGCGGCCCCGTCCAGGCGCCGGGGCGGACACCCCTCAGCCGGGCGGATTCGATGAGTTCCGCCTCGTCCGCCGCGCCGGGCCCGGAGGCAAGCTGGCGCCCGGCCCACGGCGCCTCGGCGGCGATGATGTCGCCGAACGTCTCCGCGAGCGGGCGCCGCACCAGGCCCCACTCCAGCGCCCGGGCATCGGAGCGCTGCGCAAAACCAGCGTAGCCCCCGTCCAACGGCAACACGAGCGGCAGGGACCGCGGCCCGCTCCAGGGCCCTACGCCGTCGTCGTCCATGGCGGACAGCGGGTAGGGGGCAAGCTGAGGGTTGGTGGTGGCGGCCTCGCGGGCCGAAATGGGCGCGGCGGCCAGCGGCACGGCGGCCCCCACCGCATTGACGGCACCCGTGCGGCCGGCCAGCCCGGCCTGCGGGATAAAGGCGGCGAGGTCGCGGACGTCGATGAGTTGCACGTACTGCCGGTGGCCGCCGCCGTCCTGCCAGGGTGCCGGCACCGGTTCCCGCCGGTCCGCCACGCGCAGCGGCCAGTACGTGCTGCGGCCGGTGGGACCTCCGAGGCCGCCGATCAGCCCGGACCGGACCACCAGCGCCCCGTCCCCGCGGGTCGCCCTGGTCAGCCGTTCGCACCCCGACTTGGCCTCCCCGTACAGCTCCGGACCGTCGGCCTGCGTGGACTCCAGCGGCCGGAGCAGCACGGCGTCCTCGCGGGCGCCCGGGACGGAGTGGTCGGCGTAGACGGAGCACGAGGACACCAGGACCCACCGCCGGGCCCGGGGCGAGGGGGCCTCCACGGCGGTCCGGGCATGGGCGGGGTCATGGGCAGTCCCACCACCAGGTCCCAGTGCTCCGTGGCGGGCCGGGCGTAGGCGCCGGGCCCGCCACGGTCCACCACGACGGCGGCCGCGCCTGCCGGTGACCCGCCGGATTCCCCGCGGGCCAGGCAGGTGGCGCGGTGCCCGGCGGCCAGGGCCCGTTCCGCGATGGTCCGGCCCAGCCACGCGGCGCCGCCGAGGGTCAGGATGTTGGCCATGGGTTCCACCCAACCCTGCCTGGCGCCGGGCGGGCAAATGGTTTCACGCCCAGCGGATGGACACGGGCACCCAGCCTGGTGGCATAGGCTTCCACGGTGAACATTGACCAACCGCTCAACGCCGCCGCCGACTGGTGGCACGCCGTGCTGGCCGGATTTGTCCGCAGCTCCGCGCCCGCCGTGCCCGTTTCCGTGCTGGCGGCAATTGTGGCGGCCGCCGTCGTGCTGAGCATCCCGCGCGCGTCGTGGCGCTGGTTCGGGCTGTATGTGACGTTTGTGCACGAGCTCGGCCATGCGTTCGCCGCTCTCATGGCCGGCCGCTACATCCACGGGCTGACGATCGGGCTGGACCATTCCGGGCAGCTGGTCAGCAGCGGCCGGCGCGGCTTCAGCGCCACGTGGTCCGGCTTTTGGGGCTACCCGGCCCCGGCCGTGGTGGGCGCGGCGCTGGTCTGGTCTGTGACGGCGGGATGGGCCGGCGCCGCCATGTCCATCGGCGCCCTGGTGCTGCTCGTGGCCTTGGTGTTTCTGCGCAACGCCACCGGCATCCTGGTGGCCCTGGCCAGTGCGGCCGTGGCCCAGGCACTCGTGATGCTGGCCGGCCCCGCAACGGTCAGCTATGTGGTCCTTGCCCTCGGCATCGCCCTGGGTGTGGGGTCGGTGCGCGACTTCTTCAAGGTGGCGGCCGTGCACACCAGCCGCCGGAACCGGCTGGCCAGCTCCGACGCCTGGATCCTCTCCCGCTCCACGGGCGTCCCGTCCTTCGTGTGGCTGGCCGGGTTTGCCCTGGTCATCGCCGCCTGCGCCGCATCGTCCGCCTGGCTGCTGTGGGGGATGGTGGCCTAGCCGCCACGCACCGCATAGTGGAGATGGACGACGCCGTTGTCGAAGCTGCGCCGGTCCAGCAGTTCCAGCCGGGTCCGGACGGCGTCGGGCAGGGCGCGGGTCCCGGCGCCGACGATGATGGGGGCGATGAACAGGTGGACCTGGTCCACCAGCCCGGCGGCGAAGGCCTGCCCCGCCAGCCCGGCGCCGCCCACGGAGAGGTCCGCACCGGCGTCGGCCTTCAGGGCGCGCACGGCGTCCGGGTCAAAGGCGGTCTCGATGCGGGTCCTGGCGGTGTCCGCCTGCGTCAGGGTCCGCGAATACACGACCTTGTCCGCCAGGTGCCACAGGTTGGCAAAGTCGCGCGCCACGCGGGTCAGGTCCGTCTGCCCGTACATGGTTTCCCAGACCTTCATGGTCTCGTACAGGCGGCGTCCGTACAGGTAGGTGCCGATGGGGCGTTCCAGGCCGTTGATGAACGCATGCTCGTCGTCGTCCGGCACGCCCCAGTCAAAATTGCCGTCGGCGTCGTTGATGTAGCCGTCCAGCGACATGATGGCGGCGTAATGGAGTTGCGCCACGGCGGCCTCCCCTTCAAGACGGCGTTGCGGTGTACATGCCGGTGCCTCAAGTATTCGCCTTTTCGCCGCGTTGCGGCAGCCTATTTGCCCAGCTTTTTCAGCAGCCATTTCACCGCAGCGTCGCCCTGGCTCGCGAACGGGTTCTCATCCACCACGTAGGTCCACGTGGACGACGCCCGGCGCACGCCCGCCGCCGCCAAGTCCGCGGCACCGTCCACCACGGCCAGGCCCGCCAGGGTTTCCCGGGCGCTGTCCGCGGCCCTGTCCAAAAACCCCTCGAAGGCGAAGATGGTTTCGCGCCGGTATTCATCCAGCGGGTTTTGCCGGCCCAGGGCGCGCAGGTGGATGGCGGCGCGCTGCTCGGACAGCAGGGCCAGGTGGTCGCTCCAGTGCGCATCGAGTTCAAACAGCATGATCTGCCGGCAGGCGCGCACCAGTTCCCCCGCACCGAGTGAACGGCGCAGCTCCCCCAGTCGTTGCACCTCGCCAAACGGTTCCATGGCTGCCGCGTCGTCCGTGAGGATGCGGTCGCGTTCGGCCAGGACCACGCGCCGCTGGTAGGCGATGAGCTCGTTGTACTTCCAGGAATTTTCCTGCGTGGTGAAGCGCTCCTGCTCGGCGAGGCGCTGGGTGCGGTCCAGCAGCCGGGACACGCCCGCCCGGGTGACGAGGCCGGCGTCGTCCGCTTCCCCGGCGAGGGAACTGCTCAGTTCCAGGCCGTGGACCTCCTGCCCGTTGGCCGCCGGGTCCTCGATGCTGGAGTAGATGATGCTGGCGCCGGGATCGCCCTGCCGGCCGGCGCGGCCGCGGAGCTGCGCGTCCAGCCGGGGCGACCAGAACCGGCCCGCGATGACCACCAGCAGCCCGCCCAGCGCCGCCACCTCGCCGTGCGCCGCCGTGCCGGCCCCCTTGCCGCCGAGCAGGATGTCGGTGCCGCGCCCGGCCATCTGCGTGGAGACCGTGACGGCGTGCTTCCGCCCCGCCTCGGCAATGATGCCGGCCTCCAGCGCGTCGTTGCGGGCATTGAGGACCTGGCAGTCCACGTTCCGTACGCCCAGGGCGGCGGCGAAGCGTTCGGAGGCGGCGACGTCGTGCGTCCCCAGGAGGACCGGCCGCCCCGCGGCATGGGCGGCCACGACCGCCTCGACGACGGCGGCGTCGCGCTGTTCCGCTGTGGCATAGATGCGCTCGGGCAGGTCCTGGCGGATGCACGGCTTGTGCGGCGGGATCTGGCCGGCGTCGAGCAGGTAGTGGGTGCGCAGGTATTCGGCGACGGCCACGGCGGTGCCGCTCATGCCGGTGACGGTGGCGAAGGAACGAACCAGGTCGCGCACCAGCAGCTGGTCCAGGACCTCGCCCTGTTCGGTCTTCAGCAGCCCTTCCTTCGTCTCCACGGCCGCCTGCAGCCCGTCGGGCCAGCGCTGCCCCTGCGCCACCCGGCCGCGGGAATCGGAGACAATCTGGGCCTGGCCGTCACGCACGATGTAGTCGACGTCCCGCTGCAGGAGCACCTCGGCGTGCAGTGCCGTGTTGATGGAGGAAAACAGGGGCGTGCCCTCCGCCGAGTAAAGCTCGACACCGGGCCACCTCGCCTCGGCGCGCCCGATCCCGGCGTCGGTCAGCGAAACGTTCCGCCGGTCCGCTTCCACGGTGTAGTCGGTGCCGGGCTCCAGCCCCCGGACAAAATCCGCCACGTCCACGCCCTGCAGTTCGCTGCGCGCCCGGCCGGCCAGGACCAGCGGGACCACGGCCTCGTCCACCAGCACCGAATCGATCTCGTCCACGATGCACGCGTCAAAGGGCTGCAGCACGGCTTGGTCCGGTGCGGTGCGGCTGCGGTCGCGCAGGACGTCGAAGCCGAGTTCGTTGACGGAGACGTACACGACGCCGGCCCGGTACGCCTGCCGTTTCCCCTCCGGGGTGCCGGCGGAGGTCACCGACGCGGCCGTGATGCCCAGGGCCTCGTAATAGGGCCCCATCCAGGCTGCGTCCCGTTGCGCCAAGTAGTCATTGACCGTCAGGACATGGACGCGGCGGCCGCCCAGGGCCTGGGCGGCCGCCACGAGCGCGCCCACGAGGGTCTTGCCCTCGCCGGTGTCCATCTCCACCACGGTGCCCTGCAGCATGGTGGCGGCGGCGAGCAGCTGGGTGTCAAAGGGCACCATGCCCAGCGCCTGGCCGGCCAGGATGCGCGCGCTAAAGAGGTAGTCCTCCAGGCGCTGCCCGGTCCACGGCTTGTGGCCTTCCGTGGCGAGCTGCCGGACGATGTCCTGTGCCTGGGCCAGGCCCTCCCGGGGGCTGGCGGCCGCCGCGCGTTCGGCGGCACGGCCGGCGGCCCCGCTGAATGTGGCCGTCTCCGCGAGGCCGGGGGTGTTGAACAGCCAGTTCTTGAATTGCCGGGGGAAGCGCACGGTGCCTCGAGTCGTTGGGGCGGATCCAGCCTGTGGTCCTTCCAACGTACCCGCGGCTCCGGGCGGGCGGCAACACGGCCGCTCAGGGCCGCCGGCACCGGGCCACGACGGCGTCGATCTCCTGCTTGGTGACACCGTTCGCCAGCAGGAACGCACGCACGTCGAGGCCGCCGACAAAGCCTGCCAGCGCCTGCCTGCGGTCGGCAACGATCGGCGCCATCTCCTCCTCCGCCAGGTACCGTTCATAGGGGTGCTTGACGGGTGCCACCAAATGCCAGCTGTTGATCCCCCGGGACGCCAGCTCGTCCTGCCCTGCCGCCTGGTCCGCCTGCCCGGCGAGCGCCAGCAGCAGCGACGCCACCAGCCCCGTCCTGTCCCGCCCGGCCGAACAATGGATCACCACCTTGCCCCGCGCGGCCGCCAGCACCTTGAACACCGCGGCCACGCGCCCGGGAAACAGCCGCAGGATTTCCGCGTACAGCCGCGGGTGGTTCATATAGGGCTGGACCATCGCCTGGTATTCGGCGTTGTCCGGGTCCTCCGTAGGGGCATTGACGACGTCGAACCCGGCCAGTGCGCCGTCCCCCACCACCGGGTCGCTGGGCCGGCGCTTCCTCTCGCCGGGGTTCCGCAGGTCGATCACCGTGCGGACGCCGTCCTGGTATACCTGCTGCCATCCCCGCTCGGTGAGCCACTCGCTGCGGCCCATCCGGTAGATGTCGCCGATGAGCAGCCGGGCGTTGACGGCGCCCTCCCAGTGCGGCCCGGGCAGCATCAGCGGTTCTTGGCGATCCGCAGGTCCAGGCCGTTGCGGACCTGCGGCCATTCGTTGGCCAGGATCGAGAAGACCACGGTGTCGCGCAGGGAGCCGTCGGGCATGGCCCGGTGCGAGCGCAGCACGCCGTCCTGCTTGGCCCCGAGGCGGGCAATGGCCGCGCGGGACTGCATGTTCATCCAGTGCGTGTTGAATTCGACCGCAACACAGCCGAGCGTTTCAAAGGCGTGGCCCAGCAGCAGGCGCTTGCTGTCCGGGTTGGTGCCCGTGCCCTGGACGCTGGCCGCATTCCACGTATAGCCGATTTCCAGGCGCGGCAGCTCGGGGACAATGTTGCAATAGGTGGTCATGCCGATGACCTTGCCCGGTTCCCCCGTTGCGGGATCGTTCAGGCGCGTGGTGAACGGCACCATCATGCCGGATTCCTGCAGTGCCAGCCTGCGCCCGATCTCCGCCGCCATGGCCTCGGGGCGGGGGACGGAGGTGTACCAGAGGTTCCACAGCTCGCCGTCGGAGGCCGCAGCCACCAGCCCGTCGTGGTGGTCCGGGCTCAGCGGCTCGAGGGTCACGTACTTTCCGTGCAGGGTTACAGGGGCAATGGTCGTCATGGCAAAACACTATCGCGCCGGGGATGGGTTCAGCCCGGGTTGCGCCCCTGGTGCACCAGGGGCACAACCCGCCCCGGGTTCTACCCCGGCGGATGCTGGACGGCCCATCCGCGGCACGGCAGACTAATTGCATGGCCTATTCACTGCAGATCGTTGTCGACGCCCTCAGGCCCCACGACCTGGCCGATTGGTGGGCGGAAACCATGGGGTGGGACGTGGAGCCCTCCGATGAGGCCTTCATCCGCACCATGGTGCAACAGGGCTATGCCACTGCCGGGCAGACCATGGAGCACAACGGAGTCCTGGTCTGGAAGGACGGCCAGGCCATCACCGCCGGCCCGGCTGCCGGCAGCGGCCAGCCGCGGATCCTGTTCCAGTCCGGGGGCCGTGACAAGTCCGGCAAGAACCGCATCCACTGGGACGTGCGGCTCGGCGGCGGGGACAAGGCGGAGGTGCGGGCGCGCCTTGAGGCCCGCGGCGCCACTTTCCTGTGGGAGGCCAGCCAGGGCCCGCACTCCTGGATCACCATGGCCGACCCCGAAGGCAATGAATTCTGCATCAGCTGACCTCCGCCGGGCCGCTAAGATCGTGAGGGTGAGCGCAGACAATCTCCCCGAGCAGGTTTCCGACATCTTTGACCCCAGCCGCTGGCGCGTGGTGGAGGGCTTCAACTTCACCGACATGACCTACCACCGCCAGGTGGAACGGGACGCGGCAGGCGGCATCATCAGGGACCTGCCCACCGTCCGCATCGCCTTCAACCGCCCCGAGGTGCGCAACGCCTTCCGTCCCGGCACCGTGGACGAGCTCTACCGCGCCATGGACCACGCGCGCATGACGCCGGACGTGGCCACCGTGCTGCTCACCGGCAACGGCCCCTCCCCCAAGGACGGCGGGCACAGCTTCTGCTCCGGCGGCGACCAGCGCATCCGCGGCCGCGACGGCTACCGGTACGCCGACGGCGAGACGAAGGAAACCATCGACCCCGCCCGCGCCGGCCGCCTCCACATCCTGGAAGTCCAGCGGCTCATGCGCACCATGCCCAAGGTGGTCATCGCCGTCGTCAACGGCTGGGCCGCGGGCGGCGGGCACTCCCTGCATGTGGTCTCCGACCTCACCATCGCCTCCCGCCAGCACGGGAAATTCAAGCAGACCGACGCCACCGTGGGAAGTTTCGACGCCGGCTACGGCTCCGCGCTGCTGGCCCGCCAGGTCGGCCAAAAGGCGGCCCGGGAGATCTTCTTCCTGGCCCGTGAATACTCCGCCGAGGACATGGTCGGCATGGGCGCCGTCAACGAGGCCGTGGACCACGCAGACCTGGAAAACACCGCACTGGAGTACGCCGCGGACATTGCCCGCCAGTCCCCGCAGGCCATCCGCATGCTCAAGTTCGCCTTCAACCTGGCCGACGACGGCCTGGCCGGCCAGCAGGTCTTCGCCGGCGAGGCCACCCGGCTCGCCTACATGACCGACGAGGCCGTGGAGGGCAAGGAGGCCTTCCTGGAAAAGCGCGACCCCGACTGGTCCAACTTCCCCTACTACTTTTAGGCGGGGCCGCAACCATGGACATCGAGCCCCTGCTCAAGGCACTCGCCGCGGCCCTTTCCGGCGAGGGCCCCGCCGTGGAAATCGCCGCCGACGGCAGCTTCGCCCCCATCCCCCCGGGCGAGCTGGGACTGCCGGCCGGCAGCGAAACGGACATTGCCGCCGTCGTGCGCACCTCGGGAAGCACCGGCACGCCCAAGCGCACCATGCTCAGTGTGGACGCCCTCGCCGCGTCGTCGGTGGGCACGGCCATGGCGCTGCGCGGTGAAGGGCAGTGGCTGCTGGCCCTGCCCGTGCACTACGTGGCGGGCCTGCAGGTGCTGGTGCGCAGCCTCTTTGCCGGCACCCGCCCGTGGTCCATGGACCTCTCCGGCGGCTTCACGGCGGAGGCGTTCACGGCGGCGGCCCTGGAGCTGACCGACACGGTGCGCTACACCTCCCTGGTCCCCACCCAGCTCACGCGCCTGCTCAGCAACCCTTCCGCTGCGACGCTCACGGTGCTGCGCCGCTTCAACGCCATCCTGCTGGGCGGCGCCCCCGCCAGCCCCGTGCTGCTGGAAGCCGCGCGCGCCGCCGGCGTCAACGTGGTCACCACCTACGGCATGAGCGAAACCTGCGGCGGCTGCGTGTACGACGGCGTCCCGCTCGACGGCGTGGAGCTCGCCCTCCGCGACGGCCGGGTCCGGCTGGGCGGGCCGGTCCTGGCCACCGGGTACCTGGGCGACCCTGCGCTGACGGCGGCCGCCTTCACCGAGTCTGATGACGGCGTGCGCTGGTATGAAACCGGCGACCTCGGCGAGCTGGACGGCGCGGGACGCCTGCGCGTGCTGGGCCGCGTGGATGACGTCATCATCTCCGGCGGGCTGAAGATTTCGGCGGCGGCGGTGGCCGACGGGCTGCACCGGGTGCAGGGCGTCCGCGAGGCCTTTGTGGGGCCGGTGGACTCCGTGGAGTGGGGCCAGCAGGTGGCCGCCATGGTGGTTGGCACCTGCTCCCGTGAGGAGCTGTGGGCCGGTGCGGCGGCGGTTTTGGAGCCGCACCTGGTGCCCAAGACTGTGGTGTTCGTCTCCGAGCTGCCCGTGCTGGCCACGGGAAAACCGGACAGGACCGCCATTTTGGCGCTTTTGGCGGACGCGGCGGCGGCCGGGAGCTGACACCCACCCGGCACAATGGAAGCTGACACGTTTTTGCCGCCCCGTGCATAAGGAGTAGCTGTGGCCACTGTTGGTCAATGGATTGAAGGCGCGCGCCTGCGGACGCTGCCGATGGCTGTTGCCCCCGTGATCATCGGCACCGCCGCCGCGTATGACCTGGGCGGCCTGCACTGGGGCCGGGCTCTGCTCGCCGCGCTTGTGTCCCTGCTGCTGCAGGTGGGCGTCAACTATGCCAACGACTATTCCGACGGCATCCGAGGCACCGACGAGGTGCGGGTGGGCCCGCTGCGCCTGGTCGGCTCCGGCGCCGCCGCGCCCCGGCAGGTGAAGATGGCCGCCTTTGGCGCCCTTGGCCTGGCCATGGTGGCCGGACTGGTCCTGGTGATCCTGTCCCAGGCGTGGTGGCTGCTGCTGGTGGGTGCCGGGGCCGTCATTGCCGCATGGGGCTACACCGGCGGCAAGAACCCCTACGGCTACATGGGCCTGGGCGACGTGTTCGTGTTCTTCTTCTTCGGCCCGGTGGCCACCCTCGGCACCACCTTCACCCAGGCCGGGGCCGTGAGCACGGCGGCGGTTCTCGGGTCCGTCGCAACCGGGCTCATCGCCGTCGCACTTTTGATGGCCAACAATGTCCGCGACATCCCCACGGACCGTGAGGTGGGCAAGCGCACGCTGGCCGTGCGGCTCGGGGACCGGCATGCGCGGCTGAGCTACGTGGTGATGCTGGGGGTGTCGGTGGCCATCATGATGGTGCTGGTGCCGGCCAAGCCCTGGCTGCTGCTGGTGCTGCTGCTGGTGCCGTTCATGCTCATGCCCAGCTGGCTGATGCTCAAGGGCAAGAAGCGCAAGAGCCTGATCCCGGTGCTCAAACAGACCGGGCTGCTCAACCTGGGATTCAGTGTCCTGTTTGCCGTGGCGATGGTCCTGACGGGCCTGTAGCCCCAGGGCCGGGCGGCTACGTTTCCCGTGCCGACCATTCCAGGAACGCGTCCAGGGCCGCGCCGCTGCCCGTGACATCCACGTCCGCGGCGCGCTGGCGCCCGGAAATGTACAGCGCCACCTCCACCGGGTCACCGCTGACAAGGACCCTGCCGGAGCCTTTGTGCACGGGTACGGCGGGATGGTTCTTGGCGGCGATCGTGACGGCGGTGGGGCTGCGCCGGTAGGCCATCCTCGCCATCAGCGGCAGCCTGGCCCACAGCGCGTCGAGCTGTCCCGGTGGCAGGGACCGGGGCTGGTGGTTGCCGCCGCCGCGGCGGACGTCCTCGTGGTGGATCACGTATTCCACGAGCTGGACCGAATCGCCCAGCCAGGTCATGGGGTTGGCCGTCCCGGTGCCGGCCGCGAACCGTGCCAGGAGCCCGCCATAGCCGGCGGGGGTGAGGGCTGCCGCCGCGACGTCGCCGAGCCGCCTTTCACTGCCCGGCACCGGCCGGGACGCTGCGTCGAGCAGCTGCTTCAGTGGCGCATGCTCCCGCATCACCAGATGGGCCAGCAGGCGCCGGACGTTCCACCCCTCGCACAGCGTCGGGGCGTCAGGATCGGCACCACGGAACGTTTCGACCATGGCCAGCCGCTCAGTCTCCATCCAGCGCATGGGCCTGTCCTTTCCACCATCGGTGCTGTGGGGTGCCGCCTGTTGCTGCCTGGCGGGTCAGCCCTCGGGCTGGGTGCGCGGCTTCCTGCCGGGCCGGTCCGCGTCGACCCAGACGTCCGGGTTGGCGTCCACGAGTGCGTCCTCGGCGTCGGCATCGGCCACGGCGGCTGCAGACTGGGTGGTGTCCGCCGTCGGTGCGAAGCGGTCGGCAATGACAGCCGTGGCGCCGTCGCGCTGCTTGCGCAGGAGGAAGAAGCTCACCACGAACGCACACAGGGCCGCCGCCAGGGCCGACGTCAACGGGCTCAGCTGCAGGGCAAGGTGCGCCACCAGGAAGAACGCCAGAAACAGCAGGCCGCGGATCAGGGAGTATTTGAAGAATGCCACGGGTGCAAGTTTAGCCGGTGATTCTGGACGATGGCCCGGAGCCCAATTTGCCTCTCGACGATAGAATGAAGCATGCGCTATATCCCAGTGATCTTTGGTGTGGTCCTCTTCATTTACGGGCTCATCGACTGCATCCGCAGCGAGTCCACAGATGTCCGGAGCCTGCCCAAGCCCGTCTGGATCCTGGTGATCGTGCTGCTGCCGCTGGTCGGCGTCATCCTGTGGCTTTTTCTGGGCCGCCCGCACTACGCTGCCGCCGGCGAACCCGCCACCCGCCGCCCGTTGCGTTCCGGGACCGCACGGTTCACGGCGCCGGACGACGATCCGGCCTTCCTCCGCAACCTTGAGGTGGCCCGGGCCCACAAGGCGGAGGCGGACCGCCTCCGCAAGCTTCGGGCCGAACTCGACGCCCGCGAGGCAAAGCTTCGCGAGCAGCACCCGAAAGACGAAACCCAGCACTGACGCATCGGGGCGGGCGTTATCCACAGATTCCGCGATCCGGCAGTAGAACCCACCTTTGGCGCAGCAGTTTCAGCGCTAATGGAGCCATGACAAATCCGGCTCCGCTCCCCCCTGGCCTTGCTGGACGCCCGTTCACCGTGGAGCAGGCGCGCCAGCTGGGGGTCCCCCGTTCACGCACCCCTCCCGCGGACCTGTGGACGCCCAGCCGTGGCATTCGCGTCCACAAGGATGCACCGCTTGACTTGTTCGACGCGTGCCGGCCCTACACGGAAGGCACGGACGCCGGCGTGGCCAGCCATGTGACGGCCGCCAAAATCCACGGCTTGTACCTGCCCTGCCGGTGGATGGAAGACCAGCCCGTGCACCTGGCCCGGCCCACGGGTGCCGGCGTGCCCCGGCGGCGCCATGTGGCGGGGCCCCGGCTGGAACTTGCGGATGGCGACGTCGTCGTGATTGGCGGGGGTTCCCGTGACCTCGGCACAGCGCACCTTCCTGGACTTGGCGCCGCTGCTGTCGCTGGACGAACTGGTGGCCGTGGGGGACCAGGTGGTGTGCGAACACAGACGCCCCTTCGGGCCGCCCAAAACCGCCATGGTCATACTCGATCCCCTGAACGCCTACCTTGCCGGCCGCGGGGGCGCACGGCGCATTCTCCGTTTGCGCGAGGCCATGGAACTGGTCCGCGTTGGCGCGGACCCGCCCCCCGGAGACCAGGCTGCGGCTGCTTTTCGCACGCTCGGGACTGCCACGGCTCGAGCCCAACATCGACCTCCTCGATGCGGACGGAAACACACTGGTCTCCCCTGACCTTTGCTGTGAGGAATACCGGACCTGTGCGGAGTACGAGGGCGGCCACAACTTCACGCCCGAACAACAGGGCAAGGACCACGACCGGAACTTCATCACGAAATCACTCGGCTGGCACCAGGTGCTGATCAACAAGGATGACATGCTGGCCGGCGGGCGGGCCGCCATCACCAAGACCGCCCGGATGTTGGTCCAGGGAGGCCGGAACGACCCCGGGAACCTGGCCGGACAATCCCTGCGCGGCTTTTTGGCGACCAGCAAGGACATTGCCTGGGCAAAGTCCCATCGCGCGCTCCGCCGGAGTGTCCGGCTGTACAGAAATGGCGACCTGGCCGGTGTTCCCCTCCGTCGAAAGTACAGCTGTGGCGGGTCCCAACGGAGCAGACCCGCCACAGCTGTACACCCGGCCCGCGGGCGGGCCGGAAGCTGCCTAGCTGCTTCCCACGCCGGCGTAGGAGTGCAGGCCGGCGAAGTACACATTCACGATCGTGAAGTTGAAGACCACGCACAGGTAGCCCACGATGGACAGCCAGGCGGCGCGTGTGCCGGTCCAGCCGCGGGTGGCGCGGGCGTGCAGGTAGCCGGCGTAGGCCACCCAGATGACGAACGTCCACACTTCCTTCGGGTCCCAGCCCCAGAAGCGGCCCCATGCCTTCTCGGCCCAGATGGAACCGAACATCAGCGTCAGGGTCCAGCCCACAAAGGCGATGCCGTTGATGCGGTAGGACATGTTTTCCAGGCTCAGCGCGTTCGGTACCAGCCGCATGGCCGGGAACTTGTCCGGCTTCCCGGAAGAAATGGAGGCCTCGCGGCGGGACTGCAGCAGCTGCAGCACCGACATCGCGAAGGTCAAGGTGAACAGCGAGGAGGACATGACCGCGATGGAGACGTGGATGATCAGCCAGTAGCTCTGCAGCGCCGGCACCAGGTGCCCGGCGGGCGTCCAGAAGGCGACCGAGGCGGCCGTGATCATCACCAGCACCAGGCCGATGACGAAGGTGCCCAGGAAGCGCAGGTCGCGGCGGGTTAGCACGAGCAGGAAGATCAGCGCCACGGTGAACCCGCCGGTGGTGCAGAATTCGTACATGTTGCCCCACGGCACCCGCCCGGCAGCCAGGCCGCGGAACAGCACCGCCAGGCCCTGGACGACGGCGGCCACGATGGTGATGGCCACGGCGACCCTCGCTGCGCGCCGCTTTTCCTTGCCGTAGCGCATGGAATCGCCGGCGGTGATGCCGTCCGAACCGGCGTGCGTCTTGCTGCTGGGGCGCACGCCGCGGTCCAGGGGCCCCGCGCCGAGGTCCTGGCCGATGCTTCCTGCGGCGCCAACGCCCACGAGCCGGTCGGCCTGGGCGGGCACGGAGCGGGCATTCCCGGCCTCGTCCGCCACGGCCAGGCCGCGGCGGACAGCCTTGCTGTAGGTCACCAGATCCCAGGCGTAGGCACAAAACGCAACGGCGTAGGCCAGCCCGGCCATGAGCATGAACTGCTCACTGAGCAGGGCGAGGCCATCATTGATTGTTGGCATTAGTGGTCCTTACTTGACACGGTACTTGACACGGCGGCATCGGTTCCGGTGTCGCCTTGATGGCTGGACGGCTGTTTTCCATCTTCCCCCTGCGGGGCTTGTGGCACCACCCACTTCACGTGGAGTGCCTTGTGGATGGCCGCTGCTTCCCCGGCCAAACGGTGGTCCTCGCCGCGGGCCAGCAGGCCGAATTCCACCATGGTGCGTCCGTCCGGGTGGTTGCCGGTGCGGATCCACACGCGGCGGCGGTTGAGGAAGAGTGAGGCCATGAGCCCGGCCAGGGCCAGGACGGCAAACACCAGCACGTAGACCTGTCCCGGGTCGTGGCGGATGTCCAGCGCGGCGAAGCGCTTGATGCCGTCGAAACTGATGGTGCCGTTGCCCTCCGGCAGTTTGTAGCTCTGCCCGGGCGCCAGCACGATGCCGCCGGCCCTCAGGTCGCGGCCGTTGATCTGTTTCATCTTGGACGTGTCCAGGGTGTAGACGTTGCGGGGCACGCCGTTGTCCAGGCCCAGGTCGCCGGTGTAGGCATTGAGGTTCAGCTGCGGGTTGAACGGGTCGGGGTCGGAGCCGTACGCCACACCCTTGCTGTCGATAAGGGCCGTGGGCAGGAAAAAGCCGACGAAGCCCAGTTCCTTGGGCTTGGCGTCAGGAACTTTAATGACCATCAATGAGGTGTAGGCGCCGTCCGTGGGGATGGTGACCACCGGCCCCTGGAAGGCGATGTTGCCCTTGCCGTCCTTGACGGTCACCACCGGGGCGTAGCCGTTGCCGACCAGGTAGATGTTGGTGCCGCCGATGGAGACGGGATCGTTGACCTTCAGGATCTGTTGCTTGGCGGGGGCGCCGGCGCCGTCCTTGGTGGTCAGCGAGGCCGTGAAGTCGATGGGCTGGCCGTAGTGGCCCGGCGATTCCCTGTCGTACTTGACCACGAGCTTGTCCAGTTTGACGGAGTAGGGGCTCAGGCGGTCGCTGTTGAAGTAGGCGCCGGGAGTGAAGGTGTCATAGCCCACCAGGGTGTTGACGAAGGTATCGCCTTCCACCACCACGCGCTGGCCGCTGTACCCTGCCAGCCCGCTGAAGCCCACGGATGCGAGGACGCCCAGGATGGAGATGTGGAAGACCAGGTTTCCCACTTCCTTCAGGAAGCCCACTTCCGCGCCCACGGACGGCCGGTCCGAGCCAAGGTCGCGCACGTCCACCCGGTAGCGCCGGGATTTCAGGACGGCTGCGGCATCCTTGATGGCCTGGTCTGCGTCAACGCCGCTGCCGGCCGGAATTTCCACGGTGCCGTATTCGGCCAGCCTGGACAGCCGCTTGGGCGTGCGCGGGGGCACCGAGCGCATGGCCTTCCAGTGGATCTTGGCCCGGGGCAGCACGCATCCCACGAGGGAGGTGAAGAGGAGCAGGTAGATGGCGGCAAACCACGGCGACGAGTACACGTCGAAAAGCTTGAACCAGTCCATGATGGGCCCGGAGGTGGGGTGGTCCGACAAATATTGCGTGACCGTGGACGGGTTGGAGGCGCGCTGGGGGAAAATGGACCCCGGAACAGCCGCCACGGCGAGCAGAAGCAGCAGGAACAACGCGGTCCGCATGCTCGTCAGCTGCCGCCAGGCCCAGCGGAGCATGCCGAAGAAGCCCAGCCGGGGCAGCTCGACATCGTTCTTGGCCGGCTTCTTGCTTTGCACGTCTTGCACCGAATTTTCCCTCATCAGATTGGCAGTCTCACTTCTCCGGCAAACCAGAATTGCAGCTCGTTGATCCACGTGCCCCACAGGCCCGTCACCATCAGTCCGCCCAGCGCCACCAGCATCCCGCCGCCAAACCACTGCAGGCCGCGGCGGTGCTTGCGGAAGAACGCCAGGGCGCCCAGGCCGCGCCGGACACCCAGGGCGATCAGCAGGAACGGCACCCCGAGCCCCAGGCAGTACACAAACGTCAAGAACGCGCCCTTGGCCGCCGTGCTGCCGTCAAAGTAGGTCAGGGCCAGGACCGCGCTCAGCGTGGGGCCGATGCACGGCGCCCAGCCCAGCCCGAAGGTGATGCCAAGCACGGGTGCGCCCCACAGGCCCGCCGGCGGCTTGGCATGGATCTTCACGTCCCGCTGGAACCACCCCAGTCCCCCGAGAAACACTACGCCCAACACGATGACCACGGCGCCCAGGACCTGTGTCACCCAGGCGGCGTCGGGCGTGCGCAGCCACGCACCCAGCTGGCCGAACATGGCGCCGATCAGCACGAAGACGGCGGAAAACCCCAGGACAAACAGCCCAATGCCCAGCAGCATGCGCCCCCTGCGCTGCTTTTGCAGGTCGGCCCCGGTCAGTCCGCTGACGTAGCCGAGGTAGCCGGGAACCAGCGGCAGAACGCAGGGCGACAGAAATGACACAATCCCGGCCAGCAAGGCAACCGGGATGGCCAGCAGCATGGAGCCGCTGCTAATGATTTCGGCAAATGGGTTGGTGGACACCGGCCCTACTTCTCGGCCAGTGCAGAGATGATCAGCGCCTTGAGCGTGCCCTTGTCCGCGGTGCCCAGGAGCCGGGCGGAGACACGCCCCTGCTTGTCCAGCACCAAGGTGGTGGGCACGGCGGAGGGTTTGACCAGGTCGCGCTGGGAGAGCGCCAGCAGCACGCCGCCGTCCTTGTCCATGATGCTCGGGTACGTCAGCTTGAAGGTGCGCTCGAACGCCTCGGCGGTGGGCGCCTCGTCGCGGATGTTCACGCCGAGGAACCCCACGCCCTTGGGTTCGAACTCAACGTGCAGGGCCTGCAGGTCAGGCGCCTCCAGCCGGCACGGGGAACACGCCGCGTACCAAAAGTTCAGGACCGTGACCTTGCCGCGCAGCTGGGCGGCGCTGACGGTGCCGCCCTTGAAGAGCGTCCCGGAAAAGTCCACGGGTGCGCTGCGCTTGTTCGCGGCGTATTCGGTGACCGAACCGTCGCCGGCCACGAAGCCCTTGTTGTCCCCGGCCACGGCTTGTTTAGCCAGGGGGTCGTTGGCCGTGCACGCGGCGAGGCCAACGGCCAGCACGGCGCCGGTGGCGGCGAACAGTGAACGGCGGCTCATCGAGGAAGTCACTCTAGTTGTCTTTCATCTTGCGCTTTTCCAGTGCCGTGGCACGGCGGATTTTTCCATCGGAATTTCTACATTACGTCGAAAAGGTGGCTTTCGCCTAGCCCGGACGGCACATTCAGGCTCCGGGCGTGGTCGCTGCGCCGGGCAAAAGCACCGCTGCGGGTTCGCTGTACTGCACGCCAACGACGTCGTCGCCCTCAAAGATGAGGGAAGTCAGCGAGGCCAGCGTGCATTCGCGATGGCGCGGGTCGTGCCACAGCCGCTTGCCCTCGGCGCTGCGCCGGGTGGCCCAGATGGGCAGCTGGTGGCTGACCATGATGGCCTGCGCGCCTTCCCCGCCCAACTCGAAGGCACGACGCCGGGCGTCCCGTGCCGCTTCGAGCATGCGTTTCGCCTGGGCTGCGTAGGGCTCACCCCAGGACGGGCGCAGCGGGTTGGCAAAGTAGCGCCAGTGCCGCGGCTTCAGGAGCTCGGCCTTGTTGACCTTCATGCCTTCAAAGTGGTTTTCCGCCTCGATGATGCGCGGGTCCGTGACGATGTCCAGGCCCAGGGCGGCTGCCGTGGGCTGCGCTGTTTCCTGCGCACGGTCCAGCGGCGAGGCCACCAGGTGGACGGGGGCGGCGCCCCGCTCTGCCAGGTCCTTGAAGTGCCCGGCCACCATGTCCGCCATGGCACGGCCACGGTCGGAGAGGTGGAATTCGGGAAGCCTGCCGTACAGGACGCCGTCGGGGTTAAATACCTCGCCATGGCGCAGAAGGTGAACAGTGACTCGGGGCATGTGTCCAAGTTTCTCAAAGTTACGGGGATGGGGGTTAATCAGGGAATTCCCAGACTCGGGCGCCACAGTGGCCACGGGCCGGTTGAAAACTTTTTAAAAAAATGTCCCGCCTGGGGAATATTAGATGCAAACGCATGCTTATACCCGGTGAAGGATTCGGCCCCCGGGTCCTGAACGCCGTATCCAACGTATTTCCCAAGTACATTCCCCAAGGAGAAACCATGACTGCAACAGCTGTTGAAACCGTAGGCCTGAGCCAGGGCACGTGGAACTTTGACGCCGCCCACAGCGCGGTGGGCTTCACCGTCCGCCACGCCGGCATCTCCAAGGTCCGCGGGAAGTTCACCGACGTGGCCGCCACCCTGACGCTGGGTGAAACCGTGGCCGACGCCAACGTCACCGCCACGATCCAGGCCGCCAGCTTCAACTCCGGCGACGAGAACCGCGACGGCCACGTCCGCAGCGCGGACTTCTTCGACGTCGAGCAGTTCCCCACCCTTTCATTCACCTCCACGAGCGTCTCCGGCGACGAAGGCGACTTTGAACTCACCGGTGAGCTGACCATCCGCGGCATCTCCAAGACCGTCACCTTCAAGGGCGAGTTCAACGGCGTGGCCGTGGACCCGTTCGGCGCCACCCGCGCAGGCTTTGAAGCCAAGACCGTCATCAGCCGCAAGGAATTCGGCCTGACCTGGAACGCTGCACTCGAGGCCGGCGGCGTCCTGGTCTCCGACAAGGTCACCATCACCTTGGACGTTGCCTTCGTGAAGGCTGCCTAGCCACACCCCTGCACCACGCGACGTGCCGGCCTGCCACCCATGGCGGGCCGGCACGTCGCTTTTTTACATCCCGGGGCCCGTGCAGGGACCTGCCGGGTAGTTCCCCGGCACGCGGTCGCGTAGGGTTAAATACACACCCGGCGCGGCCGTTTTGCCTGCCGCCGGCCGCCACTGAAAGGGACCACTCCCATGACCACTCCTGACGAAACTCCTCAAGAGCGGCCCGCCTCCGGTCCCCGACCCGGGCACTACGGGGAGGTCTCCCCCGGTGTGCCGCGCTACGGCCAGTACGCCCCGGAAGGCTGGCAGCCGCCGTCGTCCACCGAAGCCAACCACGACGCCGGACCCTCCCGGGGCCTGCCGCCCGCCTCCGCCTATCCCGGCTACGGGGGGCCGGATTACCGGGGCTCCGCAAGCCAGGCCAACGGCGGCAAGCTGCCGCCCCGCGGCGCCGGCCCCGTCCCGCCGGGCCAGCACCTGGCCGCCCCGCGTCCGGTGGCGCTCGCCAGCCGGCTGATCATGGCCGCCGGTGCCCTGCAGGCGCTTTCCGCCGTGCTGCTGCTGTTTGTGCTGTTCCTGCCGGCGGCTCGGAGCACCCTCATTGACGCGCTGACGTCGGCGCTGCCCAGCGATCCGGCCTACAGCTCCCTGCTGGCGGACCAGTCCGCGATCACCGGCCTCCTGGTGGCCGCCACGGTCCTGAGCCTGATTGCCGCAGTGGCCTATTTTTGGCTCGCGG
Organism: Arthrobacter sp. STN4; assembly: GCF_024539665.1. Classification (NCBI taxonomy): domain Bacteria; kingdom Bacillati; phylum Actinomycetota; class Actinomycetes; order Micrococcales; family Micrococcaceae; genus Arthrobacter; species Arthrobacter sp. STN4. The sequence continues at coordinate 24,770 of NZ_JAKZGX010000020.1, forward strand.
TAAAAATCCGCCGCGGCGCCGGCTGGGCACGGACCACGGGGCTGGTGCTGGCCATCGTGTCCCTGGCGGCGCTGACACAGCCGAATATTTTCACGATCGTCCAGGTGGGGCTGGGGGTCGTGGGCATCATCATCCTCTTCCGCTCCCCCGCCAAGGAATACTTCGCCAAGCGCGTCCCTGGCAACGGCCCGCACGGGTACTGAACGGACAGGTACTGGGCGGACAGGTACTTGCCCGGGTGCACTCAGGCGCCGGGCCGGTCCTGCTCCAGCCGCGGGTCGGCCAGCCGCTGGGCGTGGTAGGCGAGGATCTGCAGTTCCGTGGCCATGTCCACCTTGCGCAGGTTGACGAAGGCGGGCACCGTAAGGGCGACGGGCGCAAAGCTGAGGATGCTGTGGATGCCGGCGGCCACCACACGGTCGCACACCGCCTGGGCCACGGCGGCAGGGAGCGCCAGGACCACCATGTTGGCCCGGGTCTTCTCCAGCGTGTGTTCCAGCTCGGCCACGTCCGTGACGCGCAGCCAGCCGATTTCCGTGCCCACCAGCATTTGGTCGGCGTCGAACAAGGCCACCACGTCAAAGCCGCGTGATTCAAAGCCGGCGTACCTAGCCAGTGCCCGGCCCAGGTTGCCGGCCCCGACGATGGCCACCCGCCATTCGTGGGTCAGGCCCAGCGCCTGGGCGATCTTGCGGCTCAGGTGCCCCACCTCGTAGCCGACCCCGCGGGTGCCGTAGGAGCCCAGGTAGGAAAGGTCCTTGCGGACATTGGCGGAGCCGACGCCGGCCGACTCGGCCAGGGCTTCCGAGGACACCCGTTCCGTGCCTTCGGCAAGGAGCGCATTGAGCATGCGCAGGTACAGTGTCAGCCGTGACACCGTGGCAGGGGGCAGTTGCCGGGCCGATTCTGCAGCCGGTTCCTCCGGGGTCTGCGCTGGGGACAAGGTGACACTCCAAATTCTTTTGCAAGGCCACACCCGGGCGGGAAACAAATGTCCCCACGGTCCGCCGTCGGCCATTATCAACTGTAGGACCGGGGCCCGGGTTAGCCAAAGCGGGGTTGCCCCGCGGCCTCCGGCGGCCCGTCCGCCCCCATCAGGCCCACGAGCACGGTGCGCAGGCGCACCGGGTCGATGTGCCAGAAGTCGCGCGGCACCCCGTCCACCAGGACCACCGGGACTTCCTCGCCGTACCGCCCGGCGAGCGCCGGATCGCCGTCGATCCGGCGCTCGCTCCATGCCAGGCCCAGGGGTGCGGCCACCGCGGCCACCACCGCCCGGGCGTCCTCACACAGGTGGCATTCGGCCTTGGTGATCAATTCAAGGGTCGGCGTTGCGCCGGAAACTGGCTCCATCTGTTAACCGTACGCACACTTCGCCCCCGGCCACTATTAACCGCGCCGTATCCGGTGCAGCGGGCAAGGCGGGTCTGGAATGGCTAGACTCGTTGCATGCCCGATGTGACCACCGATAGCGCCGAGGCTGCCTCGACCGCTGCGAAACTCCAGGGCGAAGCCGCATTCTTTGACGTGGACAACACGCTCATGAAGGGCGCCAGCCTGTTCCACGTGGCGCGCAAAATGTACCAGAAGAAGACCTTCACGCTGCGTGACGCCGCCGGATTCGCGTGGAAGCAGGCGAAGTTCATCCTGCGCGGGGAAAACATGTCCGACGTCCATTCCATCCAGGACTCGGCGCAAAAACTGGCCGCCGGCATCAGCGCCGACCTTGTCCGCCACCTGGGCGAGGAAGTCTATGACGAGATGATCGTCTCGAAAATCTGGCCCGGCACGCTGGCCCTGACCCAGGAACACCTCAAATCCGGCCGGCAGGTGTGGCTCGTGACGGCGACACCCGTGGAGGTGGCCGGCGTCATTGCCCAGCGGCTCAAGCTGACCGGCGCCCTGGGCACGGTGGCCGAGGTCGACGGCGGCTTCTACACCGGACGCATTGTGGGCGAGATCCTCCATGGCGCCGCCAAGGGCCGGGCCGTGCGCGAGCTGGCGGAAATGCAGGGGCTGGACCTGGCCCGGTGCTGGGCCTACAGCGACTCGTACAACGACATTCCGCTCCTGACCACGGTGGGCAACCCCGTGGCAATCAACCCCGATGCCAGGCTGCGCCGCCACGCCCGTGAACACAACTGGCCCATTTACGACTACCGTTCGGGCCGCCGGGCCGCCACCCTGGGCCTGCAGGCCGCCACGGGCGCCGGCGTGGTGTACGGGCTGTGGCGGGGCATTTCCTCCATGCGCCGCAAGTAAGGCGCCGCAAGTAAGGCGCCGCACCGTGCCGTGCCGGCCGGTGACGGGCGTCCTTAAGCGAAAACACCCGCCCACGGATGTGGACGGGTGCCTTGTGCAGAAGCGTACTTACTTCTTGTTGCGGCGCTGGTGGCGGGTCTTGCGAAGCAACTTGCGGTGCTTCTTCTTGGCCATCCGCTTGCGGCGCTTCTTGATAACTGAACCCATGGATTCCTCACAAACTACATAGTTGGCCCCAAAAGAAGCCGTGAACGATTAGGTCGACCGATCGCAGGAATCGGTCAAAGCCGAAAATGGATCTTTCCTAGGGTACCGCCTCTAGCCGGTATGCGCCGAACCGGCGGCCCCGTCCCGCCGCCTGCCCTGGCCCCGTTCTTCCACCACCGGCGATTTCAGGATGGCCTCCACGGCGTTCTGCGGCACCCGGTAGGACCGGCCGAAGCGGACGGCGGGCAGCTCTCCGGCATGCACCATGCGGTAAACGGTCATCTTCGACACGCGCATGAGCTCCGCAACTTCCTGGACCGTCAGGAAGTTCACATCGGAGAAGTTTTGCTCCTGCACCTTGGCCCCATGCTTCGCTATTGTCGAGTGGAATGACCCCGGGAGAACTGCAGCCCGGACTACTATACGCCTTACTCTAGATGCTGGCGGGTCCAAAGTGAAAGCTGTTACCGGAAACTTGGGCCGGCCGGGACCGGGCGCTGTTCCTGTGCCCGGGTGCGCCGTGCGTGCGAGGCCCCGGCCAGCTTCGCCAGCACATCCGCCGTCACGTCCCACTCCATGCAGGCGTCCGTGACGCTCTGGCCGTAGCTCAGCCGGGCCGTGCCCGCAGCAACCTCCCCGGTGTCCAGCTTCTGTGCCCCTCCCACCAGGAAGCTTTCGAGCATGACGCCGGCAATGGCCTGCGAGGAGGGGCCGCCGCCTTCGAGCTGGGCGCCGATCTCCAGGGCCACCTCGGCCTGCCGATGGTGGCTTTTGCCTGAGTTGGCGTGGCTGGCATCCACCACCAGGCGGGGGTTGATCCCGGCGCCTGCCGCCTGGGCCGCGGCGGCCTCGACGTCGGACGCGGCGTAGTTGGGGCCCTTGCGGCCGCCGCGCAGGATCACGTGCGTGTCCGGGTTGCCGGAGGTGCCCACGAGGGCGGCGCGGCCGTCGCCGTCGACCCCCAGGAAGGACTGCGCGGCACTCGCGGCCTGGCAGGCGTCAAGGGCCACCTGGAGGTCGCCGTCGGTGCCGTTCTTGAAGCCCACCGGCATGGACAGCCCGGATGAGAGCTGGCGGTGGATCTGGCTTTCGGCGGTGCGCGCCCCGATGGCGCCCCAGGCGATGAGGTCGGCCGTGTACTGGGGGCTGATGGGTTCGAGGAATTCGGTGCCGGCGGGCAGGCCGAGGCGGGCCACGCCGAGAAGGAATTCCCGGGCCATCCGCAGGCCCGTGGCGACGTCATGGCTGCCGTCCAGGAGCGGATCGTTGATCAGGCCCTTCCAGCCCACCGTGGTGCGCGGCTTTTCGAAGTAGGCGCGCATCACCACGAGCAGGTCCTCCTCGTGCTCCCTGGCTGCCGCTGCCAGCCGGTGCGCGTACTCGAGGCCGGCGGCGGGATCGTGGATGGAGCACGGGCCCACAATCACCAACAGGCGGTCGTCGACCCCGTCCAGGACCGCCCGGACCTGGTCGCGGCCGCGTTCGACGACGTTGGCCGCCTGGGCGTCCAGCGGCAGTTCGGCCTGGAGTTCGGCCGGCGACGGGAGTGCGGTGAACTGGCTGACACGCAGGTTTGCGGTGCTGGTGGTTTCTGCTGCTGTGGTGGTCACGGGGCGGTTCCTTATGTCAGGTGGCAGCGGGCCCCTGTTCAGAAACCCGCCTGGAAATGGCGAAGGACAGGGAATGTTCCCTGTCCTGTTGGCTCTGAAGGTGTGTTGGATGCGTGTCAGTTCGACGCGGGCCCCTCCAGAGCCAACGAAAAATACGCATACCAACGGTTTGTCATGGCTTTACTGTAGGCCGCCCTGTGACGCCGCGCCAAATTGTGACCGTTTGTGTTGCGGGCTCAGCGCAGCGGGTTGAAGTGGCGCATGATGGCCGGCGGAGTGGTGCCGGTGAGCCCGGCGGCCACCATCTTGCCGGTCAGCGGGCCCAGCGCGATGCCCCACATGCCGTGGCCTCCGGCCACGTGCACGCGCGGCGACCGTGAGGCGCCGACCAGCGGGAAGCCGTCCGTGGTGCAGGGCCGTGCGCCCACCCATTCCTCGGCACGGTCCTCCCAGTCGATACCCGTGAACATGGGCGCCGCGGCGGCCACGATGGCCTGGATCCGCCGCGGGTCCAGGGGTGCACCGGCGTCGCGGAACTCCATCATGCCGGCCACACGGACCCTGTCGCCCAGCGGGGTGCAAGCCACCCGCTGGGCAGGGAAATAAATGGGACGGCCGGGCATGGACCCGGGCACCACGGTGAAGCTGTAGCCGCGGCCGGCCTGGACCACCCGCCTGACGCCGAACCTGCGGGCCAGGGCCCCCAGCCACGCGCCCGTGGCGAGGACAACGGCGTCGGCCGCAAGGGCACGCCCCTCGGAGCCAATGATTTCCACGCCGGTGCCGGTGTCACGGACGTCCAGGACGTTGAAGGCACCCGTGATGGTGCCGCCGCGGGCGGTGACGGACCGGGCCAGTGAATCCATGAACCTCGGCGGGTTGAGGTAGCGCTGGCCGCGGATCCCGATGCCTGCCACCACGCCGGCGCCCAAGGCGGGCTCGAGGCCGCGGATTTCCCCGCCGGACATGAGCGAGTAGTCGACGCTGCCGCCGGTCTCGCGGATCACGCGGAATTCCTTCACCAGCGCATCGCGGTCCGCCACGGAAGCAAAGGCCGCCAGGAAGGGATCGGCCGGGCGGGTGGGCTCGGCGCCGGGTCCGGCGGCCTGTGCAATCTCGTCAAAGGCGTCCAGGCCGGTGTGGCCCACCTCGGCAAAGACGCCCATGGCGGCCCGCCACCTGCCGGGCGTGCAGTTCCGGGCAAAGCCGGCCAGGAATTTCAGCAACTGCGGGTCCGCGGAGAACGGGACATACAGCGGCGAGGCAGGATCCAGCATCGCCTTCAGGCCGTAGGTCAGGACGGAGGGTTCGCTGAGCGGAAGCGTGAGGGCCGGGGTCAGCCAGCCGGCATTGCCCCACGAGGAACCGCTGGCAACCCCGCCGCGGTCCACCACGGTGACGCCGATGCCGCGCTCCTGCAGATACCAGGCGGTGGAGAGCCCGATGATCCCCGCACCAACAACCACCACATGCCCAGGCGCCTTTGCACCGACCACGGTTCACCCTCCCCAAGGACGTGGCCGGCGTCCGTGGCGCCGGTCCCGCTTCCAGCGTAGCCGCAGCTGCGCCGGTCCCGCACCGTACCTGCGGCCAGGACACTTTTGGCGCGTCCCCCGGATGGGGAACGCGCCGAAGGTGCGTGGTAGTGCTGTCCGGAAGACCGGCCCCTAGATCAGGCCCTGGGCCAGCATGGCGTCGGCCACCTTGACGAAGCCGGCAATGTTGGCGCCAACCACGTAGTTGCCCGGGGATCCGTAGGTCTCGGCGGTCTCGGCGCAACGGTCATGGATGCCGACCATGATCTGCGTGAGGCGCTGCTCGGTGTGTTCGAAGGACCAGGCGTCACGGCTGGCGTTCTGCTGCATTTCCAGTGCGGAGGTTGCAACGCCGCCGGCGTTGGCCGCCTTGCCGGGCCCGAAGAGGACGCCCGCTTCCTGGAAGACGGCAACGGCGCCGGACGTGGAAGGCATGTTGGCGCCTTCGGCGACGGCGATGAGGCCGTTCTTCACCAGGCGTGTTGCCGCCTCGGTGCTGAGTTCGTTTTGTGTGGCACAGGGAAGGGCCACAGCGGTGTCCACGTCCCAGACGGAGCCGCCCTCGACGTAGCTGACCGAGGCGCCGCGGCGGACCGCGTATTCCTTGAGGCGGCCACGTTCCTTTTCCTTGATCTGGCGCAGCAGGGGAACGTCGATGCCGTTCTCATCCACAACGTAGCCGGAGGAGTCCGAGCAGGCCACGACCTTGGCACCAAACTGCTGGGCCTTGGCGATGGCGAAGGTTGCCACGTTGCCGGATCCGGAGACCACCACACGCTGGCCGTCGAAGGAGGTCCCGCGCGTCTTGAGCATTTCCTGGGCAAACAGCACCGTGCCGTAGCCGGTGGCCTCGGGGCGCACCAGGGAACCGCCCCAGCCGATGCCCTTGCCTGTCAGCACGCCGGACTCGTAGCGGTTGGTGATGCGCTTGTACTGGCCGAACAGGTAGCCGATCTCGCGCCCGCCCACGCCGATGTCGCCGGCGGGGACGTCGGTGTACTCGCCGATGTGGCGGTAGAGCTCGGTCATGAACGACTGGCAGAAACGCATGACTTCGCCGTCGGACTTGCCGCGGGGGTCAAAGTCGGAGCCGCCCTTGCCGCCGCCGATCGGCATCCCGGTCAGGGCGTTCTTGAAGATCTGCTCGAAGCCGAGGAACTTCACAATGCCCAGGTACACCGAGGGGTGGAAGCGCAGCCCGCCCTTGTACGGGCCGAGGGCCGAGTTGAATTCAACGCGGAAGCCGCGGTTGATCTGCACGCGGCCCGCATCGTCGACCCACGGCACCCGGAAGATGATCTGGCGCTCGGGCTCGCACAACCGCTGCAGCACGGCCGCATCAACGAATTCTGGATGTTTATCCAGTACCGGGCCCAGGCTCTCGAACACTTCGATGACTGCCTGGTGGAATTCCTTTTCCCCGGGGTTGCGGGCCAATACCTGGTCCCGGACGGCTTCGAGCCTGGTGTCCATGAGTCTCCCTACAATGACGGGCCCCGCGACGGGGCGAATAAATATGCTTGATTGCAATGTTCCAATCACCCGGCCGCTAACGCCAATTTTTCTTGCCATTTGAGACCACATGCATGATCTTGCAAGTATCGAACGGTTACGGGGGCGTGGCGGCAGCTGCCCGTCCGGTTTTTGGCGTGTTCAGTCCTTGCGGCGGCGAAAGGACGGCAGGTTGGCCAGCAGGTCCGCGGCCTTGTTGGCCGCACGCCCCACACTGCGGGTGATCTGCTGCTGCACAGAGGGATCGTGCGCCCCGTCCTGGACGACGCCGGACGGCACCGGCAGGCCTGCCGGCTCGAGTTGGGCTGCAGAGGCGGCCGGAACGACGACGGCCGGTGTGGCCGGAACTGTCCAGGGCGCTGGGGCTGCTGAGGCGGCCGGGGTGGGAGCAGCCGGGGCTGCCGGGGTGGGAGCGGCCGGGGCTGCGGGAGCGGGCGCGGCCACCCGTGCGGGCGCCACAGGCCGCGGCGTTGCGGCCACCCCGGCGCCCAGCCCGTCCAGCCATTCGGACACGAGCGTGAGCGGTTCGGTGTTGATGCTGTAGAAGCGCTTCTGGCCCTGGGCGCGCATGGTCACCACGCCGGCCTCACGCAGCACGCGCAGGTGCTTGGACACGGTGGGCTGGGACACCCCCAGTTCCTCCACGAGCTGGCCCACAGCCTTGTGCCCGGTGGCCAGTGCCTCCAGGATGTCCCTGCGCGTGACCTCGGCAATGACTGCGAATACTGCTTCAACGACCATCACACCACCCTAGCGACATATGCCAGCCACGGCATCTTCAATCGAACCACGGGTCCAGCCCGTAGAGCGGAAACACCGCCTTGCGCGTGGCCATGATGGTGCGGTCCACGGCGTCGGAGGGGTTGTAGCCCACTTCCCAGGACCTCCACCAGGTGTCCGCATCCTCCCCCATGAGCAGCGGCGCCACCCGGCCGTAGCGTTCCAGGACATGCTTGCGCCACGCTTCAGGGACGGGGGTGCGCAGCGGGACGGGGCAGCCGGCGGCTATCGCCATCAGGTGCGCCCACACCCGCGGGACCACGCTGATGATGTTATACCCGCCGCCGCCGGTCGCCAGCCAGCGGCCGCCGCACACCTTGCCGGCCAGGGCTGCAATGGACAGGGCAGCCTCCCGCTGGGCGTCGACGCTGGTGTTCAAATGGGTCAGATCGTCGTCCCGGTGCGAGTCGCAGCCATGCTGGCTGACGATGACGTCCGGGCCGAAGGCCTCCACCAACTGCGGCACCACGGCGTGGAAGGCACGCAGCCAGCCGCCGTCGGACGTGCCGGCCGGCAGGGCGACATTCACGGCCGAGCCCTGCGCCTGCGGCCCGCCGATCTCGTTCGCGAAGCCCGTGCCGGGAAAAAGGGTCAGCCCGGATTCATGCAGGGAAATGGTCAGGACCCGGGGGTCGTCCCAAAAGATGCCCTGGGTGCCGTCCCCGTGGTGGGCGTCGATGTCCACGTAGGCAATCCTGGACGCGCCGGCGTCCAGGAGGCGCTGCACGGCCATGGCGGCGTCGTTGTAAATGCAGAATCCGCTGGCCTTCTCCCGGCTGGCGTGGTGCATGCCGCCGCCAAAGTTGACGGCGTGCACGGCGGCCCCGGAGATGAGGGCGTCGGCGGCGTTCAAGGAGGCGCCGGCCAGGCGGGCACTGGCCTCGTGCATGCCGGCGAAGGCCGGGTCGTCCTCGGTGCCCAGCCCGTGGTCCGGATCGGGGCGGCCGGGGTCCTCCCCCACGCGCTTGACGGCGGCGATGTAGGCGGGGCTGTGCACGGTGGCAAGCTCATCGTCGGAGGCCACGCGGGCCGCTGCAACAGCCACCTGCGGCAGGTCCAGGATGCCCAGCTCGCGGGCCAGCCGGGAGGTCAGCTCCAGCCGCTTTGGCGACATGGGGTGGCAGGGGCCAAAATTGTACGCAGCCATGGCCGCATCGCAGACTATGCTTGTCGGGACGGCCGATGGCCCGGTGCTGGCAATGGATGACATCCATCACAGGCTACCGAACTCCCCGCCGCTTTGCCGTATCGGCGGCAGCGGGGAGGGAACAGGAAGGCTTACAACGGGCAGGAAGGGTCGGCATACACCTTGGCCACTAAATCCACCCAGGCCCCGACGGCCAACCGCTGGCCCCTCGCGGTTGTGGTCACCGTCCGCGACTTTGTGGACCGCGTCGCCAACAGCTCCCCGGCACGGCTGGCGCTGATCGTCTTTGCCCTCGTCATCCTGGCCTTCACGCTGGTGCTGTCCCTGCCCGCGGCGGCCCGCGACGGCCACGCCACAGCCTTCCACGACGCGTTGTTCACGGCCGTCTCCGCCGTCTGCGTGACCGGGCTGACCACCGTCTCCACCGCCCTGCACTGGTCGTTTTTTGGCCAGCTGGTGATCCTGATCGGCATCTTTGTCGGCGGCCTGGGCATCCTGACCCTGGCCTCGCTGATGTCGCTGATGGTCAGCAAGCGCCTGGGCGTGCGCGGCAAGCTCATCGCCCAGGAAGCCATGAACGCCGGGCGGCTGGGCGAAGTGGGCACGCTGCTGCGGATCGTCATCAGCACCTCCGTGGCCATTGAGGCGGCGCTGGCACTCATCTTGGCCCCGCGGTTCCTGGTCCTGGGCGAAACCCTGCCCCAGGCCATCTGGCATGCCGCGTTTTACTCGATCTCGGCCTTCAACAATGCCGGGTTCACCCCCCATTCCGACGGCGTGGTCCCCTACGAGGCGGACCTGTGGATCCTGGTGCCGCTGATGGTGGGCGGCTTCATCGGCAGCCTGGGCTTCCCCGTCCTGATGGTGCTGCTGGCCAGCGGCTTCCGCTTCAGGAAGTGGACGCTGCACGCCAAGCTCACCATCCAGGTCTCGCTGATACTGCTGGTGGCCGGCGCCGTGCTGTGGGGCGCGATGGAATGGACCAACCCGGCCACCATCGGCAACATGAGCCTGGGCGACAAGATCACGCACTCGATCTTTGCCTCCATCATGACCAGGTCCCTGGGCTTCAACCTGGTGGACATGAACTCCATGCATTCCTCCACCATGCTGCTCACCGACGCCCTCATGTTTGTGGGCGGCGGTTCGGCGTCGACGGCCGGCGGCATCAAGGTCACCACCCTGGCCGTGATGTTCCTGGCCATCGTGGCCGAGGCGCGCGGCGACAACGACGTGAAAATCTACGGCCGCACCATCCCGCAGGGGACCATGCGCGTGGCCATCTCCGTGATCATGATGGGCGCCACGTTCGTCATGATCGCCTGCGGGCTGCTGCTCGCCATCTCGGGACAGGGCCTGGACCGGGTCCTGTTTGAAACGATCTCTGCCTTCGCCACCGTGGGCCTGAGCACGGGGCTCAGCGCCCAGCTGCCGCCGTCGGGCGTGTATGTCCTCTGCGCCCTGATGTTCTTTGGCCGTGTCGGCTCCATCACGCTCGCTGCCGCCCTGGCCCTGCGCCAGCGCCGCCAGCTGTACCACTACCCGGAAGAGAGGCCCATCATTGGCTGACAAGGTAAATTCCAGCAACCGCCCGCCGCACAATGCGCCGGTCCTGGTCATTGGGCTGGGGCGCTTTGGTGCGTCCACGGCCCACCAGCTGGTCAAGCAGGGCCGGGAGGTGCTCGCGATCGAGCGCGACCCCGCCCTGGTCCAGAAGTGGGCCGGCGTCCTCACGCACGTGGTCGAGGCCGACGCCACCAACATCGACGCGCTCCGCCAGCTCGGCGCTCAGGACTTCAGCTCCGCCGTCGTCGGGGTGGGCACCTCCATCGAATCCAGCGTCCTCATCACCGTGAACCTGGTGGACCTGGGCATCGCGCACCTGTGGGTCAAGGCCATCACGCAGTCGCACGGGAAGATCCTCACGCGCATCGGCGCCAACCACGTCATCTACCCCGAGGCCGACGCCGGCGTCCGGGCCGCGCACCTGGTGGGCGGGCGCATGCTGGACTTCATCGAGTTCGACGACGACTTCGCGATCGTGAAAATGTACCCGCCGAAGGAGACCCAGGGCTTCACCCTCGAGGAGTCCAAGGTCCGTTCCAAGTACGGGGTGACCATTGTCGGGGTGAAGTCGCCCGGCGAGGACTTCACCTATGCCCAGCCCCACACGCGCGTGTCCGGGCGCGACATGCTCATTGTCTCTGGCTACGTCGACCTGCTCGAACGCTTCGCCGCCCGGCCCTGAAACCCGCAGCTGCCGCTCCTCACGTTTTCGGGGCGGCGGGCGTCTACAGGGCATGGAGGAAAAACATGAACACCTACACCGTTTTTGACTCGCCCATCGGCCCGCTGACCGCCGTGGCGAACGACGCCGGGCTGGCGGCCGTGTACATGGCCGAACACCGGCGCCGGCCGGGTTGGGAGGCGCTCGGGGAGCGGGTCGACACCTCGGCCTCTCCCGTCCTTGCGGCGACGGCACGGCAGCTGGGCGAATACTTCGCCGGCAGCCGCCGGGAGTTTTCCCTGCGGCTGGCACCCGCCGGGAACCCGTTCCAGCACCGCGTCTGGGACGCCCTGGGCCAGATCCCGTACGGCGAACTGCGCACCTATGGCGACATTGCCGAACTGCTGGGCGACCGTTCCCTGGCGCAGGCCGTGGGCTCGGCCAACGGCCGCAACCCCATCAGCATCATCGTCCCGTGCCACCGCGTGGTGGGCGCCGACGGCTCCCTGGTGGGCTACGCCGGCGGGCTCGGGCGGAAACAGTTCCTGCTGGAGCTGGAAAACCCGTCACGGACCCACACCGAAGCGTTGTTTTGAGCCGTGCCGCAGCCCCGCGGGCGCCGTTCGAGGCCCTCGTGGAAGCCCACGGCACCGCCGTCCTGCGGGTGTGCCGGGCGCTGGTCGGGGTCCAGGACGCCGACGACGTCTGGCAGGAAACGTTCCTGGCGGCCCTGCGCGCCTACCCGTCCACCGAACCCCTCAACGCCGAGGCGTGGCTGGTGACGATTGCCCGGAACAAGGCAGCCGACCACCACCGGAAGGCCGGCCGGCTGCCGGTGCCGGCCAGCCGCCCGGGCGGGACGGAGGCGGCCACCCTCCCTGGCGGGACGGACGCGGGCGGAGGGGACGCCGTCGTCCATGCCGTGGAGGCCGGCGAGGACGCGGCCGCCGTGTGGGCGGCGATTGGCGCTCTGCCGAAAAGGCAGCGCGAGGCGGTGGTCTACCACCATCTGGCCGGGCTCAGGCATGCCGAGGTGGCGGCCCTGTTGGGGAATTCGGAGGCGGCGGCGCGGCGGGCCTCGGCCGACGGGATGAAGGCACTGCGGGCGCGCCTGGCCGGGCCGGCCGGGTTGTCCGGGACGGAAGGGAGAGGGCTATGAGCATGAACCATGGATTGCCGGTGGACCTTGCCGCAGTGGCGGCGGGCGAGGCCCCGGCGGTGGCACGGCTGCGGGCGTCGCTGCTGGCTGCGGCGTCGGCGGACGGCCTGATCGATGTGGCGTACAGGGTGGTGGAGTCCCCCGTGGGGCCGCTCCTGCTGGCCGGCACCGAGGCGGGGCTGGTGCGGGTGGCGTTTGCGCGGGAGGGGCACGACGCCGTGCTGGCCGCGCTGGCGTCGACGGTCAGCCCGCGCATCCTCAGGGCACCGGCACGGCTGGACGAGGCTGCCCGCGAACTGGACGAGTACTTTGCGGGGCGGCGGCGGCGGTTCGAGCTGCCGCTGGACTTCCGCCTGGCCGGCGGCTTCCGGCGCGAGGTGCTGGCGCACCTGCCCGAGATCGGCTACGGGCACACGGCCAGCTACGCCGCCGTGGCTGCGCTGACGTCCAGCCCGCGCGCCGTGCGGGCCGTGGGGACTGCCTGCGCCCGCAACCCGCTGCCGCTGGTGGTGCCGTGCCACCGTGTGGTCCGCTCCGACGGCAGCCGGGGCGCGTACGTGGGCGGGGCGGAAGCCAAGGCCCTGCTGCTGGACCTTGAGGCCGCCCCGCCCCGGTGAAGCCTCGAGGCCGCCGGGCCGGCTGCGGCTGGGCTACTTTCCGGCGAGCTCTTCGGTGATCTGGGCTGCGCGTGCCGCGGCGGCCTTCGCCCCGGCGCTGACGATGCCCGGCAGGCCCAGCTTGTCGAAGGTGGCGATGGCCTGCTCGGTGGTGCCGTTCGGGCTGGTCACGGCACGGCGCAGCACGGCCGCGTCGGCACCGGGCTCGGCGAGCATGAGCCCGGCCCCCGCCACCGTCTCCCGGGCCAAAACCTGGGCGATCGACTCCGGGAGCCCGAACTCCCGGCCGGCGGCCGCCATGGCCTCGGCCAGGTAAAAGGCGTAGGCGGGGCCGGAACCGCTGATGGCGGACACGGCGTCCTGCTGGTCCTCCGGAACGTCCAGCACCACCCCGGCGCCGTCAAAGACTTCGTGCGCTGCGGCCAGGTGGTGTTCGTCGGCGGCGGTTCCGGCGGAAAGGGCCACGACGCCGCGGCCCACCTTCAGCGGGGTGTTCGGCATGGAACGCACCACGGGCTGGCCGGGCCGCAGCGCCGCTTCCAGCTGTTCCAGGGAAACGGCGGCCGCTACGCTGATGACCACGGCGCCGGGTTCCAGGGCCCCTGCGACCTCCCGGCACAACGCCGCAATGCCCACGGGCTTGACGCCGAGGATCACGACGTCGGCCCCGGCCACGGCCTCGACGTTGGCGTTCCCTTCCTCGTTCGAGGCCAGCGCGGTGACCCCGTGGGCCTGTGCCAGTTCTTCAGCCCGTTCGGGCCGGCGGACGGTCACGGTGACGGACTGTGGCGTGGTCCCGGCGGCCAGCAGTCCGGTCAAAATTGCCTCGCCCATGGATCCGCAGCCTAGAAATACGATCTTTTTACTCATCCCCCCATCTTTCTGCCCCGGCGCCCCGCATGCAACAAAGCGCCGTTTCGCGCCGTCACGGGACGGGCGGACGTGACACTGCCAGCCTTTTCCCAGCCCCGTGGCGGTCTTTGCCCAGAAAGGCCCATTACTGTCATAACCACCTCATAAAGGTGCGAGTGATGACGGACCGGCAGTTGTTTTCAGCAGCCGGTCCGGAGCGCCGGAAGCGGCTAGGTTTCCCCCAAGGCCTGGCATTGCTTCCGGCGTTTCTCGTTAACCGGGTTATTTGGGTTAACAGGTCGGTTTTTGGTGACTCTTGGTGACGTGTAGCCACCGGCCCGACTTAACGGCAAATGCACAGTCTCTGCCCGGACTATTCACAAGCACGCTCCCTATTGTTTTAAGTACCTCATAAGGGTGCGAGTGATGATCGGGCTGGTCCTGTCCTGAAGACCAGTCAAATCGCCGGAGAACTCGCCAGTGTTTCCCCCCATCCACTGGCCACATGTTCTCCGGCGATTTCGCGTTAAGCCCCAGGCCCTGGTCCACCAAGCCCCGGTCCCATGCCCCAGGCCCCGGCCCAGGCAGCAACCAACAAACGCTCCCGCGCAACCGGGGGTGTTTTTCCCCACGCTCCCGCGCCGGGTGCGGAAGCGTTGCCCCAAACACCCCCGATTGCAACCGAGCGTTGTTAAGGCGTGGGGTCCGGTTGGCCGGCTCCGGGCTGTCAGGCGATGGTCTGGCCCAGGTGCACGCGGGCGAATTCGAGGGTTTCGGCCAGCCATTCCTCGCGCTGGCCGGCGCCCTTGGCCTTCCGGGTGGAAATCTCGGCCACCACGGCGCCGTCAAAGCCGTTGCCGGCAATGTGCTGGAGCACCTCCATGCACTCCTGCGTGCCGTGGCCGGGGATCAGGTGCTGGTCCTTGGTCGAGGGCGAGATGCCGTCCGTCAGGTGGATGTGCCGCAGCCGGGATCCCAGTGCCTTCGCGGCGTCCAGGCTGGAGGCCCCGGCGGAGGCGGCGTGGGAGAAGTCCCAGGTGACGTCCCGGTAGTCCAGCGGCACCGGGTCCCAGTGCGGCAGGTAGGCCAGGGCCTCCCGGCCGCGGACCCGCCACGGGTACATGTTTTCCACGGCGATGCGCACCCCGAACGCATCGGCAATGTCCCGCACGCCGTGCGCGAACGTCTCCGCGTAGTCGTTCTGCCAGCGGAACGGCGGGTGCACCACCACGACGTCGGCGCCAACGTCCACGGCCATCTGGGCGGAGCGCTGGACCTTGTTCCAGGCGCTGCCCCACACCTGCTGGGTCAGCAGCAGCGTGGGTGCGTGGATGGCCAGGATTGGCTGGTCATAGCGTTCGGCCAGGGTGGACAGGGCGCGGGCGTCCTGGCTGTCGCCGTTGTGGGTCACGAGCACCTCGACGCCGTCGTAGCCCAGGTCCGCGGCCACGGCGAAACCGTCGTGCACGCTCAGCGGGTACACCGACGCCGTGGACAGCGCCACCGGGATGGGGCGCCGGGGCACCTGGCCGCCTGCCGCCGCCGTGCCGGCCGGCGGCGCCGTGCCGTCCGAGGGGGTGGAATCCGTCCGTGGTGTGTTCATGACCGCCTAAAGGGTTGCCGAATTGGTCAGCCTACCCACATGCGCGGGCGGATCCAACGGGCCGTCAAAGACCAGCTGGTCCAGGCGCCGCAGGATCAACCCCTCGCGCAACGCCCACGGGCTGATCTGCAGGGACTGGGTCTTGAACAGTTCCAGGGCCGTTTGCGCCACGAGCGCCCCGGCCAGCACCTGCCTGGCCCGCGCCACGGACACGCCGGGCAGGTGCAGCCGGTCCGCCGAGGACATCGCGGACAGCCGCTGGCTCCACAGCCCCAGGTCGGTCAGGTGCAGCTCGCGCTTCACGTAGGGCCCCATGGCCGACGGAGCCGCCCCGGTAATGCGGGCCAGCGCCCGGAACGTCTTGGAGGAGCCCGTGACGATGTTGGGCGCGCCAAGTGCCTGCGTGGCGGCGACGGGCCCCTTCAGGGTCGCCTTGATGTGCTTGCGCAGCTCCTT
This sequence comes from Arthrobacter sp. STN4, assembly GCF_024539665.1. NCBI lineage: Bacteria > Bacillati > Actinomycetota > Actinomycetes > Micrococcales > Micrococcaceae > Arthrobacter > Arthrobacter sp. STN4. The sequence continues at coordinate 40,737 of NZ_JAKZGX010000020.1, forward strand.
GACGCTCTTGGCCGTGGGCGGGTCCTCGGTAAGCCAGTCGCGCGTAAGCCGGCCGGCGCCCAGCGGCACCGAATGGGCCAGTTCGGGCAGCTCGTTGGACCCCTGGGCGATTTCAAGGGAGCCTCCGCCAATGTCCAGGTTCAGGATGGTCCCGGCGCCCCAGCCGTGCCAGCGGCGCACGGCAAAGAACGTCATGGCGGATTCCTCGTCGCCGGTGAGCTCCGTCAGCGCGATCGTGGTTTCATGCTGCACGCGGGCCAGCACGGCCGCGCCGTTGGTCGACTCGCGGATCGCGGAGGTGCAAAAGGCCAGCAGGTCCTTGGCCCGGTGCTTGGCCGCGAACTCCCACGCCTCCAGGATGAATTCGATTAGCTCGGTCTGGCCCTCATCGTTGATGTTGCCGTCGCCGTCCAGGTACTGCACCAGGCTCAGGGCACGCTTGTGCGAAGCATACGGCACGGGGTTGGCCCCCGGGCGGGCGTCAACAAGCAGCAGGTGGACCGTGTTGGAACCGATGTCGAGCACGCCTAATCTCATGTGCCCATTATTGCGCGTTCCAGTCCCGAACACGGTCCGGCCCGGCTACTTTCGCGCCGGGGCTTTCCGCTTGGCCGGCGCCTTGGCGGTCCGCTTGACCGGGCCGCGCTCGCGCTTGTCCGCCAGCAGCCCGACGGCGGCCTCGTGCGTGAGTTCCGCCACATCCGTCCCGCGCGGCACGGTGATGTTCGTGACGCCGTCGGTGATGTACGGGCCAAAGCGGCCTTCCTTCACCACGATCTTCTTCCCGGAGACCGGGTCGTCGCCAAACTCCGCCAGCGGGGGAACCGCGGCACGGGCGCCGCGCTGCTTCGGCTGGGAGTAGATCTCCAGGGCCGCCTCGAGCGTGATGGTGAAGATTTCCTCCTCCGAGCCGATGGAGCGGGAGTCGGAGCCCTTTTTCAGGTACGGGCCGAACCGGCCGTTCTGCACCGTGATCTCGGCGCCTTCGGCGTCGGTGCCCAGCACGCGGGGCAGGCTCATGATGGCCAGCGCCTCCTCCAGCGTGACGGTGTCCACGGTCATCGACTTGAACAGCGACCCGGTGCGCGGCTTGGCCTTGACGGGCTTCTTCGGCGGCTTCGGCTTGCCGTTCTTGTAGTACTCGACCGGCTGGTTGGCGATTTCCTCCTCGGTCAGTTCCGGAATGACCTCGGTGACGTACGGGCCGTAGCGGCCGTTCTTGGCCACGATGGTCCGGCCGGTGGCCTCCTCGACGCCGAGCACCCGCTCCTCGGGGGCGGCCGTCTCCATGAGTTCCTGCGCCTTGGCCGGGGTGAGCTCGTCCGGGGCCAGGTCCTCGGGGACGTTGGCGCGTGCGGCCTCGATGATTTCCCCGGTCTTGGGGTCCAGGGTGGGCACGGTGCTTTCCAGGTACGGGCCGAACTTGCCGACCCGCAGGACCAGGTTGTCGCCGATCTTGATCGAGTTGATGTCCCGGGCGTCAATCTCGCCCAGGTTGTTCACGATCGCGAGCAGGCCGGCGTCGGAGTCGTCGCCAAAGTAAAAGTGGCTGAGCCAGTCCGAGCCCTTGTCCTCGCCGTTGGCGATCCTGTCCAGGCCGGTCTCCATGCCGGCGGTGAACTTGTAGTCGACGTAGGAGGTGAAGTGCTGCTCCAGCAGGCGGATCACAGAGAAGGCGATCCAGGTGGGGATCAGCGCCGAACCCTGCTTGCGCACGTAGCCGCGGTCCATGATGGTGGACAGCGTGGAGGCGTAGGTGGACGGGCGGCCAATGTCCCGCTCTTCCATTTCCTTCGTCAGCGACGCTTCCGTGAAGCGCGGCGGCGGGGAGGTTTCGTGGCCGCTGGCCGTGACGTCGGCGGCCTTGAGCACGTCCCCTTCCTTGACGTTGGGCAGGCGGCGGTCCGACTCGTCGGCGGCGTTGCGGGATTCGTCGCGGCCTTCCTCGTAGGCGGCCAGGAAGCCGCGGAAGGTGATCACGGTGCCGGAGGCGGAGAACTCGGCGTCCTGCCCGGCGGCTGCCCCGGCCACCGTTGCGGCACCCAGCTTGATGGTCGCCGTCGAGCCCTTGGCGTCGGCCATCTGGGAGGCGACGGTGCGCTTCCAGATCAGCTCGTAGAGCCTGAATTCGTCGCCGCGCAGGGCGCCGGCCACCTGGGCCGGGGTGCGGAAGGAGTCGCCGGCGGGGCGGATGGCCTCGTGGGCCTCCTGCGCGTTGGAGCTCTTGTTCGCATAGACGCGCTTGGCGGCGGGCACAAATTCGGGGCCGTACAGTTCCGAGGCCTGGCGGCGGGCGGCGTTGACGGCCTCGTCGCTCAGCGCGGAGGAGTCCGTACGCATGTAGGTGATGTAGCCGTTTTCATACAGCCGCTGGGCGGTCTGCATGGTCGACTTGGAGGAGAAGCGCAGCTTCCGCCCGGCCTCCTGCTGGAGGGTCGAGGTCGTAAACGGCGCGGCGGGCCGGCGGGTGTAGGGCTTGTGCTCCATGGAGCGGACGGCGAAGTCCGCGTCCTGCAGGCCGGCGGCAAGCGCCGTGGCGGCTGCCTCGTCCAAATGGGCGACGTTCTTGCCGGTCAGCTCGCCCTTGTCGTTGAAGTCGCGGCCGGAGGCGACACGTTTGCCGTCCACGGCGGTCAGCTTGGCGCTGAACGGCTCGCCGGCGGAGGCGTCCGGGGCGAAAGTGCCCAGCAGGTCCCAGTAGCCGGCGGACCGGAACGCCATGCGCTCGCGTTCGCGCTCCACCACCATGCGGGTCACCACGGACTGCACACGCCCGGCTGACAGGCCGCGGGAGACCTTGCGCCAGAGCACGGGGGAAATTTCATAGCCGTACAGCCGGTCCAGGACGCGGCGGGTTTCCTGCGCATCCACTAGGTCGGTGTCCAGCTCGCGCAGGTTGCCCAAGGCGCGCTGCAGCGACTCCTTGGTGATTTCCGCAAACGTCATGCGGTGCACCGGGACCTTGGGCTTGAGCACCTCGAGCAGGTGCCACGCGATGGCTTCGCCTTCGCGGTCCCCATCGGTGGCGAGGTACAGTTCGTCGGCGTCCTTGAGCTGCGCCTTGAGCTCCGCCACCTTCTTTTTCTTGTCCGGGGAGATGACGTAGTACGGCTTGAAGCCGTTTTCCAGGTCCACGGCAAACTTGCCGATGGGGGACTTTTTCAACTCTGCGGGCAGGTCCGAAGGCTGCGGCAAGTCGCGGATGTGGCCAATGGAAGCTTCGACGACGAACCCCTCGCCCAGGTACTTGGCGATGGTCTTGCTTTTGGCAGGGGACTCGACGATGACGAGCTTCTTGCCGGTCTTTGGCTTGTTGGCTGCCTTGCTTGGCACGGTACTCCTACAGGGAATGAAAGGGTGGGCGGGAGGCGCCCCCCATGAGCCTAGTTCACCATATTTTTACCGCGAACACGTATTGGAGGCGAATCCGGGCCGCTTTGGGCAGGCGCGCGCCTACTCGATTTCGTCGTCGAACGTCACGGCGGCAATCGTGGGCAGGCGGGCCAGTTCCGAGAGCAGGCCGCCCTTCTCCCCGAGCCCCTCAATTTCCAGCTCGACCTCCACCAGGCGGACCGATTCCGGCAGCGCTTCGGTGTTCAGCAGCCGCCCCACGGTGCTCTCCCCGCCCTCGGGAACGGAGCGGGTGTTGAAGCCGAGGATCTGGAAGCCCTGTTGCGTGCAGGCCTGCAGGATCTCCCGCAGCGCACCCGTGCCGTCGACATACTGCACCTGCAGCACGTGGTACCTGCGGCCAAACAGCCGCCCGCGTTCGAGGACCTTCGAGTAGGCCAGCACAATCAGGAAGTACGCGGCCGTGGTGAATGCCGCATACAGCACCAGCCCGGCACCGGCTGCCGCGCCCACCGCCGCCGTGAGCCAGATGGACGACGCCGTGGTCAGTCCACGGACCTTGTTGCGGCGCACGAACACCAGCCCGGCGCCGATGAAGCCGATCCCGGTCACGATCTGGGCGGCCACCCGGGACGGGTCCAGCCGGACCAGGTTGGTTTCCAGGACGTCGGAAAAGCCGTACTTGCTGACCACCACGAACAACGCCGCACCCAGGCCCACCAAGGCGTGCGTGCGCATCCCGGCCGACTTGTTGTTGACCTGGCGTTCCAGGCCGATCAACGTGGGCAGGACGACGGCGGCCACCAGGCACAGCAGGATGGCCCACCACGGCGCGTTGGCGGCAAGGATCATGGCGCCGTCCCGGCGGTTCCGTCGGGGGCGCTGTCGGCAGGGACGTCGGCGGGCGGTTCGGCAGTGAGGTCTGCCGGCACCAGGAAGCCGTCGCGGACCAGGTTGCGCACCTCGCCGTACAGGCTGTCGGCGAAGCCCGCATCGGGCCGCTCCAGCAGCCCTGCGAGCGCGCCGATCAGCTGGCCCACGGTGAGGTCGCCGTCGCTGGCGGAGACAAAGCCGGCCAGTTCGGTGCTGAGCAGGTTGGTGCGGCGCAGCCCCGCCCCCTGGCGCAGCAGGATGACGCCGGGGTGTTCGGCGCCGGGTTTTTGGTGCCGTTCCTCCGTGACGTCCCCGGCCACCACCAGGTACTCGCCCAGGATGGACTTCCGGGCGTCCAGCCAGGCCTCCCGGTCCAGGACCGCCGCCAGGTGAGGGCCCACGGGCTGCTCCACGGGGTACAGGATTTCCTCAAAGCGTGCGGAGGTGTGGAACGGTGCATCGCCGCCGGGTGAGGCCGGTCCCGGTGCGGCCCCGTCTTGGACGGCATCCGGTTTGCGCAGCAGGATGTAGCCAAAGCCGATTCCGGCCACGTTGCGGGTGGCGAAGTCGTGGAGGTAGTCCGCGTAGGCGTCGGCGTAGGCCTGCCTGTCCCGCCCCTGGGAGGCGTCCTGCAGCCAGGTTTCGGCATAGGCACCGGGGCTGAGCTGCTCTCGCTGGATGAACCAGGCCTGCACCCCGTCCGGAACCCACTGCCCGGGACGGGCGGCCCACCCGGGCCCGGCACCGGCGTCGTCCGCCCCCACTTCCCAGTTGCCGAGCATCTGCGCGATGCCGCCGGGTGCCAGGATGCCGGGCAGTTCCCGCACCAGGGTTTCGACGATGGCGTCGCCGGCCAGGCCGCCGTCGCGGTAGGTGAATTGTTCGCCGGTGTCCTCGCCGCGGTGCCGGGGCGTGATGACGAACGGCGGGTTGGAGACGACCAGGTCGAAGGATTCGCCGGCCACCGGATCCAGGAGGCTGCCCAGCCGCAGCGACACGCGCGCGTCCCGGTTGGCGGGGTCAAGGTCGGCTGCGGACAGGCGCAGCGAGGGTGCGTTGAGCAGCAGGTTGAAGCGGGTGAAGGCCAGCGCGCGGACCGAGATGTCGGTGGCGACCACCGTGCCGGCGTGGTGGAGCAGGTGGAACAGCTGGATGCCGCAGCCCGTGCCCAGGTCGAGGGCGCGGCCCACCACGCGCCGGATGGTGCCCTGCGCCAGGGTCAGCGACGCCTGGCCGATGCCAAGCACGTGGTCGTGGCGCAGCACGCCGGGCCGCTGGTGGGCACCGAGGTCGCTGGCCACCCAGAGGTCGGTGCCGGCACCGTCCGGCGTTTCGGCCGGCCAGCCGTAGGGGCGCAGGTCGACGGCGGCGCGCAGCTGGTGTGTCCCGGCGGCCTCCACCAGGCCCAGGGCTTCGAGCACCCGTGGACCGGTGCCGGGCAGGGCGTTGGCGAGCGCGGCACGGTCGACGGGCTCGGCCAGCAGCCACAGCCGGACCACCGTGGCCAGCGGTTCGGTCCGTCCGCGCAGCGCGAGCAGCGCCGGGACCACCTGGTCCCGGCCCAGCGCCTGGTGGGCTTCGGCACCAAGGAGCGCTGCCACGCCGTCGACCGTGTAGTCCAGGGCGGCCAGGCCTGCCGCGAGGGACGCCAGCAGGGCGGGGTCGTCGCTGCGCGGGGCATCCGGGACGGTGGCGAAATCGGTCATTCTCCCAGCCTAACGAGTTTGGTGGATTCAGGGGCCCCTCGGGTGGATCGGGAGGGCCCCGCAGCAAGCTCGCCCCGCGAGCGAGCAGTGGGAGGGCCTGGGGAGTACGATGGCAGCATGCACCTTGTCCAGCGATTTACCTGCCCTCGGCCGCCTCTGGCCGCATGGGCTGCTTCGCTGACGCGCTGAGTCCATCCGGCAGCGGCTGAGGGGTTCGTGCCCACCGCCTCCCGGACTTCAAAGGATTCACCCATGCATGCCTGTCTTTCCCCCGCTGAGCTCAGCGCCGCCCTGGCCATCCCCGACCTGAGCGACCCCGCCTCCGGCCATGCCCTCGCGCAGCTCTCGGCTGTCGTTTCCGGCGCCCTTGCCGCGCACTGGGAGGTGCCGCTTGAGGTGCACAGGCCCGGCCCGCTGGTCTCCACCCGCGACAACTACGACCGCCTGGGCTTCAGCAGCGGCGACGTCACCTGCGATGCACGCTATTCCCGCCACGTCAGCCCCACCGTCATGCTGCGCAGCCACACCTCCGCGGGCATGCCCGCCGTCCTCGATTCACTGCGCCCCGAACTGGGCCGCCACGACACCCTGCACGTGCTGCCGGGCCTCGTGTACCGGCCCGACGCCGTGGACCGCACCCATGTGGGCACCCCGCACCAGCTTGAGCTGTGGCGCCTGCGCTCGCGCGGGCTGCTTGGCGTGCCGGACCTCACGGACATGCTGGGCAGCGTGGTCGACGCCGTCCTGCCCGGCACGCGCTGGCGTGCCGTCCCGAGCGTGCACCCGTACACCACCGCCGGCGTCCAGCTGGACGTCCAGGTGGACGGCGGGTGGCTGGAGCTGGCCGAGGCCGGGCTGGTGGCCGCCACCGTTTTGCGCGCGGCCGGGCTGGATTCGCGGCGCTGGTGCGGGCTGGCGCTGGGCATGGGCCTGGACAGGGCGCTCATGCTGCGAAAGGGCATCGACGACATCCGCCTGCTCCGCTCCAGCGATCCCCGCGTCGCCGCCCAAATGGCGGACCTGCTGCCGTACCGCCCCGTGTCCGCCATGCCGCCGGTGCGCCGCGACCTGTCCCTGCTCTGCGCCGACGACGTCGACGCCGAGGTTTTGGGGGATGCCGCCCGTACCGCGCTGGGGCCGGATGCCGATGTGCTGGCAGGGCTGGACGTGCTGGCGGTAACCCCGGTGTCCGTGCTGCCCGCGGCGGCGCTGTCGAGGTTGGGCGTGGCACGAGAGGCCGGCCCGGCCGGCCCTGGATCCGGGCAGGCAAACGTGCTGGTGCGCCTGACGCTGCAATCGCTGGAGCGGACCCTCACCGCCCGGGAGGCAAACCGGCTGCGCAACCGCGTCTACCTGGCCCTGCACGAGGGACCGGTGCAGGAGCTGATTGCCGGGTAGGGCGGCTGCCGCAGCGCAGGGTGCCGCGGGGCACCCGGGCGGGTGTCCGGCGTCGTGCGTGGTTGCGGGAAGGCGTCAGGTGGTGCAGCCCTGGGGGCACTGCAGCGTTTCCGGGGCGGAGGAGCAGTCCGCGCAGTACAGGTTCAGGTTGCGGCAGGCGGGGTTGGAGCAGTTTTCAAACTTGTTGGTGGGGCGCTCGCAGCGGATGCAGCGGCCGATGGTCTTCGCCTCGTCGCTGAATTCGAGGTGCATGCGCTTGTCAAAGACGTAGAGCGAGCCTTCCCACAGGCCCTTGTCCTTGAACGTTTCGCCGTAGCGGACGATCCCGCCGTCGAGCTGGTAGACCTCCGTGAAGCCGCGATTCACCATGAGCGAGCTGAGCACTTCACAGCGGATCCCGCCCGTGCAGTAGGTGACGACGGGCTTGTCCTTGAGGCTGTCGTACTTGCCGGAGTCCAGTTCGGCGATGAAGTCGTGCGTCGTGGCGACGTCGGGAACGACCGCGTTTTTGAACTTGCCTATCTGGGCCTCGAAGGCGTTGCGCCCGTCGAAGAACACCACCTCGCCGCCGCCGGCTTCCTTGGCGGCAACGAGTTCGTGGAGTTCCTCCGGCTTGAGGTGTTTGCCGCCGCCCACCACACCGTTTTCATCCACCTTGAGTTCGCCCGGCGCCCCGAAGCTGACGATCTCCTCGCGGGCCTTGACGCTCAGCCGGGGGAAGTCGTCGCCGGTGCCGTCGGACCACTTGACGTCGATGTCCCTGAAGGCGGCATACCCGCGCGTGGTTTTCAGGTACTGCTTCAGGTCCCTGATGTCCCCGCCGACGGTGGCGTTGATGCCGTCCTTGGAGACGATGATGCGCCCCTTGAGGTTCAGTTTTTCGCACAAGGCCCGCTGCCACAGCCGCACCGCCTCCGGGTCGAGGACCGGGGCAAAGCCATAAAAGAGCACAATTTTGTTAAAAGCCACGTATTTAAGCGTACGGTGCGCAGACAAACCGGGCATGGCGTGGCTTGTTGGGCGGGCCTCGACATAGTCTGGTGGAATGACATCTGGTTCCACGGAACTTGGGGAACTGCTGGACGCCTGGTTTGCCGGGTGGACGGCGCTCCGCAGCTACCGGACCTCCTTCGAGACCGGCTATCACGCCGCCCTGCGCCTGGACCGCAGCGGCGACTGGGAATACTTCATCAGCGACCCGGAGCCTGCGGATTTTGCCGTGCTGGCCGCCAAGGTGGCCCAGGCCGAAAACCGGGCGGTGAGCGTCCTGGGACCGGACATCCACCGCTACGTGGCGCAGGGCCATGCCGCCGGGCTGGGCATGCTGTCCGCGTCGGAGCAGATGATGGTGGCCCGGATGGAAATCCAGGACAACCAGGACCCCTTCCTGGGCGACCCCGAGCTGACACTGAAGGTGGACCGGATGGGCGGGCGCCGTGCGGCGTCAACCTGCCAGGCCCGGTTTTCCGGCACCATCTCCCGTGGCGGGCTGGTCCTGGCCAGCGGCAAGGTGGCCGTTTATGGCGACTATGCCGTTTTTGACCAAATCGAAACCCATGCGGACCACCGCCGCCGGGGCTACGGGCGGCTGCTGATGCAGTCGCTGGCGGCCAGTGCCAAGGAATACCCCGTCACCACCGGCCTGTTGCTGGCCAGCACCGACGGGCAGCGGCTGTACGCGAAGATGGGCTGGCGCAACGTCAGCGCCGTGACCGTGCTGGTGCCGCGGGCCCGGCTCGAACGGGACATGGCAGCGGGCTGATTGGGGGCCAGCTGGGGACGGTGGCAGGCGCCGCGCTGCGGCGGCACAACGGCGGGGTGGCACAATGATGGGGTGCCCTCCAACGACCCCCTGATCCCGCTCCTTGGAGGGGGTGAAAGCCCCGCCCAGCTCCAGCACGTCCGCCACATTCCGGCGCGCCAGGCAGTGACTGTCCCCTGGCCGCAGTGGGTGCACCCGGACATCGTCCGGGCGTACGGGCTCCTGGGCGTCGATTGCCCGTGGCTGCACCAGGCTGCCGGGGCCGGCGCCGCCCACAACGGCGAACACGTGGTCGTGGCCACCGGCACCGCCTCGGGCAAGTCACTGGTGTACCAGCTCCCGGCGGTGGATGCCGTGCACCGGGCCGAACTGAAGGTGCTCGAGCACCCCGGCAAGCTGGAGCACGACGGGGCCGTGGCCCTTTACCTCTCCCCCACCAAGGCGTTGGCCGCGGACCAGCTGGCGGCCCTGGCATCCCTCCACCTGCCCACCTTGCGCCCCGCAACCTACGACGGCGACACAGCCCCGGCCGACCGCCGCTGGATCCGCGACCACGCCAACTTTGTCCTGGCCAACCCCGACATGCTGCACTTTGGTGTGCTGCCCAACCACACCTGGTGGGCCCGGTTCTTCCGTCGCCTGAAGTACGTGGTCATCGACGAGGCCCACAGTTACCGCGGCGTTTTCGGCTCGCACGTGGCGGTGCTCATGCGCCGCTTGCGCCGCATCTGCGCCCACTACGGGGCCGCCCCGGTGTTCATCGGCGCCTCCGCAACCTCCTCGGACCCGGGGCTGTCCTTTTCCCGGCTGATCGGGGCACCCGTCACCACCGTCGCCGAGGACTCCTCGCCGCACGGCGCCACGACGGTGGCCTTCTGGGAACCCGAGCTCACCGAATTCAAGGGTGAGAACGGTGCCCAGACGCGCCGCACCGCCATCGCCGAAACCTCGGGCCTGCTGGCCAACCTGGTTGCCGCCCGTGTGCGCACCATCGCCTTCATCAAGTCCCGCCGCGGCGCCGAAACCATCGCCAGCGTGGCCCGGCGCCTGTTGGATGAGGTGGATCCAAGCCTGCCCGGGCGGGTGGCCGCCTACCGGTCCGGCTACCTCCCGGAGGAGCGGCGCGCCCTGGAACGGGCCCTGCGATCCGGGGAACTGCTGGGCGTCTCCAGCACGTCCGCCCTGGAGCTGGGCATCGACATTTCAGGCCTGGACGCCGTCCTGGTGGCTGGCTGGCCCGGAACCCGGGCGTCCCTGTTCCAGCAAATCGGCCGCGCCGGCCGGGCGGGCCAGGACGCGCTGGCCGCGTTTGTGGCCAGCGACGACCCCCTGGACACGTATCTGGTGCACCACCCCGAGGCCATCTTCGACGTGCCGGTGGAAGCCACGGTGTTCGACCCCTCCAACCCCTATGTCCTGGGCCCCCACCTGTGCGCAGCCGCCGCCGAACTGCCCCTGACCCATGCGGACCTGCCCCTGTTTCCCGACAATGCGGCCAAGCTGCTAGAGCAGCTCGTGGCTGACGGCTACCTGCGCCGGCGCCCCGCCGGCTGGTTCTGGACCCATCCGCAGAGCGCCGCGGGCATGGTCAACCTGCGCGCCGATGGCGGCGGGCCCATCAACATCATCGACGCCGACACCGGCGCGCTCCTTGGCACCATGGACTCCCCGCAATCGCATTACCAGGCGCACCAGGGGGCCGTATACGTGCATCAGGGCGAACCCTATGTGGTGCTCGAGCTCAATGAACAGGACCATTGCGCCCTGGTCCGCCGCGGCAACCCCGACTACTACACGACGGCCCGCGACGTCACCCAGATTGCCGTGCTGGAATCGGAGCGGCATGAGACGTGGGGGCCGGTTGAAATGCATTTTGGCGAGGTGCAGGTGACCACCCAGGTGGTGTCCTTCCAGCGCAAGGCATTCATCTCCAACGAGGTCCTGGGCGAGGAACCGCTCGAACTCGGTGCGAGGGACTTGTTCACCAAGGCGGTGTGGTTCACGATGGACAACCGAACGCTCCTGGACGGCGGCCTGGTGGAACCACAGTTTCCGGGCGCGCTCCACGCCGCCGAACACGCCGCGATCGGCCTCCTTCCCTTGGTGGCATCCAGCGACCGGTGGGACGTGGGCGGCGTCTCGACCGCGATCCACGCCGACACCGGCCAGCCGACCATCTTTGTCTACGACGGCCACCCGGGCGGTGCCGGCTTCGCTGAACGAGGCTTTGGCATGGCCCGGGTGTGGCTCGCGGCCACCCGCGATGCGATCAGCGCCTGCGAATGCGGTTCCGGCTGCCCGTCCTGCGTGCAGTCCCCCAAATGCGGCAATAAGAACAACCCGCTTGACAAGGCGGGGGCCGTCTCGCTCCTGAACGTCCTGCTCAAGCACGCCGGCTGACCGTCACGGTCCCGGCGGGGGTCCCGCCCTTGCCAGACCGTGGGCGGGCCACGGCAGCGAGGTACGGACCGACACTTCCAACTGCACCGTGTCCGCCCACGGGCCGAGAACCTGGCACGCGGTCAGCGTGGCGCCGTGGCGGGCTGCGAGGCGGGCCGCAACCTGGCAGGGATCGCCGTCCGCCAGGCCGCGCGCTGCGTCTGCGGCGGCGAGCGCAGCAAGGTCGGCTGCCGTGGCGGCCCGCGACGCGGCGGCAGCCGCCTGAACCAGCCCCAGCAGGCCCGCCAACAAAATCAGCAGGGCCATGGCCAGCCCGGCAGCCACCACCGTTCCGGAGCCACGCTCAGGCTCAGCTGCCCGCCAGTGCTTCCGCACGTGCTCACACATGGTTTGCCCCGCCCGCGCACGCGGCCGGCAGGGGCCCGCAGCCCCAACCCCGTGGAACGGGCCGACAGGCCGCCGGCCCATCTCCCACTCGCACCATGCCCGGCAGGCCCGCCACGGCGTTGGGGGCATGGACCCACCGCCACAGGGCTGTTTTCCGCGGCGGCACGGCCCAGGCGCGAGCCGGCACCGTCCGGGCACGGGACGGCACCGCAGCGACGGCTACCGCCTGGGTGACCGCCTGAGTGTCCGCCTGCGTGACCGTTCCGGTCCTTGCCGGCGCAGCCGCGCCCGAAGCTGCCGTGCAGGGCAGCCACGTGCCTGCGCGGCGTGCTGCGGACCCGTCACTTTCCATCCGTGCCGAGGCCGTCGCGCTTTGCTGCCACGGCATCATCGAGGCCAGCGGTCCGGACATCCTGCCGGTAAGGGTCACGGTGGCGTAGCCGCCGTTCCGGCCCACCGAGACGGTGCCCGCACCCCCGGTCGCCCGGCTGGCAATGTCCACCGCCTGGGCGGAGGATTCGCCCCTGGCGAGTGCGCGGGCTCCGGCCCGGGCTCCTTCCTCAAGCCTCAGTTGCAGGATGCCGGCGCCGGCCCCGAGCAGCAGCAACGCCAACAGCAGCGTCACTGCCGGCAGGACGACGGCGAATTCGGCTGTCACGGAACCGCGCCGGGCAGCGTCCTGTTTCCTCGGCCCGCCCTTTCGCATCCGCCGCCGCTTCATCGCCGCCACCACCTCCCGACTTCCGGCCGTCCTTGCCCCACGACTTGCCCCGCCAGCTCAGAAACTCAGGGCCGTGCGGATGATGTTCAACAAAAACCCGCGCACTTCGTCGCTTTTGAGGATGACCACCAGCAACCCGGCAAACCCCACGGCGGCCAACGTCGCTATCGCGTATTCGGCGGTCGCCATGCCTGCCTGCGAACCCAGCCGGTGCAGCCGGCCCACGGGACCCATCCAGGCAACCGGCCCCCGGCCTTGGACCGGCGGCCTGCTGCTGGCCCCCGGGAAGATCTCGCTGACGTTGCTGTGTCCGTCTGCGGGTGCACTTGACGGTGCCGCCGCCGCGTGAAAATCGGTGCTGTACATCTTGACTCCTCGTTGTGTTTTGAGTGGGCTGATCCGGCAGTCGCCGGCATCCGCCGGGCCGCCGGGGCGGCACCTGTTTCCCACTTTTCCCCGCCCGCTGGCGGGAGGAAAGCCCCCTTGTGCCGATCGTGGACCCGGGGCACCGCAGCCTCCCCTGTGGAGGGACGAACCGGAGCAATTCGTGGTGCATGGTGTGGTCCGGCCGCTACATTGCCGGGACCATGGCGACCACCACCGGCACGATGCCCAGGCAGATGAACGCGGGCAGCGAGCACAGTCCGAGCGGCACCACAAGCTTCACGCCCAGTGCTGCGGCCCGCTTCTCGGCATCCCGTTGGGCCTGCCGCCGCCGCTGGGCGGCCTCGGCGTAGAGCAGCGGCGCCGCCGGCGCGCCCGTCAAGGCGGCAAAGCTCAGGGCGGCATGCAGTTGACCCACCGCGCCCCTGTCCCGCACACCCTCCCAGGAATGCTCCCACGAGGCCCCGATCTGAAGCCCGGCCACCACTTGGGACAGGCCCGTCCGGATCTGTGCGGTGGAGACCCCGGCGACCAGTTCCAGCGCCCAGGGAATGGCCAGCCCTGCGTCCAGGGCCGCACCCAACAATTCGAGGAGAAGCGGCACGTCACCGATTCCGCCGCCCGCCGCACCGCGCCCGTTCCCTGCATGCCCCATTCCTGCACCGGCTGCCACGGGGTCCCCTGCATGCCCACCCCCTGCACCGGAATGGCCGGGCCCGGCAGGATTTGCCGTCCGGACGTCCCACCGGCGCCCGGCATCGGTCCCCAGCAGGCAGCCTGCCGCCAGGGCAAGCAGCGCAAAAAATCCCAGGGCCGCCACTACCGTCGCCCGTCAGCGAGGCCACCGGCGGCTTGTCCAGCCGCCCGGCGGAGACGTGATGGGACCGTGGCAGGACCGGCCCGGCTGCCCCGCCGCGACGGCGTGCGCGCGGCCGCGGAAATCAGGCGATGTGACCACCACCTCCCGGCCACCACAAGCACCAGGCCCGCGGCAAGGCAGGCCCAACCGACGGGGCCTCCCAGCAGGACGCCAAGCGGGTCCACTCCCATGGCCGTGCCAAGACCCAGCCCGATGAACGGCAGCCAGGTGAGCAGGCGGACAGTCGCCCGGGGGCCGGCCAGTGCGGTTTCCCTCAGCTCCGCCGTGTCCTGCTCAGTTTCCAGGCGGTCCGCCAGCCGAGACAACACGGCAGCCACCGGCGCACCGCTGGCTTCGCACACCTCAAAACACGCGGCAAGTTCAAGCCAAACGGCCGCCCGCCCGGCCGTACCGGCGGCCGTGGAGAGTCGCCGACCCGGGCCGTGCGCAGCACTGCCGCCGTGGCGCACGGCGGACCGTATGGCGTCGGCCGTGGGCAGGCCCAGGGCACTCGCACGCTCCACGGCCCGGATGACGGCCAGGGCCGGCGGCTCGCCCGGCGGCGCCGCCCCCTGGGGAGCCGGGCGGCGCGGCAGCTGACCGGCGGCACCACTGCTTGGCCCCGGGCTCCGGCCCGGGGCATCGCTGAAACGGTTGGCGCGGGGCCGCTGGCGGGAGGCCGACTGCTCGGTGGCCAGGACTCCGGCGAGCGCCGCCCACAAGACCGGACCGTTCCGTCCCGAGGCCAGCAGTGCGGCCAGCTGCCTCACCAACCGCGGCATCGAAATGCCACCGTCCCGGCCAGGCGGCCGCCATGGCACCCAAGCACCTGCGAACGGACCACGGGCCCGCCGGGCACCGGCGCCCACGGCGGGACCGGGCCAGCGCCGGCGTCGTGCCGAACAAAGCAGGCAGGCGGCGGCCGCCAGCACGAACACCGTCACCGCGGCCATGGTGCTCTCCCCTCGGGGAACCCGGGGTCGAGACCCAGCCGGTCCGCCAGCTCCGGCCAGGCCGGTCCCATGGACACCTGCCCTCCTGCCGGCGACGGACCGTCCGGTGCGGAGGGCGGGGCCGGGCCCACGGCCAGGGCCGTCACCACGGCCAGCCGGCCGTCGCGCAGTCCCACCACCCCGATCCCGGACACCCGCCGCCCGCCGGCGTCGCGGTCGACATGGATCACCACGTCAAGTGCACTGGACGCCTGAAGGGCAACCGCCTCGATGCTCATCCCCGCCAGCACGCCCAACGCGGCCAACCGGGCGGGCACGTCCGCGGCACTGTTGGCGTGAATCGTCCCACCGCCACCGCTGTGCCCCGTGTTCAGGGCCATGAGCAGCTCCCGGACTTCCAGTCCGCGGCATTCGCCGACGATCAGCCGCCCGGGGCTCATGCGCAACGCCTGACGGACCAGTTCCTGCAGGTCAATGCTGCCCGCACCCTCCGCGTTGGCATGCCTGGCTTCCAAGGTCAGGACGTGGGGATGGTTGGGTTCCAGCTCCGCCGCGTCCTCAATGAGGACAAGCCGCTCGCAGGGTTGGCACAGGCCCAGCAGCGTGGCGAGCAGCGTCGTCTTTCCGGCCCCCGTGGCACCGCTGACCAAAAACCCGAGACGGGTGTCGATGATGCGGCGCAGCACGACGGCCACGGCCGGATGCACACAGCCATCGGACTGCAGTTCCCCCAGCGTGAACGAGCGGCGCCGCCCGATCCTGATCGACAGCAGCGTCCCGCTCGAGGAAACGGGCGGCAGGACGGCGTGGATGCGGTAGCCCGGTGCGATCTTCACGTCGACGCACGGGGAGCTGTCATCCAGCCGCCGGCCGCCGGCGGCGATCAGCCGCACGGCGAGGGCGCGCAGTGCGGCTTCCCCGTCGAAAGACACTTCGACCGGTTCGGGGCCTGCGCCACGGTCCAGCCACACTGAATCCGGCGCGTTGACAAAAATGTCGGTCACGCTCGGGTCCAGTGCCAGCGGCTGCAGCGGCCCCAAGCCGTTGAGTTCGGCATTGATCCTGTCCATGGCGGCCAGCGAGCCCGCCGCACCCAGCAGCCGGCCGCTCTCGCGCACCGCTGACGCCACCCGCAGCTCGGTCACCGGCCCCGCTTCGGCCAGCACCGATCGCCGGACCACTTCGAGCAGACCCGGATCCACAGCTGCCGGGCCGGGCCGTCCGGGGTGGGCACTGGCCGGTCCGGCCGGCCGGGCCGCGTCGAACGGGGCCCGGGCCGCATGGCGGGTCATCGTCCGCGTCTCCCGCGTCCGGCAGGCATGGGCTCCGGTGAGGCATCCCCGGCGAGCCAGCCGAGGACTCCGCCGGCCAGGCGTCGCACCTGCCGGTGCCGGGCCAGGTCGGGGAGGCGCCCGGCGTCGAGCGCTTCCTCCATCCCCTTGATCCGCGGCAGGTGCCCGACCAGCGGCACGCCAACGGCGTCGGAAACCATGTGGGCGTCGACGCCGTTGCGCAGCGGCCCCGCCACGACCAGTCCGACGGGTGCCGCGGGGAGTGCCTGGAGCACGCGTTGGGCCGCGGCCGCCGCGCGCAGGCGTGCCGGGACCAGCATGACAAAACCGTCGCAGTGCATGCCCAGCCCGTCCGCCGGCCCCGCCGACCTGCCGACGTCCACCACCACCAGCCCATACGCGTCGCGGGCTGCGCGCATGACCTCCGCTTCCGCGGCGGCGCGGTCACCGCCACCGGCCTCCGCGCCCCCACCCCACGAGAGCAGTGACATGCCGGCCAGCTGCGGCAGTGAGGCGGCAAGCTGTTCCGGGTTGATGGCCCCCGAGGCGTGCAGCAGATCCGGCCACCGCAGGCCGGGGAGGGCGTCCGCGGCCACGGCAGCATCCAGGTTCCCGCCCCACGGGTCGCCGTCCACCAGCAGCACCCGGATCCCCCGCGACGCCGCCTGCCCGGCCACGAGGGCGGCCAGGGTTGATGCCCCGGCCCCGCCGCAGCCTCCGACGATGCCCACAATCCCCGGCCCGGCGGCGGGCTCCCGCAACCGGGTGAAATAGTTTGCCAGCCATTGTGCGGAATCCGGAAGCACGGCCACCCGGTCCGCACCCAGCCGCGAGGCCTGCAGCCACATCCGCCCCGCGTCCCCGGCCGGCCCCACCACCACGGTGGGCCCGCGCCACCCGGGCAGCCCGCCCGGCACGTCGCTGCCAATGAGGACCGCCGCCATGTCCGCCCACCGTCCTCCGCTTTGATCGACGGTTTCAGCAATGACCAGTTCGACGGCGGCTGCCGCACAGACGCGCCCCACCTCGCCGTGGAGCGCGGGCGACCCGGAGACCACCATGACGGTCGTTCCGGGGCCCGGCAGCCACGCCGGCGGGACATCATGCGGTGCAGCCGCCGTGGCGGCATGCGGTCCGGCATCCGGCCCGTGGCGGGCGTTCATTCGTGTCATCATGGATCCACTGTCCATCCGGCACGGGCGGCCGTTCCAGTGGCCGGCCGCCGAATGTGGACAAGGCGGAGGGCCGGGGCGGCTGTGGAGGCGGCAGCCGCGGCGGACCATCCCAGCTCCGGAGGGGGTCCCCGCCCGAGGCCCCCGTGCAAATGTTCGAAAGGACCGCCAGGCAAGGGAGAATGGAGGAATGTACGCGCTACTGGCCACCGCAGCCGAGCCCGCCGCCGTCGAGCTCCAGCTATGGGACGACGGCGGCAGCCCGGCATCCGACGTCCGGAAAGTCGCCGCCTCCCTGGCCGGGGCCGTGCGGGCCACGGAACGTGAGCACCGGCCGCGGTGGGTGTGGGACCGCGCGCAACACTGGTATCCGGGGCTGCTGGCCGCGGGCACGCGTGTGGAGCGGTGCCACGACCTGGCGTTGTGCCAGGCAATCCTGCTGCATTCCCAATTCACGGCGGGGACCGGCTACCGGCAGCGCGCCCGGGCGCTGCCGCCCGAGGACTTGCCGCCGGCGGCCGGCCCCGACACGGCCCAGGGCAGCCTCTTTGACCAGCCCGCCAGGAACGCCGGCTGGGGCCTGGACGCGGTGGCGGCGGAACTTGCGGCCCAAAAAACCGCCATTGCCTCCTCCACACACCCCGCCAGGCTGTCACTTCTCACCACTGCGGAATCCGCCGGCGCCTTGGTGGCCGCCGAGATGCAAAATGAAGGCATCCCCTGGCGCACCGACCTGCATAGGGCGCACTGATTATTTAGGTGGTGTGTCGCGTCTTTTTAGCGTGTAGTTCCATTCGGGGTGCCATTCGTGTCTTCTCAGGGTCCCGGTGGCCTCGAGGGAGGCCATTTCGTGGTCGGGTACCTTTACTCCGGTGGGGTAGATGGCCGTGTCGAGTTCGGCCCGGACGGTGAGTCCTGTTTTGGTGGTGGTTGCGGCGATCGAGTTGACGATGACTTCGTGGCTGCTCAGGGGTCTGCCGCGCCAGTTCATGGAGATGTGGGAGAAGAGTTTGTGCTCGATCTTGTTCCATTTGCTGGTGCCCGGGGGTAGGTGGCAGACGGTGATTTCCAGGCCGGTTTCGGCGGCTAGGGCGGCTAGCTCGGTTTTGAAGAGCCGGGTGCGGTAGCCGTTGGAGCCGCCGCCATCGGCGGTGACCAGCAAGCGGTGGGCACCCGGGTGGGCGGGCTTGCCGGCGGTGTTCCACCAGGAGCGGATGGTGTTCACGGCGAAGGCTGCGGTGTCGTGGTCGGTGCCCACGGAGACCCAGCCGGTGTTGGCGCCCACGTCGTAGACGCCGTAGGGGTTGGCCTTGCCGAGCTCCTTGTCAATGAAGTCGTGGACCTTGACCTGCTCCGGTTCCTCGGCAGGGCGCCACTCGGCGCCCTTGTTCTTGTAGGGACCGACGAGTTCCTTTTTCTTGGCATCGATGCTGATGACCGGCTGCCCGGTGTCCAGGTGGTCTGTGGCTTGGGTGTTGATATAGCCGAACTGCTCGTTTCGGTCGGGGTGCTGATTTCCTTCGAGGGTCTTGGTGTTGGCTTGGAGGCTGAAGCCGTTGTTCTTGAGCAGTTTTGCCACGCTTTCCGCTCCCACCGGGTGCCCTTGTTCGGTGAGGGCGTTGGCCAGCTTCGCTGTGGAGAGGGTCGTCCAGGACAGCGGGGATTCGGGGTCCCCGCGGCGGGTCGGTTCCACCAGGGCCAGCAGTGCCGGGACCAGGCCCGGGTCCTTCTCGGTCAGCGTCTTCCGTCCCGCCCCGGGCTTGCGGATGCTCTCCAACGGGGCAGTGCCGGCCTCCAGCTCGTTCACGCCCTGCTGGACCCTTGAGCGGGCGGCACCCGAAGCCCTGGCCACCGCGGCAATGCCGCCGTGGCCCAGGGAACGGGCCTCGGCCGCTAGGATCAAACGCGTGGCCCGCTCATCGAGGTGCGGCAGGATCGTGGCGAACTTCGCACGAAGGGATTCGACAGCGTCAGCGGAAATGGGCATACACCATTGTCCCACCAAAAAGTCGATTAGTCGCACTTATTTATGGGCGTGTTCATAGGAGGCTGTTGGATGAACTGTTGGGCACCGAGCCGCCGGACCACGCCCGGCCGCCAAAACTGGAGGCCCTGGCCGTGGAACTGCGGGCCGCCCTGGACGCACCGGCCCTGAACCCGGACTCCCCGCAAGACCTCATGAGGGCCCTCCACCGGGCCGGGATAGACGCCAAGTCCACCCGGTCCTGGGAGTTGCAGGAATACCAGCATCGCGCCATTGGGCCGCTGCTGGCCTACCGCAAACTGAGCCGGCTGTTCACCACGAACGGATGGGCCTGGCTGGACCAGTGGGTGCGTGCGGGCCGTTTCCACCCCGAGTACTTGGTGGGCGGGGTGGTCTCCGGCCGGTGGGCGTCCCGCGGTGGCGGGGCCATGCAGATTCCCAAGCAAATCCGCGGGGCTGCGGTGGCGGACCCCGGGTTCAAGCTGGTTGTGGCCGATGCCGCCCAGCTGGAGCCGCGGGTCCTGGCCGCCCTGGCCCAGGATTCGGCGATGGCTGCCGCCGGCCGCGACAAGGACCTGTATGCCGGCATCGCCGCCCAGGGCTTTGGCGGCGAACGGGCCATGGCCAAGGTGGCGCTGCTGGGCGCCATTTATGGGTCGACGTCGGGCGAATCGGGCAGGCTGATGCCGCAGCTGACGCGCATGTACCCGCGGGCCGTGGGATTCGTGGAAGAGGCGGCCCGGGCCGGCGAACGTGGCGAACAGGTCTCCACCCACCTGGGGCGCAGCACACCCCCGGTCTCGGAGCAATGGAGGGCCGGGCAGCGCAGCAGCACCGCCGACGAACAGCGCCGGGCTGAATCCGCGGCACGCTCGCGGGGCCGCTTCACCCGCAACTTCGTGGTCCAGGGAACGGCGGCGGAGTGGGCGTGCTGCTGGCTGGCCGAACTGCGGCGCCGGCTGCGCGCCCTCGCGCCCGAACCTGCCCTGCTGCCCGACCGTGCCCTTGCGCCCGCCGGCGGTGCTCCCGCCGGCACGGCAATAACAACCCGCCCTGAGCTGGTGTTTTTCCTGCACGACGAAGTCATGGTCCACTGTCCGGACGCCCTGGTGGGCGCCGTGACGGAAATTGTGCATGAGTCGTCGCGGGTGGCCACCCGGTTGTTGTTTGGCCGGATTCCGCTGGAGTTCCCCGTCAACGTGACAGTGGTGGATTCGTACGCGGACGCGAAGTGACCTGCCGGTCCCGCCGGAACCGATCCGCCGGCGCCGTTCCTGACGGCCCCTACAGCGGCGCCGGGATCTTCCGGGAAGCGTCCCAGGGCACAGACCAGCCCAGTTCGTCCAGGACATGGGTGAGGATTCCCGCAGTCAGGCCCCACACCACCACGCCGTTCACGGTGAACGCCGGGCCGCAGTACGTCCGCCCGTTTCGGGTCAGCGTTGCCGTGACGCGGTTGTCGGGGTCCAGGAGGTCGCGCACCGGGACGCGAAACACCTGGGCCGATTCGCCATAGTCCACCACGTCGACGGGGGTCTGCCGCGCCCACCAGCCCAGCACGGGCGTGACGATGAAGTTGCTGACCGGGACCGGGACTTCCGGCAGCGAACCGAGGATTTCAACCCCTGCCGGGTCCAGTCCGGTTTCCTCCTCGGCTTCCCGCAGGGCCGCCGCCTGCACGGATTCGTCCCCGGGGTCGACACCGCCGCCGGGGAAGGCCACCTGCCCGGGATGGTTGGACAGGGTCGCGGCCCGTTGGATGAGCAGCACGTCCAGCTCGGCCGCGGCGAGGGGCTTGGAGGACGCCGCCGGAACGTCGTCCAGCGCCCCGAAAAGCATGAGCACGGCCGCAGGGCGCGCCTTGCTGCGGTCCATGGGTGAATTCCAGAGCGCGGCGCGGGCAGCGTGGAACCCGCCGGAACGGGCCCGCCCCGCCAGCGCCTTGAGGTCCGCGTAGGCGCTCATTCCGCGGCCGCGGCGGCAGGCGTTGCAGCCGGAGCTGGCGTCCCGGCGACGCCCGCCCGGGCAGCGCGCTGGGATGCCTGCCGGTATTCGGCGGCCCTGCCCACGTCGGCCAGCATCCGGGCCAGCAGCGCCTCCTGGCCGGGCGCCAGCTCATATTTCAACAGCTTGGCGGCCTTGGCCGGGTCCACCTCGCCTTCACCGTAGGCGGGGCAGAGGTGGGCGATGGGGCACGCCCCGCAGGCCGGATTGCGGGCGTGGCAGATGCGCCGGCCGTGGAAGACCACCCGGTGCGAGACCATGGTCCAGTCCCTGCGTTCAAACAGGGCGGCAACGTCGGCCTCGATCCGCACGGGGTCCGCCGATTCGGTCCAGCCAAAGCGGCGCGCCAACCGGATGAAGTGCGTGTCAACGGTGATGCCCGGCACCCCAAAGGCGTTTCCCAGCACCACATTGGCGGTTTTCCGCCCCACGCCCGGCAGGGTGGTGAGGGCTTTCAGGGAACCGGGCACCTCGCCGTCGTACTGGTCAACAATGCGCGTGGCCAGGGCGATCAGGTTGGCTGCCTTCGCCCGGAAGAACCCGGTCGGCTTGATCAGCGTCTCCAGCTCCACCGAGGCCGCTTCCGAGAGGGCCAGCGCGTTGGGGTACCGGGCAAAGAGCGCCGGGGTGACCGCGTTGACGCGCACATCCGTGGTCTGTGCCGAGAGCACGGTGGCCACCAGCAGCTCAAAGGGGTTGCGAAAATCCAGTTCCGCGTGCGCATAGGGGTACAGCTCCGCGAGTTCGCGGTTGATCCGCCGCGCCCGGCGCTTGAGCGCCAGCGGAGACTCGTTCTCGACCGGTTTCAAGGCCTACTGGACCTCCGGTGCCCGTTCAACCCCCACGAGGTCCAGCAACAGCCCCGTCTTGCCATGGCTGTCCTGCACCAGGAAGCTGTTTCCGCGGTCCTCCAGCGCCAGGATCCAGGAACCCGGCATCAGCTTGAACACGAACTGGCGGGTGTGCTCATCCACCACATTCTGCGGGCGGTCCACGGCGAACCAGAACGGATCGGCCGCGACGGGCTGGGCCTGCGGGTGGACCGTTGCGCCGATGCTCTCCGTGGGGGCGGGGCCGGAGCCGACAACCTTCGGATTGAGCGTGGTGGCCGGCGCGCTTTCCGCTGCAGGTACGACGCCGGAATCCTCCACCGGGGCCGGTGCCCCCTGGGCTTCTCCCGTGGTGGGGGACGACGTGGCGGACACGGCATCCTGCGCGCCGTCGTGGACTGCATTGTCCGTGAAACTGCCCGTCCCGGCCGTGGCCGGTGCGGCCGCGCTTGAATCGGCCGTCCCGGCCGTGGCCGATCCGGAAGTTCCGAAATCCGCCGCAGGGGCCGCGGCAGCGGCAGTCGCCGAGGCAGCAGTCTCCCCGGCCGCGGCCGCCCGGGAGGGGGCACCTGAAGCACCAGCCGTACCCGAAGTGGCCGAACCCGAAGCTGCGGCACCGGTGGCCGCCGGGGCGGATGCGCCGGCGGGCGTGAAGATTTGTCCGGCGGGGGTGTGACCCGCAATCGGGGACCCGGCGTTCCAGCTCCGGCCCTGCTGCACCGGTGCCGGCTGGCTGGCGGATCCAACGGCGGATCCACCTGCGGACGGTCCGGCCGGGAGCGCCAGCGCCGGCTTCGGGGCGCCCGGGCGGCGGGCGGCGGGCACGGCGTCGCGTGCGGCCGGGTGGGAGGGGGATTCGGCGCGGTCGGCGAAGTCGGCGGCAAAGACCGGAATCCAGGGGACCAAGACGGTCGCGGCCAGCAGCACCAGTGCGCCGATCAGGGCCACCACGTAGGCCGCGCGGAATTCGGTGACGGTGGCCAGAAAGAAGTACAAGGTGGCGAAGCCGGCCACCACGGAGGCGAACTGGTCCACCGAAAGCGAGCCGACGCGCGGCTTCACTTCGGGGCTCAGCCGGCGGATGACGA
Source organism: Arthrobacter sp. STN4 (assembly GCF_024539665.1). Lineage (NCBI taxonomy): Bacteria > Bacillati > Actinomycetota > Actinomycetes > Micrococcales > Micrococcaceae > Arthrobacter > Arthrobacter sp. STN4. Next base: position 63,901 of record NZ_JAKZGX010000020.1, read on the forward strand.
AGAGTGCGCCGACCACCAGGGGCAGGACCACGCCGATCACCAGGAAGAACAGGGGGCTGAGGTTCCAGAAGTTCCCGGCATATCCGGCGCCCATGACCAGCGGCAGCAGGGAGGCTACGAAAATTACCAAAACTCCAACAAGTGCGGCGACATCACGGACGGTCAACGGCCCGAGCAGGGCCCTGCTCCGGGCCTGGCCCTTGCGTTCCGACGCCACCGCGGTGGTTGACGCTTTTTGCTGTGTCATGGGGTCACTCCTCAAAGTCACGGTTCTGTTACAGCCTAGTGAACGCGGATGGCCAACACTAGCGGGCCACGGGCATAAGGCCCCCATGTCGGGCGAAAAGTGGCCAACAACGGGCTTCGGCACGGCCGGCGGGATGTGCTCCCCGGCGGGCTTGCCGCCAGCCTGCGCCTGCGCAAACCGCAGTTCGGCGCATAACCACCCCCTCCCGTCCCCTTGGCCTGTGACGGCAAACACGGTGTGGCGTCCAACACGCTACAGTGAAACTTGAAAAAGCTGGGAAAAGGACACGGTGCCGGCCCCCGCTTACCAGGCGCCCGCGGGGGCCCGGATTCGGGGTGCACGGCATCCGTGGAGCAAGGAATGAAGGGGTATTACATGTCCGACGAAACGACCACGGCCGGGGCCAACGGCGACGCGCTGGAGAATCTCCTGACGGAGAACCGCCAGTTCCCGCCGAGTGCCGATTTTGCTGCCAATGCAGTCATCAAGGCCGGCGAATATGACGCGGCGAACGCGGACCGGCCCGCGTTCTGGGGCCGGCAGGCCCGGGAGCTGCTGTCCTGGTCCAAGCCGTTCACGAAGACCCTGGACTGGACCAACCCGCCCTTCGCCACCTGGTT
>NZ_JAKZGX010000021.1:0-64714 GCF_024539665.1 Arthrobacter sp. STN4
GACGAGTCCACCGAAAGGCACGTTTAACGAATCAACGGCCAGATCAAGGCTGAGTCACATCCGGGTGGATTCGCACCATCCTGCCAGCCGGTGCCAGACCAGCCAAATCCAATTAGAGATCAAGGCTTAGCCCGCGACGGCACCGCCGTCGCCAAGCAGGAAACCACACGACGGTAGATATTGTTGGCCCCTTCGGAGTGGCCCGTTGAACGCCCGACCAAACCATAAAGCGCGAGGGCAACGTCACCGGCTGGATCCGCCTCGCCTGACCATTCTCGTCACAACCAGCACCGACACGCCCTGAGCGTGAATTCCGTACAGATCTTCCACATGCCCAAAGCGTGCCGTCTTTCCGTCATTGACGCTGACCCCACCATGCCGGACACTGCCTGGCCGGCACAATACTCGGGTCCGCAGCGCCTTGCCCCCACGTCCACCCGCCGCCACTCCCTGAGCCCTGTATGCGGCAGGGATGGGCCCGCGAGCAGGGCGTACAGTGGAAAATATGGATGCGTTGACAATCTTCACAGAAAAGCACCCAGCGCGTCCCATTCACCACCTCCTGCAAGATGCCCAGGCCGGCGGAGAACAGGCGAGGCATTGATCGGGCCCGGGTGGGCTCCCGCCCCGCACCACTCGAGGCGAGCCATGGGCGCGCAGGCCCGCAGCGCGTTCCTGGCCGTTGTGACCGCGGCCGCGTTCCTGACATTTACGCAGGCGTTCATGGTGGCGCCGATCCTGCCACAGCTCGCCGCCGCCTTCGGCACGGAGGTGGGCACTGCGGGGCTGGCCGTCCCCGCCTACCTGATTCCCTACGGGCTGATGACCCTGTTTTGGGGTCCCCTCTCGGACCGAATCGGCCGGCGCCCCATCATTCTCGGCTCCTTGGTGGTCTTTGCCGTCTTGACGGCCGCGACAGCGCTGGCGCCAGGGGCCGAGGTATTCATCGTCATGCGCACAGCCACGGGCATTGCTGCGAGCGGCGTGGTTCCCATCTCGCTGGTATTGATCGGAGACGTTTTTCCCTTCGCCGAGCGCGGCCGGGCCCTTGGCTGGCTGTTCGGAGGGATGGCCGGTGGAATTGCAGTGGGCTCGACGGCGGGCGCGCTGGCCGAACCCGCCGTCGGCTGGAGCGGGCTGTTTCTGGCTTCCGGGCTGGCCGTCCTGCTCGTGGCGGGGTTCGCGGCTGTTCTTCTTCCTTACCGGCAGCACGCCCCGGCAGCGCTGCCCTGGCGCGCGGTGGCCGGAGGGTACTGGCTGCTGCTGGCACATGCCAGGGGTTTGCGCACCTACGGCTTTGTCCTGGTCAATGCCCTGGTCCACTCCGGCATTTATACCTGGCTGGGCGTCTACCTCGTCCAACGTTTCAGCTTGGGCCCCGTCGGCGTCGGGCTGGCCCTGCTGGGCTACGGCGTGCCCGGCTTCGTCTTCGGCCCGCTCATTGGACGCCTCGCCGACACCTTTGGCAGGGCCCGCATCATTCCCTCCGGCATGCTCGTGGCAGGCTCATGCGCTCTGGTCCTTGCGGTGGATCCCCCATTGTCCGTCGCAGTCGCGGCTATCGCCGTCCTTTCCCTGGGGTACGACATGACCCAGCCACTATTCGGCGGCATCGTCACCGACCTTCCCGGCAGCACCGGCCAGGCCGTAGGCCTGATGGCCTTTGTCCTGTTCCTCGGCTTCGGCACCGGAAGCCTGGCCTTCCAAGGTGTCCTGGGCGCAGGATTCCCACCCGCCTTTACCGTCTTCGGCGCCTGTGCGCTTGTCGCTGCAGCCCTTGCCGTGCCACTTTTCCGTTCCGAACGCCCAGGCGCAAGCCTCTTTCAAAAAGGGGACGGGGCAACGTAGGATTCGATCCAGCCTGAGACGAAGGAGCCGGCCATGGCGCACGCAGAAAATGAAGTGTTCATCAAGCGCAACACCCGCGACGTTTACGACTTCCTGGCCAACGGACTCAACAATCCGCTCTGGCGCCCCGGGGTTACCCAGGTGCGCCTCGCCAGCGGGCCGGCCTCCGGGGTCGGTGCGGTGTACAGCCAGCGGATGGCAGGCCCCGGCGGGCGGAGCATTGACGGCGACTACCAAATCAACGTGGCCGAGCCGGGGGTGCGGCTGGGTTTCGACGTGGTTGCCGGCCCGGCACGGCCCACCGGCAGCTTTGCCCTCTCCGGGCACGACGCCGGCACCACGGTGTCCTTCAGCCTGACCCTGGAGCCCAAGGGGCTGATGAAACTGATGGGGCCCATGGTCACCAAAGCAATGCAGGCGGAAGTGGCCCAGCTGGAAAACCTGAAACGCGTGCTGGAGCAGGATTCCTAAAACACACCTGGTAAACAACACCGCGGCCAGCCGTCCACGGTGCCGGCCCCATGCCCCATGCGTGGCCGGCCCCGACGGGTCGTCCGAAATCGGCCACACCGCTAGTTCAAGCGAGCAGGGGCGCGCGCCCGGCAATGTCGGCGCGCACGGAACTGTTCGGGCGCAAGTGCAGGCCCGCGCCGCACCGAATGGGCAATTTTGGCCGTGGGGACCTGGGCGGCTGCCTTTGCTGCCGGCGCCAGGCGGTTCCGTTCCCAGGCACCCGTCCCTTGACATTGCCAAAACGTTTTTGTAATGTCTCTCACAGACAATGCCAAAACGTTTTGGAGGACTTGATGCGCAGCAGGATCGGAATCCGCGAGGTCGCGAAGGCGGCCGGCGTTTCGGTGACAACTGTCTCCCACGCGCTCAACGACGTGCAGGGCGCCCGCGTCAATGAGGAGACCCGCCAGCGCGTGCTGGCAGTGGCGGCGGACCTGAATTATGCGCCCAACCGGCTGGCGAGCGGGCTGCGCAACCTGCAGTCCCAGACCATCGGCTTCATCAGCGATGAGATCTCCACGACCCCCTTTGCGGGGAAGATGATCCTGGGGGCCCAGCACGCGGCCAAGAAGCACGGCCTGCTGCTGATCATGATCAACACCGACGGTGACGCCCAGGCGGAGGCACAAGGCATCCAGGCACTCCTCCAGCATCAGGTGGATGGCATTGTCTACGCCACGATGTACCACCGGCGCATCCAGGTCCCGGACTCACTGAAGGGCATTCCCGCCGTCCTGCTTGACGCCACGTCGCCGGAGGCCTCCCTGCCTTCGGTGGTCCCCGACGAATTTGGCGGTGCACGCGCCGCCATGCATGAACTGCTGGCCGCCGGCCACCGGCGGATCGGCTTTGTCTCAAACCAAGACGCCATTCCGGCAACTGCCGGCCGGCTCGACGGCGTCAAGGCGGCCTTTGCCGGGCACGGGCTGCCTTACGATCCGGCCCTGACGGTGGCGGCCGAGTCCAGCACGGACGGCGGCTACACGGCTGCCATGCAGTTGCTGACGCTGCCGGCACGTCCCACGGGCCTGTTTTGCTTCAATGACCAGATGGCCATGGGGGCCTACAGGGCTGCGGCAGAACTGGGCCTGAAAATTCCGGCCGACCTTTCGGTCGTCGGCTTTGACAACCTTGAATTGATTTCAGGATTTCTCCACCCGCGCCTGACAACGGTGCAACTGCCCCACTACGAAATGGGGGTATGGGCCATCAACCGGCTTGAGGAGGAGATCGCCCGCGCCAAGGACGGGCCACATGAACCGTTGCGGACTGCGTTGGATTGCCCAATCGTCCGCCGTGCCTCCGTCGCACCGCCACCCCTGCTGTAAGCGGGGTGGCGGGTCCGGGGCAACGGACGCTCGTTGCAGCGAGCGTTTCCGGCCGGCAAAACCACCGGTCAATACCACAATGGAGGAAATACAGTGAAGTTCCATAAATCGCGGCGGCTTCTCACCGCCAGTATAGCGGCCATGGTCATCGCGGCACCGCTGGCGGGATGCAGTGGCACCGCCAGCGCTTCCGGCGGGTCCGGGGGATCAGGAAACTCGATCACGCTGTGGACCCACAATGCCGGAAATCCGGCGGAATTGGCTGCGGACCAGAAAATTGTTTCCGCCTTCAATTCCAGCCAAAGCAAATACAAGGTCACTGTCCAGGCGTTTCCGCAAGCGTCGTACAACCAGTCCGTGGTGGCTGCCGCCGCTTCCGGCAAACTCCCCTGCGTCCTGGACATGGATGCACCGAACGTGCCCAACTGGGCCTGGGCCAAGTACCTCGCGCCGCTGGACCTTGGCACCTCCCTGAAGGGACAACTGCCCAGCACCATCGGCAAGTGGAACGGGAAGGTCTATGCGGTTGGCTATTACGACGTGGCCCTGGCGATGTTTGCGCGCAAGTCGGTCCTGACGGCTGCCGGCATCAGGATCCCCACCATCGACACCCCGTGGACCCAGGACGAATTCAACCAGTCCCTGGCCGCGCTGAAGAAGACCGGCAAGTGGGCTGCCCCGCTTGACCTGGGCACCAGCGGCACCGGGGAATGGTGGACGTACGCCTACTCGCCCCTTTTGCAAAGCTTCGGTGGCGACCTGATCAACCGCACCAACTACCAAAGCGCTGACGGGGCACTCAACGGCGCCAACGCGGTCAACTGGGCCACGTGGATGCGCGGGCTGGTCACGCAGGGCCTCATTGCCCAGAAGTCCGGCGCGGATGCCAACGCCGACCTCACCAACAACAAGACAGCCATCGAATACAGCGGATCCTGGGCCGCGGCGCCCCTGTCCAAAACGCTGGGCAAGGACCTGGCGGTCATCCCGCCGGTCAACTTTGGCAGCGGCCCCAAGATCGGCGGCGGGTCCTGGGAATGGGGCATGACGAACACCTGCGAGAACAAGGCGGCTGCCACGGCCTACCTGAAGTTCTCCCTCCAACCCCAATACCAGGCCTCTGTGGCTGTCGCGGCGGGAACAATCCCCGCGACGTCCTCCCCCGCAGCCCTGAAGCTGGACCCCAGCTACGGCCCCGGCGGGTCGAATGAAATCTTTGCCCAAATATCGCGCAAGTATGCCGAGCTGCGGCCCCCGACGCCGGCCTACCCGTTCATCTCCACCACCTTCACCACGGCCGCACAGAACATCCTGGCCGGTGCCGATCCCAAGAGCACCCTGGACCAGGCGGTACGCGGCATCGACGCGAACATCAAGACCAACAACGGCTACAAGTAAGCCGCCACTCCCCCTCGTCCGGGTGCGGGCTGCCGCCCGCACCCGGACCCACACCTTTGGACAGCCCATGGTTCTCATTCACCCCTCCCGCGCGGAGACAGCACCGTCAGTGAAAAAACCCAGCCCACCCCGCAAGGTCAACCGCGGCCGGCGGAAAGAATCGCTCACAGCCCTGGGCATGGTGGCCCCCGCGGTCCTGCTCCTGGCCCTCTTCATTTTTGTCCCCGCCGCCTTGGCCTTCGTGTTGGCATTCACCAACGCCCAGCTCATCTCGCCCAACCCGATTGGGTTTGTGGGCCTGACCAACTTCATCCAGCTCTTCCAGGATCCCGTCTTCTACCGGTCCCTGCTCAATACGCTTTACTTTGCCGCCGTCGTCGTCCCGGTCCAGGGCGGGGCCGCCTTGGGCCTGGCCATCCTGGTCAACACCAAGACCCGTGGCACCAGCTTCTTCCGCACCGTCTACTTCCTGCCGGTCGTCACCTCCATGGTGGTGGTATCGATGCTCTGGCTGTTCATGTACCAGCAAAACGGCCTGATCAACGAACTTATCCACCGCCTCACGCTCGGCCTGGTCACCGGACCGGACTGGCTGAACAACCCCGCCACCTCCATGCCGGCGATCATCCTGATGTCGGTGTGGCAGGGCGTCGGCTTCCACATGGTCATTTGGCTTTCGGGGCTGCAAACCATCGCCCCGGATTTGCACGAGGCAGCCTCCCTGGACGGAGTCAGCGCCTGGCAGCGCTTCCGCTTTGTCACCTGGCCCGGCCTACGCAACACCCGCGCCCTGGTGCTGGTCACCATCACCATCCAGGCCCTGAGCCTGTTCACCCAGGTCAGTGTCATGACCCAGGGCGGGCCCCTGTACTCCACCTCAACGGTGGTCTATGACGCCGTCCAGACCGGCTACCAGCAGCAACAGACCAGCTACGCCTCGGCGATCTCCCTGGTGTTCTTCGCCCTGGTCCTCATCGTCGCCGCGATACAGCGCTTCCTCACCCGAGAAAAGGCCTAACCCCATGGCTACCACCACAGCCCCCGCACGCCGCCGGCCCGCCCAGGCCCTCCGCCGTGCCCCGAAACCGCGCCATATTGTAGGCACCGTGGCCAAAATCGTCCTGGCCCTGGTCTTCGTCCTGCCCATCGTGTTCATGTTCGTCTCCTCCCTGAAGCCGGACGCGCAAATCTTTTCGGACCTCGGCTCGATCAATGCGTTCCTGCCCACCGGACACATCTCGTTCGCCAACTATGCCGGTGTGTTTGACCGCGTGCCGATCGTGACCTTCCTGATGAACTCCGTCGGAATCTCGGCGGCCACCGTCATCCTGGGCCTGCTGGTGAACTCGTTGGCCGCCTTCGCACTTTCCCGCATGCGCCTGCGGGGCAAGAAGATCATTCTCACCGCCATCATCGCCACGCTCATCGTTCCCTTCGAAACACTGGCCCTGCCCCTGGTCTGGTGGGTCAACCAGCTGCCCTGGCTGCAGGTCAACGGCTTTAGCCTGGCCCTGACGCACGGCTGGCTGGACACCTACCGGGTCCAGATCATCCCTTTCATCGCCAATGCCTTCTCCGTCTACCTCTTCCACCAATATTTCGACAGCATTCCCAAGGAACTCGACGAGGCAGCCCGCATGGACGGGGCCGGCTGGTTCCAGATCTACCGCACGATCATCATGCCGCTCTCCGGGCCGGCCATCGCCACCGTGGCGATCCTGACCTTCCTTCCGGCCTGGAACTCCTACCTGTGGCCCATCATGGTGGTCCAGTCCGAGAACCTGCGCCCCGTGATGGTGGGTGTGGAGTACTTCTACCAGCTCAATGTGGCCTGGGGGCAGATCATGGCCTACACCACCCTCATCACACTGCCCATCCTGGTCCTTTTCATCGCCTTCCAGCGGTCCTTCGTCAACAGCATCGCCTCCACCGGCGTCAAGGGCTGAGAACATCCCAAGACCCGGCCCTGGCCCGCCAACCACCGCCGAAAAGCACCTCCACCCGCCACCAGCAGAACCCGGCACCGAAAGAACCCCACCTTGACTTCCACCACCATGCCCGATTCCTCCAGCACCGCAATCGCAGGCACTGCCATCGCCAGCGGGGACCGGCCACAGGACCGGCCATCCAACCTGGCCCGGGAACACGGACGCCCCGCGTTTCACTACACCGCACGGGACACCTGGATCAACGATCCCAACGGCCTGATCCTCCACAACGGCATCTACCACCTGTTCTACCAAAACAATCCACGGGGATCGACCTGGGGCAACATGTCCTGGGGCCACGCCACCTCAGTGGACCTGCTCCATTGGACGGAGCATGCCCCGGCCATCGTCACCGATGCCTGCGAGGACATCTTCTCCGGCAGTGTGGTCTTCGATGCGTCCAACAGCTCCGGCCTGGGCACCGCCGAAACACCGGCGCTCGTTGCCATCTACACCAGCGCCTTCAAGCAGGAGTCGGAGCACTGCGGCGAACAGGCCCAGTCACTGGCCCTGAGCCTCGACGGCGGCTATACCTGGGCCAGGCACCCCGCGAACCCCGTACTGACCCGCAATTCCGCCAATTTCCGCGACCCGAAGGTCTTTTGGTACGGCCACGGCCCCGAGGCCTGCTGGGTCATGGTCGCCGTCGAGGCCCAGGAACGCAAGGCCGTGTTCTATAAATCGGGCAACTTGACCGATTGGGAATTCCTGAGCGAATTCGGCCCGGAGAACGCCACCGGCGGCGTGTGGGAATGCCCGGACCTGTTTGAACTGCCCGTCGAAGGGGCTGCCGGCGCCACCAAATGGGTGCTGACCATCAATTTGAACCCCGGAGCCGTGTCCGGAGGATCCGGCGGGCAGTACTTCATTGGCCATTTTGACGGCACCACCTTCGTCCCTGAAAGCACCGTGACACAAGGACTGGAACCCGATCCCGACTGCCTGCGCCGTTATGGCTGGCTTGATTGGGGGCGGGACTACTACGCCGCGGTTTCCTTCAACGGCGTGCCCGGCGGCCGGCGAATCATGGTCGGCTGGATGAACAACTGGGACTATGGCGCGGACATCCCGACGGACCCCTGGCGCGGGGCCATGGCCCTGCCACGCGAAGTCCGACTGCGCACCATCGACGGACGCATCAGGCTCACACAATCGGTCGCAACGGAGGTTCTCCAGGCCGGCGGTGCCGAACCGTCGTACACTGCCGTCCCCGGCCCCATCGAGGAAGGCCGCCACCTGCTGCCCGTCCCGGCCCACGGGACAGCCCAGCGCATCGACGTGGACTTCACCCCCGGGACGGCGTCCACGTTCGGCCTGATCGTGCGCGCCGGCGCCGGCGGCGTCGGAACAAAAATCGGCTACGACACCGCGAGCGCATCCGTGGTCGTTGACCGGACCGCATCTGGGGACACCGGATTCAACCCGTCCTTTGCCTCCATCGAGCACGCCCCGGTGGCGTTGGCCGGCGGCCACCTGAAACTGGGCATCCACCTCGACAGCACGTCCGTGGAAGTATTCAGCCATGACGGATTGACAACGCTGACGGAACAAATCTTCCCACCGGACACCGCCCGCGAAGTCTGGCTCTACGCAGAAGGGGGAACCGCCCAGCTCCACCAGCTCACCACCACCCCCTTCGGAAACTAGCCCGCAGGCGCCATCCCTTTGGGGGGCACCCGGCGCGACGCTGATTCCCGTCCGGTCCCGGGAGCGGGAGGGACCGGCCCTGAGGGCAGGAGCCGCCCCGGCACCCTGCTGCGAAGCAAGGGCGCCACCGGCATTCGGGCACAGCGGCGGCCGCCCGGCGCCTTCCCCTGGTCCGGGCCCGTGCCCCTATCCGAGGACCAACCGGGTGGTTGCGGCAAAATTAGGTGCCGTCCGTTCGTCATGGGCGGTGCATCGCCGCCCGAGCAGTGCATTGACGGCTTCCTCGAGGCAGCGGGTCTCAGCCGGCACACCCCTCCGGATGGTGCCGTCGCCGTCGATGACGACACAGCCCCACGCATACAGGGCGTCGCAGCCCAGCGCACAGGTGAGCATGGCGTTGGCCTCGAAGTCCATGCGTTCCCGGTCGGTGGATTGCTCGCGCGGCTTGATGTGACCGGCGTTCAGGAGCCGGGCGGGCAGATCTTCGCCGCAGATGGAGCAGCTCGCACTCCGGCGTCCGCGCAACAGGTTTTTATGGAGATACTCCTGTTCCAGGCGGGTGGCCGAATCGGCCGGGTCTCCAGTGCCCCACACACTGCCCGGGCGTCCGCGCAGGCTCCCCGCCGGCGACGGCAACCCGTCGATGCGAGCTGCAGCCAGGAGTGCCGCGCCGTCGTCGTCGCTGAGGGGGGACACATAGCGCCGCACGGGTTTCCCCGACTCGGTGAACGGCCCCGGGCCGCCGCGCCCGGACAGTTTCGCCGCGCGGTCCCGGTGGACGCATAACCCGGTCGCGACGGTGTTGACCCGGACGAGCCAGCCGTCGTCGCCCTCCCCCACCAGCCGCTCGTATCCCTCAGGCCGCGCATGGGCGTGCCGTTCCTTCGCGACAACGCTAACGGCCCGCACGTACGGCCCGAAGTAGTGGAAGACGACATCGCCCTGTTCCATCTTTTTCAACGCCTCAAGGCTTTGCGCCGGGGCCCCGTCGGCCGCGTGGCAGACCCAGAGGGTGCCCTTCTCGATCGCTGTCCCGTAGTTCCGGCCATGGTGGACCCACCAATATCGCATCTGCAGTTCTCCTTGCGTGTTACCGGTTTTCGCCGTGGATCCGCTGTGGATCCACGGCGCCTGCATCGGGGATGCCCGTGGCGTTTCCCGCATTGCCAGTTTCACAGGACCACGCTGAGAAGCCGCTGAGAAGGTCCGGGACGCCCGGGCGCGGTGCGGTGACCGCAGCCGACGCCGCGACGGTCCTGCCTTTTCCTCAGGAACGTCTCAGCTTGGGTGCGCCATACTCATCTACGAGGGAAGGAGATGGATGCGGATCTTATTGGTGGAAGACGAGACGCTGTTGGCCGAGACGGTGCGGCGCGGCTTGACGAATGAAGGATTTGTTGTGGAGGTCGTCCATGACGGGGTCAGCGGCCTGTGGGCTGCAACGGAAAATCCCTACGACGTGATTGTCCTGGACTTGATGCTGCCAATGAAGAGCGGTTATGACGTGCTCAAGGAATTGCGCGGGCGCATGATCTGGACACCGGTCATGATGCTCACGGCCAAGGACGGTGAATATGACCAGACCGATGCCTTTGACCTGGGCGCGGATGACTACCTGACGAAGCCATTCAGCTTCCTGGTGCTGGTGGCCAGGCTGCGGGCCCTGATCCGGCGCGGGGCACCCGAGCGTCCCGTCGTGATGACGTTGGGGACGTTGCGGCTGGATCCAATGAACCGCAGCGTCCACCGCGGCGACACGCTGATCCCCCTGACCGCGCGCGAGTACGGGCTCCTGCATTTCCTCATGCGCCGGCATGACGCGGTGGTCTCGAAGGCCGAAATCCTCGACAACGTCTGGGATCCTACCTTTGAAGGCGGCGACAACGTCGTGGAGGTCTACATAGGGTATTTGCGTCGCAAGATCGACGCCCCCTTCAATCTGTCAACCCTCTCCACCGTCCGTGGCATGGGTTACCTGCTCTCCGCAGACCGTGACCCCGCCCAGGCCCCCGTCCACGGCACCCGGGGATAGGAGCAGTTCAAAGCGGCAGCCTCCGGCCGGCGTCGAGCTGGTGGTAATGGTGCCGTGGTGGGCCTTCATGATGGTGGCGGCGATGGCCAGGCCCAGTCCGCTGCCGCCGCTTTCGCGGGAGCGGCTCTGGTCCAGGCGGACGAACCGCTCAAAGATCCGCTCGCGGTCGGCCTCCGGTACGGGGTCGCCGTCGTTGTCAATGACGACGCGCACCAACCCCGGGCCTGCACCCAGCCCCACGTTGATGGCCGACCTTGCGTGGCGGTTGGCGTTGTCCAGCACGTTGCGCAGCACCTGGCCCAGGCGGTGTCCATCGCCGGTGACCCGGGCAGGGGTCAGGCTGGCCGTGATGTGATGCGGGCTCAGGGACCGCAGCCGGCGGATTTCGGCCGCCAGGATGTCGTCCAGGTCGACGTCCTGGGCCGTGACGTGGATGCCGTCGTCATTGGCCTTGGCCAGGGTGAGCAGGTCATCGACAAGGTAGCTCATGCGGGCCGTCTCGCTGCTGAGCATGTTCTGGAGTTCCCGCCAGCTCTCCCCGCTGTGGTCGGCGACGGCGATTTCCAGCCCGGCGCTGATGGTGGCCAGGGGGCTGCGCAGTTCGTGGCTGGCGTCGGAAACGAAACGGCGTTGTTCGACGTCGGAGGCCTGGAGCCGGTCGAGCATGGTGTTCATGGTCAGGGCCAGGCGGTGGATTTCGTCGTTGGTGGCCGGGACGTCCACCCGTTCGCTGAGGTGGCTGGCATTGATCCGGGCCACCTGGCCGCGGATCCTCCCGACCTGGCGCAGTGACCTCCCCACCAGGATCCACACCGAAACGCCCACCACCACGAGAAGCACGAGTGTGGCGCCCAGGAGGAACCAGGCGACCGTGGCGACGGAGTCCGCCTCGACCTGCACTGTCGAGGCCACGACGACGGTGTAGGTGCCCTGCCCGGTCTGCACACCTTCGGCGGTGATGAGGAACGCGTCCGTGTCGCCAATGCCCTGCAGGCTGGAGACGTCCTCGGTCTTGGTCGCACCCGGGCCGGGGCGCAATTGCGAGAGCGGAGCCCTGGCCGCCGATTTTTGCGAGGCCGCCACCACGGCCCCCTGCGGGCTGATGATTTGCACGTACTGGCCGGTGTGGGCCGTGGTGGCCAGTGAATCCCCCGCATCCTCGACATCCTCGCTGGTGATCATCGCCACCACGTCCGATGCCGTGGACTTCGCCGCCCTTTCAGTGGTGGCGATGAGTGAGCTCTGCAGGAGCACCAGCAACAGCAGGCCGCCGGCAACCAGGGCAAGGGCAACCACGGTGACGGCCGTCGCCGTCGCCCTTTTGCGAACGCCCCAGGCACGCCCTCGGCGTCGGGACGGGCGGGGCCGCGGCTTGGGTGGAATCATGGTTCAACCTTGCCTCCGCGGGTGTCGATTGCCTAATTGCCGCCCCCTGCCTTCTCAGCGTCCCCCCAGCGACGGCGCGGCACCGTCCGGGGAGCCCGTGCGGCGCTGGTTTACTGGGCCGTGCGGCGCTTGCGCAGGTCCCAGGCCAGGATGATCGTGGAGGCAACCGCGGCCACGGTGGCGTACATGCCGAATGCGGGGACCGCCGGGCTGATCACGAAGACCACAATGACGGAGACCAGCACCGCGATGACGGCGGTCCGGGGCTGCTTGAGGTGTGCCAGGGCCTGGACGGGCACCGCGCCGAACACGGTCGCCACAATGTAGACCTGCATGACGTGCAGGATGGTCGGCGGGAGATTGGCAATGAACCACGTGCCGAAGAACCCGACGACGAGGACCAGCGAGGTCAGGTGCACCATCACGGCCCCGCTGATGGCTGACACCGGGGCCGGCCCGCCCCGTCGGGTGCCCGGGCGCGCCCCGATTGCCGTTTGTGCCGTCAGTGCGGCGGGGAGGAGCTTGTTGGCGATGTTGCCGATCATGAACGCCTGGTATATGGAAGACTCGCCGAGGATCGGGAAATACGTCACGGGCTCAATCATCCACAGGAAACCGAAGGCCCCGGCGACGGCCAGGAAGGCGGTGAGTACCTGGGCCGGGGTGGCACCCAGCCCGGCGAAGAACAGCAGGTAGGCCGGTGCGGCCAGCGAGATGGCGAGGCCAACGAGCATGGTCAGCCGTCCCCACCGGGACGTGGTCCGGTCGAACTCCCTGAGGCCGTCCCGCGTGGCTGCGGATATTCTCGGTGGTGCCTGGCATGGTCATGGCGTCCCCTTTCAGTGCGCGGTCGTGATGAAGTAGGCGACGGCGAGTCCGACGACTATCGAAATGCCCTGGGACCATTCGGTGACCCATTTCTTCCGGGTGGCCCGGGAGATGAAGATGCAGGCTGCCATGGCGCCGGCAGCGCCGAGGTAGGCGAAGATGTGTGTGCTTGAGATGGTGAACTGCTCAAGGCCCAGGGTGAAGAATGCGGCAAGCATCGCCGCGGCCGGAACGATGGCCAGCAGGGTCGGGTTGGTGTGCGTCAGCGCCGTGTTGCCCTTCATCAGAAGGGGCGTGAGGACCAGGGCGCCGATCATCCACATGGCCCCGCCCAGGCTGATGGCGGCGAAGGCGGCGATGGCACAGAGCCACAGGAATGGCTGGTTGGCAACGGCGAGCACAGCTCCGGCCGCCGTCTTCCCAAGCGTGGGGTGCGTCGATATCTCCCTGTAGGTAGGGCTGGCCTGTTGCCGTCAGCGTGGGCCGGCGGCGGCCGCAAGGGACCCGGCGTCGGCCGGTGAGGTGTGGGACTTCCTGTGGTGTTCGATCGTGGCGGTCCGGGTTGCCGCGTCGGTTTCCTTGTAGTCGTCCTGCACCCAGTCGAAACCGATCGCCTCGTGGAGGAGGAGGTCCGTTCCGGAGGCCAGCGCCACCAGGTTCCGGCACGGGGCGGTGTCGCCCGAGATCGTGACCGAGCGTCCGGGGCCGGGTTGGCGTTCGGCCCGTAGCCGGTGCCGTCAGGGATCCGGATGTCCTCGGCGGAAAAGATGCTGTGCGGGGAGTCCCGCAGGGAATCGAACATCCTGTCCGTGGTGTCAGCAGGGTAGGCGCGCAAAAGATGGCCGACCCTGGCAACGGTCCCGGCCGTCGGGGTGTCCGCGAAAAGCGGGGCAACGGTGGAGGCGGCCCGGGGGTTGACGGGTGGCAGGAGCACACGGTCACCGGGGCCGATGATGCCCACCGCCGGCCCGGCCGGCGGTCCCGCATCATCCAGCCGAACAGCAGGAGGTTCGGCAGGTCAACCGTGTGGTCTGAGTGGAGGTGGGTGAGGAAGACGGCCCGAAGGTCGTGCGGTTCAAGCCCGGCCTGCGCGCATTGCCCGCCTGCCCCGCGTCCGCAGTCCACGAGGTAGACGGCGTCGCCCACCACGACGGCGGTGGAAATGCCATGGCGGGCGGGCCTGCCGCCCCGGGACGGCCACCACCGCGGGCCTCCGGCGGTACCGAGCAGAACAACGCGTGGATTCAGGTCCGGCAAGGGATGTGCTCCTCAAGGGGACAGCTGGGATGTCTCCACTATGAGCTGCGCAACATATTATGAAAAACGAAACTGTTTCCAAACGATATTTGAGTAAATCAATGAATCAGGCAGTCACCCTTCGCAGCTCGAGTACTTCGTCGCGGTTGCCGAGGAAGGTTCGCTCGTCACCGCAGCCAGGCGCCTTCACATCACCCCGGGGTCGCTGTCCGTTGCGCTGAGCGGGCTCGAGCACGCTCTGGGCCTCCAGCCGCTGGTCCGCCGCCGGGCCAAGGGTGCCTCCCTCACTGCCGCGGGGCGCGATCTCATCGCGCTCACCCGGCACGTGCTGGGCGCCGCTGCGTCCCTTCAGACGGCGGCGGGGGACATCCGGGGCGAGCTGCCCGGTCCGCTCAACCTCGGCTGTTTCGACACGCTCTTCCCCTGGCCCATGCCGCTGGTCCTGGAACACTTCGCCCGACACCACCCGCGGGTTGGGACCATCCTGCACGAGGCGTCATCGGACGGCCTGCAGGCCCTGCTCCAGGGCGGCCAGCCCGATGCCGCCTTCATGTACCGCCTCCACGCCAGCGTCCCGCTGGAGAGCACCACGATCTCGGGGATGAGGCTCCAGCTCGTGTTGCCGGCAGGCCGCCGGCTTCCGCGCCAACATCAAGTGGAGGTCCCGCAACGTCGAAACCATCCGGGCCGTCGTCGGGCGGGGCCTGGCGTATTCGGTCATCATGGGCAGGCCGCTGGGTGACCGCACCTACCGCGGCGACCCGCTGGTCTACCAGGAGATCGCCGACGACCTCCCGGCCAACTCGCTCCAGCTCTTTTACCCGCCCGGCTCCCTGGGCAACGCCAAGGTGCGGGCGCTGCGGGATTTCAGCCGCGACGTCCTGGCCCGGAACGGTGCACCCATGACGGCACTTGCCGCCGAGCAGCCCTGCCGCGGGACTGCAGGAAGCCCGGGGACCGGCCGGCTACACCGCTTCGGGCCCCGTGGCCCCGAAGGCGGCGGAGACGACCCCGAGGAACCGTTCCAGCGCAGGCGAGGGGCGCATTTGGGCGGAGCGGATCAGGGCCGGCCGCAGCGGCGCCACCCCGCCGGCCACCTCAGCGATCCGCACACCCGGCGTAAAGGGGCCCACCAGGTCCATCGGCATCAGGCCCACCCCGATGCCCGCCGCAACCAGGGGCAGCGTGGTCTGCAAGGTGGAGACGTACTGCACCCGGGCCGGCCTGAACCCCTCCCTGCGCCAGAGCTCGTCCGCCAGCTCGGCCAGCCCGGGGAAACCCGGCACGGCCTCCGGGATGATCCAGGCGTCCTGCGCAAAGGAGGCAGCGTCCACGGGACCGCCGGCCTGCTCCCGGTCCAGGGGCGTCACCAGCCCGAGCGGCATCTCGGCCAGCGGCTCAACGACCAGCGACGGGTAGGCGGCCGCCACGGATGCGGTATCCGTCGGCGCAATGAACCCGACGTCGGCGCCGCCGTCGGCAACCAGGTTCAGCACACGCAGCGGCTGCGGATCGGACAGCAGGACCTCCACTTCCGGCGCCTCCACACGGAAGCGCTTGAGCAGCGGGGGCAGCAGCGACCAGGAGATCGAGGGCACGCACGCTATCCGCAGCCGCCCTCCCAGCCCCTGCCCGATCCGTTGGACCGACTCCCCGACCCGCTCGGACCACCGCAGCAGGTCCCGCCCCTGTTCCGCCAGCAAACGCCCTGCGGCCGTGGGCTCGACCCCGCGCGGCAGGCGCTGCAGCAGTTCCGTCCCCACCTCGCGTTCCAGGGCCTGGATCGCCTGGCTCAGCGGCGGCTGCGTCATGTGCAGCCGGCGCGCGGCCAGGGAGACGGACCCTTCCTCCACCACGGCCAGAAAATATTCGAGTCTTCGCAGGTTCATAGTCGCATTTTATATGGGGTTAGGCGGTAATTGATATTTGTCATATGCATATCCCTGCCCCAAGCTGATAGTGATTCACAACACACCAACTTGTCTTAGCGGAGGTCCCATGAGCCGTGCCCCATCCATCACCCGCCGAACAGCCATCGCGCTGGCCGGCCTGTGCGTGGTCCTGCCCATCGCCGGGTGCGGCGTGGGCATGGGCAGCGCGAAAGTCCTTGGCGCAGGCGATCCGATCAAGGTCGGCGTCATCCCCGTGGCGGACTTCGCGCCCGTCTACATCGCCCAGGAGGAAGGCTACTTCAAGGACGAAGGCCTGAACGTCCAAACCCAGGTCATGCAGAACGCCGCCGCCATCGCCCCCTCCGTGATCAACGGCCAGCTTCAGTTCGGCACCGCTGCAATCACGCCGTTCCTGGCTGCGGTCCAAAAGGGGCTGCCGCTCAAGGCCGTCGCCAACGGCTCCTCGATCGCGGCAAACCCGGCCCTGGACCCCTCCGCACTCGTCGTCGCCAAGGGCAGCACCATCAAGGGCCCCCGCGACCTCGAAGGCCACACCGTCGCGGTGAATGCCCTCGGTTCCATCGTCCACGTTGTCGCGGCGGCTGCCATCAAGAAGGACGGCGGCGATCCCTCGAAGGTCACCTTCGTGGCCATGCCGTTCCCCGACATGATCCCGGCGCTCCACCGCGGAGCCATTGACGCCGCGTCGCTGGTTGAGCCGTTCCAGGTCAAGGCCGTCGCCACGGGTGCCCGGGTGATCGCCCACCCGTATTCGGCCAGCCTGACCCCGGACGGCACGTTTACGGTGATCTTCACCGCCGGCCCGTTTGCGGAGAAGAACCCGGAGACCGTCAAAAAATTCCAACGGGCCATGGACCGGGCCAGCCTGCTCGCGGCCAGCCACCCGGAAAAGGTGGGGCAGGTCCTGGCGAAATACGGCAAGCTTCCGCCGGAGGTCTTCGCCAAGATGCGGGTGCCGATGTACACCGACAAAATGAGCATCCCCGCCATCGAAAACACGGCAAAACTCATGCAGGAACTGGGCTTTTTGCCCGGACCCGTTGACGTCAAAGGAGCCGTCTGGCCATGACCACCAACACCACCGTCCTTGACTCCGGGGCGGCCCTCCGCCCCTCCCCTCCACAGGCACGACGGCGGCGCCACCCGGCCGCCACGTCCGCCGGCCGCTTCGTGCTGGGAGCCGGCACCGTCGTCCTCGCACTCGCGTTCTGGGAGGTCCTCTCCCGCACCGGCGCCCTGCCGCCCGACGCGATCCCGCCGGCGTCCGCGGTGCTCGCGGAGTTCGCCGCACAGCTCTTCCTGCCGGCGTTCTGGGCCTCGCTCTGGGCCACACTCTCCGTGGCGCTTCTGGGCCTGGTGCTGATCATCGTGATCGCCACGCCGCTGGCCCTGTTGATCGGGCTGGTGAAGCCTTTCGCGGAGTCGACCTGGTTCCTCGTGGAGTTTCTCAAGCCCATCCCGCCCGTCGCCCTGATCCCCCTGGGCCTGCTGCTCTGGGGTCCCAGCCCGGGAATGAAACTGTTTTTGATCGTCCTCGGTGCCCTCTGGCCGCTGCTCACGCAGCTGGTCTACGGCGTGAAGGAGGTCAACGGCGTCGCCACCGACATGGCCCGCAGCTACCGCCTCGGCTGGTGGCTCACCACCTCCCGCCTGGTGGCGCCGTCCATCCTTCCGTTCGCGCTGACCGGCCTGCGCATTTCCGCGGCCATCGCCATCATCGTCGCCGTCGTCACCGAAATGATCGGCGGCGCCACGGGCCTGGGCCAAGGCATCGTCGTTGCCCAATCGGCCGGCGCCCTTACCCAAATGTACGCGCTGATCCTCGCCGCCGGCCTGCTGGGCCTGGGCCTCAACGCGGCCTTCCGGGCAGCCGAAAAGCCCCTGCTGTTCTGGCACCCGTCCATGCGCGAGGAGGCGTCCCGATGACCACCACCCGCGCCGCGGCACGCGCCGTCACCCAGACCGCCACCCGCGCCACAACCCGCCCGCATCCCCTGCGGCTGCTCGCACTGCGCACCTGGCTGCCAGTTGTCCTGATCGTTTGGTGGTGGCTCGCCTCCGCCGGCAGCAGGTCGCTGTACTTCCCGCCACTGTCCACCATCCTCGAGACGCTTCAGCACGACTGGCTGGGCCCCGGCCTGACGGCAAACCTCCTCCCCAGCCTGGGCAAGTTCCTGGCCGGCTTCCTGATCGCCGCCGCCTGCGGGATCGTATTCGGGCTGCTGATCGGCATGTCGCGCACCCTCGCCGCCGCCGTCGAACCGATCGTGCAGTTCCTGCGCTCCCTGCCACCGCCGGTGCTGCTGCCGATCGGGATCCTCGTGTTCGGCATCGGCGCCCCCATGAACATCGCCATCATCGCCTTCGGCGCCGTCTGGCCCACCCTACTCAACACGATCGACGGCGTCCGGTCGCTGGACTCCCAGGTCCGGGACATGTCCCGCTCCTACCGGCTGACCCTGGGCCAGCGGGTGCGCTACATCGTCGTGCCCAACGCGGGGCCGCAGATCTTCGCCGGCCTGCGCACCACGCTGCAGATCTCCATAATCCTGATCGTCGTCTCCGAAATGGTCGCTTCCGTCAACGGGATCGGCTACTACCTGCTCAACTCCCAACAAACCTTCGCCGTCCCCCAGACCTGGGCCGGAACCCTGCTCCTCGGGGCCCTGGGCTACGTCGCCAACCTTCTCTTCCTGCGCATCGAGTCCCGCGTCCTGCGCTGGCACTCCGGGATGCGCGCAGCCTCCGGAAAGGACGCCTGACATGACCACCCAACCCACCACCACCGAGCCCAACCCCGAGGCGCCCAACCCCGCGGCCCCCGCCACACCGCCCTTCGGCGACGTCCTCCTCGAACTGGAACAACTGCGCAAAAGCTACGGATCCACCCAGATCCTCGACGGCGTCGACCTCTCCGTGCGCAGGGGCGAATTCGTGTGCATCGTGGGCCCTTCCGGCTCCGGAAAAACCACGCTCCTGAAATGCATGGCCGGCCTGCTCGATCCCAGCGGCGGCCGCACCGTCTTCGAAGGTGAGACCGTCACGGAGCCGCCGGCCAAGCTCGCCGTCGTCTTCCAGGACTACTCCCGCTCACTGCTGCCATGGATGACCGTGGCCGCCAACATCGGGCTCCCGCTGAAAAACAAGCTGCCCAAGGCCGGGCGCCCGGCACGGATCGAGGAAGTCCTGCGCGCCGTCGGCCTGTCCGGGAAGGGCGGCCTGTACCCCTGGCAGATGTCCGGGGGCATGCAACAACGTGCCGCCATCGCCCGCGGGCTGGCCTACCAGCCCGACGTCCTGCTCATGGACGAGCCCTTCGCCGCCGTCGACGCCCAGACCCGCATCGAGCTGGAGGACCTTGTGCTGCGCGTCCGCCAGGACTTCGACACCACGGTCATCTTTGTCACCCACGACATCGACGAGGCCGTCTACCTCGGCGACCGCGTCATTATCCTCTCCGGGGCACCCACCAAGGTCACCCGCAACATCACCGTCGACCTCCCCCGCCCCCGCGACCAGCGGGACACCAAGCTGCTGCCCGACTACGCACGGCTCCGCGCGGAGGTCTTCGAACTCATCCAGGCCGCCCAATCCCACGCCTCCATCGCCTAGCACCCCTCGAGGAAAATCCCCATGGCACACCTCCCCCTCACGGCCGAGCAGGCCGCCCTGCACCGCACCCGCGTCACCCTCCTGGGCACGGCCGGCGGCCCGCCCTGGTGGGACGGCTCGGACCGGGCCGGCATCTCCACCGTCATCTCCGTCGGCGACGAGCACTACCTCATCGACTGCGGCGAGGGCTGGGGCCCGCAATTCCGCAAGTCCGGCCTGGGACCCGCCGGCTTCCAAAAGGGCCTGGACAACCTCCGCGGCGTCTTCATCACCCACCACCACTCCGACCACATGATCGACTACCCCAACCTGCTGCTGCTGGCCTGGCACAACGGCTCCGACGGGCTCAAGCAGCCCATCCAGGTGGTGGGCCCGGGCGACCGCGGCGCGCTTCCCCCGATCTTCGCCGAGGAAAGGCGCGAACACCTTCCCGAGGTGTTCAACCCCGATTCCCCCACCCCCGGCCTCGTCGAATCCACGCAACGCCTCCTGCAGGCCTACTCCATGGACATCAACGACCGCATGCGCGACAACGCCAAGCAGGACCTGCGCGAGATCTTTGAATTCCACGACATTGAACTGCCCGGCGGCACCGGCCACGACCCGAACGGAAACCCGTCCCCGGCCATGGAACCCTTCGAGGTCTACCGCGACGAGAACATCAGGGTCACCGCGATCCTCGTGGACCACCGGCCGATCTTCCCCGCCTTCGCCTTCCGCTTCGAAACCCCCGACGGCGCCATCGTCGTCTCCGGGGACACCGGCGTGTGCCAGAACCTGGTGACCATCTCCCAGGGAGCCGACATCCTGCTCCACGAGTGCATCGACATGGACTGGGTCGACGGGCTCATGGGCCCCGACTCCCCCAAGCCGGACCCCAACCTGATGCAGCACATGCTCGCCGCCCACACCGCCATCGAAGAGGTCGGACCCCAGGCCGGGAAGGCCGGCGTCGACACCCTCGTACTCACCCACCTGGTCCCCGGCAACACGCCCGTCGAAAAGTGGGAAAAGGCGGGCGTCGGCTTCTCCGGCACCCTCGTCGTCGGCGAGGACCTCATGGCCTTCGGCCTCGGCGCACCCGACGGGCCCCCACGGACCGGAGGCGCGTAGCTGCAGCGCGCACGTGCCCTGCGCCGATGGTGCAGGGCACGGACACCCGCCTACACTGGAGACACATGTCACATTCAGGCACCACACTTCCAGCGGGATTCACCCGGTTTTCAACCGACGGCCTGCCGAGCGGGCGGCGCATCCCCCAGTGGGAACGCCACAACGCCCGTGCCCTGGTTGGCCTCGCGGCGGCCACCGACGGTGCGGCAGGGCTTCGTGCCACGGAACTGAACCTCTCCCTGCCGCGGCTCGGCCTGGCCAGGGTCACGGGAACGGCCCACCGGGTGTCCCGGGACGAGGCGCAGGTCGCCGCCCACCCGGCCGGCGGGATCGTCGCCTACCTCGCGGTCCGGGGTGCCGGGCGCTTCATGCACCGCGGCGGCACCGAAACGGTGGCCCCCGGGCAGGGCCTGCTGATCGACGCCGACCAGCCCTTCGAGCGGGACTTCGCCGAGGGCCTCACCGAGCTGGCCGTCAAGGTGCCCCGCGGCGTCCTGGCCGGCGCCGCGTACCTGGCCCAACCACGCTTGTTCGAGTTCGGCGGTTCCGCCGACGCGCCCGGCGCCCGGCTCGCCGCGGCCGCCGGCAGCGCCCTGTCCGGACGCCCTGCACCCTGGGACGCCCTCGAGGACACACTCATCGGGCTCGTCACCGAACTCCTCACGGACGGGCCCGCCGCCGGGCACCTGGAGGCAGCCGAGGCCTTCATCCGCACCCACTACCGGCGCCGGGAACTGTCCGTCCCCGGCATCGCCACGGCCATCGGCCTGTCCGAACGCCAGCTCTCCCGCGTTTTCGCCGCCTCGGGACGCAGCGTGCCCCAGGCAATCCTCGCCGCCAGGCTCGAGGGCGCCCGCCGGCTGCTCGGCACCGCGGCACTGGGCCACCTTCCCATCTCCGACATCGCGAGCCGGTGCGGATTCTCCTCCCAGGCCCAGTTCGCCCGCAGCTACCGGGACCTGTTCGGCGTGCCGCCCCTGCGACACCGGCGCGAGCTCCTCGCCACACCATAGCCGCCCTGCAGTGGACGCTTTTTTGTGTTTTTCCGCCATGATCGCCCTCTCCCTGCCGTGAGACGCCGCTCACACCCATGATTGATTCAACCCCGCCGGCCGAGCAGCCGGCCAACAACAAGGAGTTCCCATGGTTGTCTTCAACGACGGCGTCGCCGAGACACAAACGCCGGACACCACGCTCGTGGAGACCGACGTCCTGATCGTCGGTTCCGGCCCCGCCGGCTCGTCCGCGGCCCTCTTCCTGTCCTCGCTGGGCGTGGCGAACATCATGATCACCAAGTACCGCTGGACGGCCAACACGCCGCGGGCGCACATCACCAACCAGCGCACCATGGAGATCTTCCGCGACCTCGGGATCGAGGAACAGGTCCTGGCCGAGGCCACCCCCCACGCGATGATCGGGGACACCGTCTTCTGCACGTCGATCGCCGGCGACGAGATCGGGCGGATCCTCACCTGGGGCAACCACCCGGCACGCCATGCGGACTACGAGCTCGCCTCCCCGTCGCTGAACTGCGACATCCCGCAGACGTACCTGGAGCCGATCCTGGTCAAGAACGCGACCATGCGCGGCACGCAGGCCCAGTTCTCCACCGAATACCTCTCCCACACCCAGGACGACGACGGCGTCTCCGTGCGCGTGCTCAACCGGCTCTCCGGCCACGCGTACACGATCCGCGCGAAGTACCTCATCGGGGCCGACGGGGCCCGCTCGAAGGTCGCCGCCGACGTCGGCCTTCCCCTGGAGGGAAAGATGGACATCGCCGGGTCGATGAACATCACCTTCAAGGCCGACCTGGCCAAACTGGTGGGCCACCGCCCCTCCGTCCTGTACTGGGTGGTCCAGCCCGGTTCCAACATCGGCGGGATCGGCGCCGGACTGGTCCGCATGGTCCGACCGTGGAACGAATGGCTCATCGTCTGGGGATTCGACATCTCCCAGGGCACGCCCGAGGTCACCCGGGAGGACGCACTGCAGGTGATCCGCAACCTGATCGGCGTCCCCGACCTGGAGGCCGAGATCACCGGCATCTCGCTGTGGGGCAACAACGAGCAGTACGCCACCACCCTGCAGTCCGGCCGGGTCTTCTGTGCCGGTGACGCCGTCCACAAGCATCCGCCGAGCAATGGGCTGGGCTCGAACACGTCCATCCAGGACTCCTACAACCTGGCGTGGAAAATCGCCGCCGTGCTCAACGGGCAGGCCCCGGCCGGCCTGCTCGAGACCTACACTGCCGAGCGTGCGCCGGTGGCGAAGCAGATCGTCACCCGCGCCAACCAGTCCGGGCGCGAGTTTGTGAAGCTCTTCGACGCCCTGGGCCTCACCGCAGGGCAAAGCGAGGCCGAGATGCTCGCTGCCATCGAATCGCGGAAGGACAACACGGCCGCGGGCGCCGCCAAGCGCGCCGCGATCCGCGAGGCGATGGAAATCAAGAACTACGAGTTCAACGCGCACGGCGTGGAGCTGGGCCAGTACTACCGCTCGGCCGCCATCGCCTCCGACGGCACGGAACGGCCCGTGCCGGCGCGCGACGCCGAGCTGTACTACGAACCGTCCACCCATCCCGGTGTCCGCCTGCCCCATGCGTGGGTGGGCGACTGGACCCGGAAGTTCTCAACGCACGACCTCGCCCCGTACGGCCGGTTCACGCTCTTCACCGGCATCACCGGCACGGCCTGGGACGGCGCCGCCCGGAAGGTCTCCGCCCAGCTCGGGGTCCCGGTCAAGGCGGTGGTGATCGGCCCCGGGCAGGAGGTCACGGACCTGTATTTCGACTGGGAGCGCCTGCGCGGCGTGGCCGAGGACGGTGCCGTCCTGGTCCGGCCCGACAAGCACGTAGGCTGGCGTTCGCAGGGCCTGCCGGCCGATCCGGAAGCCGCACTGCAAGGCGCCATCTCAACCATCCTGGGCAACGGAGACAAATCATGAAGCTGACATTCGAACACACCACCCTGGGCCAGCGGGTGCTCTTCGGTTCCGGCCAGGCCGCAGACCTGGTGGCCGCGGAGGCCGCCCGGCTCGGCGCCGGCAAGGCCATGGTCATCGCCTCCGACTTCGAGATGGCGATGGCCCGCACCGTCGCGGCCGGAATCGACGTGGCGCTGTGGCACAGCGGGGTGGTGATGCACGTACCGCTCGAGACGGCCCAGGCCGCCCGCACGGCCGCGGAAGAGGCCGGCGTCGACCTCATCGTGTGCGTGGGCGGCGGGTCCACCACCGGGCTGGCCAAGGCGGTTGCCCTGACCACCGGCTTGCCGATCCTCGCGGTCCCGACCACCTATGCCGGCTCGGAGGCCACGAACGTGTGGGGGCTGACGGAGGCGTCCCGCAAGACCACCGGGGTCGATGACAAGGTGCTGCCGGTGACGGTTGTCTACGACGCCGAACTCACCCTCTCCCTGCCCGTGGAGATGTCCGTGGCCTCCGGGCTGAACGGCATGGCGCACTGCATCGACTCGCTCTGGGGCCCGCGGGCGGACCCGATCAACGCGGCCATGGCCTCCGAAGGCATCCGCGCGCTCAGCCGGGGGCTGCCGGCGATCGTTGCCGAACCGGCAGGACTGCCCGGCCGCGAGCAGGCCCTCTACGGGGCGTACCTTTCCGCCGTCGCATTCGCCTCGGCCGGATCCGGCATGCACCACAAGATCTGCCATGTGCTCGGCGGGACGTTCAACCTCCCCCACGCCCAGACCCATGCCGCCGTGCTGCCCTACGTCCTCGCGTTCAACGGCCCGGCCGCGCCCGAAGCCCGGGCCCGCATCGCGGCGGCCTTCGGCTCCGACACCGCACTGGGCGGGCTGCAGGAGCTGCGCGGGAGGCTTGATGCACCCAAGGCACTGAAGGACTACGGCTTCACCGCCGCGGACATCCCCGAAGCCGTGGCGGTGGCCCTGCCCGCCATCCCGGCCAACAACCCCCGCCCGGTCACCGCCGCGAACCTGACCGCGCTGCTCACCGCCGCACTTAACGGCGACGACCCCAAAACCCTTTCCGACCAGTTCCAGGAGGAACCACGATGAGCCAGAACTCCCCTTCCACCGCCGAAGGCGCGGCAGCCACCGCCGCAGCCACAGCACAGGCCGCCGTCGAGGAGCGCCTCACCGGGAACGTCCTCCGGTCGTTCCAGGACTGCGCGAATCCGCGGCTGAAACAACTCATGGAGTCGCTGGTCACCCACCTGCACGCGTTCATCCGCGATGTCCGGCTGACCGAGAAGGAATGGGACGCCGCCATCGCGTTCCTCACCGCCGCCGGGCACATCACCGACGACAAGCGCCAGGAATTCATCCTGCTCTCCGACGTGCTGGGCGCCTCGATGCAGACCATCAACGTCAACAACGCCGCCTACAAGGACGCCACCGAGGCCACCGTCTTTGGCCCGTTCTTCGTCGACGACGCCCCCGAGATCCCCCGCGGCGGCGACATCGCCGGCGGGGCGGCCGGTGAACCATGCTGGATCGAAGGCACGGTCCGGGACACCGACGGCAACCCCGTATCCGGCGCGCGGATCGAAGTCTGGGAAGCCGACGAAGACGGGTTCTACGACGTCCAGTACACCGACGGCCGCGTCGCCGGTCGGGCACACCTGTTCTCTGACACGGACGGCAACTACAACTTCTGGGGCCTGACCCCGACACCGTACCCGATCCCGCACGACGGTCCCGTCGGGAAGATGCTCGAAGCCACCGGCCGGTCCCCCATGCGCGCGTCCCACCTGCACTTCATGGTCACCGCCCCCGGCCTGCGCACCCTGGTCACGCATATCTTCGTCACCGGCGACAAATTGCTCAAGTACGACACCGTGTTCGGCGTCAAGGAATCGCTGATCAAGGACTTCGTGCCGCAACCCGCCGGGACGCCGACGCCCGACGGGCGCGAACTGGGCAATGACGTCTGGGCCCGTGCCCGGTTCGACATCGTCCTCGCCCCCGCCACCGCATAGGCCCGCCGGTCCCGGGCCGGCCGCCGGACCGGCCGGCGCCCGCGTCCACCCCGGGATCGTCCACCCCGGGATCGTCCACCCAGGGAACCCCTACCCAGGGAACCGCCGCACAGTTGCCGCGCGGCAGGAACGTCGTGGGCATGGGGGTCCTGCACGTCGGGGCGGCCACGGCCGCGGGCTGGGTCGACGATGACAGTGCCATTTCGCTCCGTGGATTCCTCGTGGACCACAGGCACGAGGGCCACGGCTACGGGACGAAGGCGGCGCTGGCCGCCGTCGGGCTTGCCCGGGACATCGCCGCCGAGCTGGGGCTGCCGGCGAACGGCGTTGTTCTTGGTGTCAACGAGCGCAATGGTGCGGGCCGGGCGGCCTATCTCAAGTCCGGATTCGTTGACCGCGGACGGTACCTGGGCGGCCGCTCGGGACCCCAGCACATCATGTTCCGGCCGTTTCCACCCGCGGCCGACTGCGTTTGGGTGCCGTGTCGCCAGTTGGACCTGGCCATCACGGTGGTGTATTCCCGGTCACGGCAGTTGGGGCCCGGCTCCCGGATGCACGAACCCTGACATCTCCGCTGCTTCCAGCCAGGCAGCCTGCAATTCCGCGCGGGCGTCCGGCATGATCATCTTTTCGAACACGGCACGCTCCCAGGAGCAGGCCGGCGGCCGGTGCTCCCAGGCCTCAATGAGGGCCAATCGTGCTTTCTCGTAGCGGGGGGACGAGATGGTCCGGTAGGTGCCGTCGGGCCCGGGGATATTAAGCCCCGGGACAGTGGGCCCGGCGAGGCAGGCCCCGTCACCCTGGCCAGGGACCGTGCCTGGATTTTCCATGCCTGCAACCAAAGCAGGATAGCTGTGTGCCACGACTGGGACCTACGATTCAATGACGGAGCCACGCTGAATATCCTATGAACAGGCTATGGACGTCAATGCAGGATCGCACGAGTGGCGGGTACCCGTCTTTTGCGGCTTAGAGTGGCGCGAAAGGCGGGCCGTACTTGCTTTTTTGCAAGTACTGCCGGCAGTAGATGCACCCTGCCCGGCAAGGCGGCAGTCAGCCCCATTCCCGGGCGGGAATCCCGCACGGCCGGATATGCTCGACGCATGACCCCCGATGACCACCTCGCAGCGCTGGCCGGCAGCCTCGAGCGTCTCATGACGATTGCGCGCCAGCCCGGCGGATTGCCCGCCCGCCCCGTTCCGGCCTGCCCCGACTGGACGCTCGGGCAACTTTTCGGGCACCTCGGGTCAATCGAACGCTGGGCGGCGAACATCGTTCAAACAGGGACATACGTCGAGGAACCGGCCCCGCCGGCAACGGGCGCCGCGGCATGGTTCCTCGACGGCACGGGCCCCTTCCTCGCCGCGATGGGAGCCCTCGACCCCGAGGCGCCGTGCTGGAACTTTGGCCCGCCGCCGCGCAAGGCCGGTTTCTGGCTTCGGCGCCAGGCACACGAACACGCCATCCACCTGGTCGACGCTTCCCTCGCCTCGGGTGTGGACGTGCCGGGATTCGCGGATGGCTTCATGGTCGACGGGGTTGACGAGGTCCTGGCCATGTTCGCCCCACGCCAGCTCCGGCTCAAGCGCATGCCGCCCCCGGACGGGGCCGTGGCCTTCCACGTCCCCGGGGCCACCGGCTGGACACTCGGCGAAGGGCCCGTCACTGCCTCGATCACCGCCCCGGTGCGGGAAATGTACCTTGGCCTTTGGGGCCGCTGGAACCTGGCCGGAAGCGCGGCCGTCGACGGTGACGCGGACCTGGCACGCCGGGTCCTGCACGGCCCGCTCACACCGTGAGCGGGAGCACCCCGGCGCCCCGGCCCGGGTGCAGGCCTCAGTGGAGGTGGCTGCCGCCGTTGATGTCGACCGTGGTGCCGGTGAGGTAGGCGGCATCCTCGGAGGACAGGAACGTAATGACGGCGGCGACCTCCTCGGTGGTGGCGGTCCGTCCCACGGGAATGTCGCGGGCGATCGCCGCTTCCTGGTCATCGGTGCTGCCGACCCGGATGTTGGTGTCCACGGCGCCGGGCGTAATGGCATTGACCGTCACCCCCGAGTCCCCAAGTTCGCGGGCCAGCGCCTTGGTGAAGCCGAGGATCGCAGCCTTGGCCGAGGAATAGGGGACCTTGCCGAACACGCCGCCGCCGCGCTGGGCGGAGACGGAGGACATGTTCACGATGCGGCCCCATCCGGCGTCGATCATTTCCGGAAGGAACGCCTTGGTGACGAGGTAGGTGCCGGTGGCGTTGACGGCCATGATCCTGTTCCACAGTTCCAGGGTGGTCTCCAGGAACGGCACCGGCGAGGTGATCCCGGCAATGTTGACCACGGCGCCGACCACGGGCAGGTTGCCGGCTGCCAACTCGGCGCTGACGGCACCGTGGGCGGCAGCAACCGAGTCCTCACTGGCGACGTCGACGGCATGGCCGAAGGCGGGGACATCAAATTCGTTGCCGACTTCCCTGGCAATTTTGGCCGACTTCTCGCCGTCGAGGTCCAGGATGGCCACGGCCCACCCCTCACGGGCGTAGCGGCGGGCGGCGGCCAGGCCGATGCCCCGCTCGGACGTGGCTCCGGTCAGGACGGCGGTGCGCTGGATGGAGTTGGACATGATTCTCCTTGAAGGTTGGGCGAAACTGGATGGGGTGAAAAATTTCAGTGGCGGGTGATGGGAACCACACTAGGACTTTTCAGTGTCAACAGTCAACCTCTGAAGTTGACTGTTGACAAGAATGAATGATCCGGGTCACACTGTCGTATCATCTGTTAACAGTCGACATCACGATGCCGAATGCATCGGTCGCCGTTTGAAAGGGATATAAGACCATGAGCAACGATGCTCTCTCGATGCGCGGACCAGTCCACGGCACCAAGGACGCCCGGCGCGTTGCCCTCGGCTCCAGCGTGGGCGCCGTCATCGAAACCTACGACTTCATCGGTTTCGGGACGGCGGCCGCCCTGTACTTCGGCACTGCCTTCTTCCCCGGTGCCGACCCCGTGACCGGGACACTGGCCTCCTTCGCCACCCTCGGCGTCGGCTTTGCCGCCCGGCCCCTCGGCGGCATTCTCGGCGGCCACCTGGGTGACAGGCTGGGGCGCAAGCCGGTCCTGGTGGCCTCGCTGGTCCTGATGGGCCTTGCCACCTTCGCCATCGGACTGCTGCCCACGTATGCAACCGTGGGCCTACTGGCCCCGGCGCTGCTGGTGTTTGTCCGCATTGTCCAGGGCCTGGCATTCGGCGCGGAATGGGGCGGCGCCATCCTCATGAGCTACGAGCACGCACCCTGGAAGAAGAAGGGCAAGTACACCGGCATGGTCCAGGCCGGCTTCCCCGTGGGACTCCTGCTGGCCAACCTTGTTTTCCTCTTCAGCGTCCACCTGGGCAATTCATGGGCCTGGCGCATACCGTTCCTGGCCAGCATTTTCCTGGTCGCCGTGGGGCTGGTCATCCGTTCCAAGGTTCCCGAGTCCCCCGTCTTTGACGAAGTGAAGGCCTCGGGCTCCATCGTGAAGTCGCCGATCGTGGAAGTCATCAAGACCGACTGGCGCAACATCGTGCGCGGCATCGGCCTGCGCATCGCTGAAACGGCCGGTTACGCCGTCTCCATCACCTACATGATCTCCTACCTCCACACCACCGGCCTGTCCAGCAAGACCGAGACCCTTCTGGCCCTGAGCATTGCCGCGGCGATCGGCATCTTCGCAACTGCGGCGTGGGGCCACCTCACAGACAAGATTGGCCGCCGGCCGCTCTACATCTGGTCCTGCGCCTTTGCCGTGCTGTTCGCCTTCCCCATGTTCCTGCTGGTCAACACGGGGCTGTCCATCCTCGTCATCCTGACGGTCATCATCTCCTACGCCGTCTGCCAGAACTCGCTGGCCGGTGCCCAGGGCCCGTGGTTCCCCGAACTGTTCCAGGCCAAGACCCGCGCCTCCGGCGCGTCCCTGGCCTATCAGGTCTCGGCCATGGTCTCCGGCTTCACGCCCTTCATCACCACGCTGCTGTTCCTCAGTTTCGGCTGGGCCGGCCCCGCCGCACTCTTCCTGCTCTACGGCCTCATCGGCCTGGTCGCCGCCATCAGCACCCGCGAAACCTGGGGCAGGCGGGAACGCCAGCTGGCGGATGAGGCCACCAAAAGCACACCGTTGACCATCGACGCCTAAGCCCACGAAAGGCAGAACCCACATCATGTCCACATTGGATACGACCACCAGCCGGCCCCTGGCCGAAGGCACCTTCGAGGACCGGGTGGGCGCAGCCACCCAGGCCGCGTACCGCATCCGGCACCACGCCCTGAACATGGGCGAAGTCCAAGGCCAGGGCTATGTCGGGCAGGCCCTGGGGGCGGCGGACATCCTCGCCACCGTCTACACCAGCCAGCTCACCTTCCGGGCCGGCGAGCCGGACTGGGAAGGCCGCGACCGCTTCCTGCTCTCCACCGGCCACTACGCCATCGGCCACTACGCGGCACTGGCCGAGGCGGGCATCATCCCCGTCGGGGAACTGGAAAGCTACGGCTCCGACGACTCGCGCCTGCCCATGTCGGGCATGTCCACCTACACGCCCGGGATGGAAATTTCCGGCGGTTCCCTGGGCCACGGACTCTCCATCGCCGTCGGCACGGTCCTCGGCCTGCGCCACCAGGGGTCCGGCGCCCGAGTGTTCAACTTCCTGTCCGACGGCGAGCTTGATGAAGGCTCCACGTGGGAAGCGGCGATGGGCGCCCACCACCACCAGCTGGGCAACCTCACCGCCATGGTGGACATCAACGCCCTCCAGGCCGACGGCAGGACGGACACCGTCCTGCGCACCGAACCCCTCACCGAGAAATGGCAGGCGTTTGGCTGGTACGTACAGCGCGTCGACGGCAACAACACCGCCGCGCTGCTGGAGGCCTTTGACAACGCGGCGGCGAACGCCAAGCCCCACGGGCAGCCGTCCGTCATCCTCTGCGACACGAAGGTGGGCCGCGGCGTTCCCCTGCTGGAGGACCGCGAAAAGGCGCATTTCATGCGCATCGAAGAACACGAGTGGCAACTCTGCCGCGACCAGCTCAGCAACGGTTACGAAAGGACGGCCCTGTGATGGCCACAACACTGGCACCGGCCAATAAACCCAAGACATCCGCCATGATCGCCTCCTTTGCCGATCCCGGACAGAAGACCTCGCCGGCACCGTTCGGGCATGCATTGGCGAAGGCCGCCGAGGCCGACCAGCGGATTGTGGGCCTGACCGCGGACCTGGGCAAGTACACGGACATGCACATCTTTGCCCGGCAGCACCCGGACCGCTTCTTCCAAATGGGCATGGCCGAACAGCTCCTTTTCGGCGCCGCCGCCGGCATGGCCCAGACCGGGCTCATTCCCTTTGCCTCGACGTATTCGGTGTTCGCCGCGCGCCGTGCCTACGACTTTCTCTGCCTCGACATTGCCGAGCCAAACCTGAACGTCAACATCGTCGGCGGGCTTCCCGGGCTGACCACCGGATACGGCCCCAGCCACCAGGCCACCGAGGACATGGCCATCTTCCGTGGCATGCCGAACCTGACCATCGTGGACCCCTGCGATTCCGTCGACATTGAGCAGGCCGTCCCCCAGCTGGCCGCCAGCGACGGGCCCACCTACCTGCGTCTGCTGCGCGGCAACGTGCCCACCGTCCTGGACGAATACGACTACACCTTTGAACTGGGCAAGGCCAAGGTGCTGCGCGGGGGCACCGACGTGGTCCTGGTATCCAGCGGGCTCATGACGATGCGCGCACTCCAGGCCGCACAGGCGCTGGAGGCACACAAGGTGGATGCCGCCGTCGTCCACACCCCCACCATCAAGCCCTTTGACTCGGCCACCGTGCTGGCCGAACTCGCCGGCGACCGCCTGGCCCTGACACTGGAAAACCACACCGTGGTAGGCGGGCTGTTCGAGACCGTCGCCTCCGCAGTGGTGACGGCCGGCCTCAACAAGCGCGTCGTGCCCATCGGCCTGCCGGATGCCTTCCTGGACGCCGGTGCGCTGCCGACGCTCCACGACCGCTATGGCCTGTCCGTGGCAAGGATTGTGGGGAAGGTACTGGCGGAACTGGGCTGACCCGCCCTCCGTCGCACAATACGACGCAAACGGGCGCGGGACCTCCCAAAGGTCCCGCGCCCGTGGCGTAGTATCAACTGTTAACACCTGACAGTAAACAACTGCCCGCCCACGCCGAGGAACACACCATGCCAGCAGCCACCGCGTCCCTTCTGGGACTGGAAAAGAAGAGCCTGCGGGAGCAGGCCGTGTCCTCCCTCCGCACCGCAATCACCAGCGGCGCCCTGGAGCCTGGCCGGCACCTCGTCGAAACCGAGCTGTCCGACATGCTCCAAATCAGCCGCGGCACGCTGCGCGAGGCCTTGCGCCAGCTCGCCCAGGAAGGGCTGCTCACCTCCGGCACACGCGGACGCCTCTCCGTCCGCCACCTGGATGCCAAGGAAATCCGCGACATCTTCGCCGTCCGCGCGGCCCTGGAATCCCTGGCGGTGCTCACGCTTTGCGAACGGCCGAACCGGACCGCCGTCATCAAGTCGCTGCGCAGCGCCGTCGACCGGATGAACGCAGTAGCCAACGAATCCCTCGAGGAGCGGATTGAGGCAGACCTCGAATTCCACCGGACCCTGTGCACGTTGACCGGCAACCAGACGCTGCTGCACTCGTGGGCGTCGCTGGAAGGATCCATCCGCATGTCCATCATGTTCGCCGGGTTGGAGAAGGCCGTCAGGAACATGCGCGTGGACCGTCACTACGAAATCGTTGCGGCCATTGAGACCGGAGACCCCGAAGCGGCACGGTCCGCCGTGGTGGACCACATGGACGTGGCCGCCGGGAACCTGGTCGCCTAGCCCGGGACTGCTGCCCGTTCCCTGGCACCGCAACGGCCGGATCGGCACGACGGCGCATCCGGGGTGTTTTGCCCCGGCGGGGCCGGCTGCACTTCACGGGTGGTGCCGGTGCTCCATCTCGGCGGCGGCCGCCTTTTTTGCGTCCTTCTCGGCACGCAGGGCCTCTGCCTGCTGCTGTTCCTCAGCCTTTTCCTGGTGGATGACCCCGGCCAGCAGCTTCTCCATTTCCTTCGCCACGCCGGCCGCCGAGGCCGGGTTCTGGCCGGTCACCAGCCGCTCGTCGACCACGACCTTTTCCTCAAAGACGCCGGCGGAGACGTGGGTGGCGCCCTGTTCCTCGAGCCGGTCGGCCAGGAAGAACGGGATGACCTTGTCCTTCCCTGCCGCGACTTCCTCGTCGTTGGTGAAGGCGGCCACCTTCCGGCCGTTGACCAGATGAATCCCGTTCGCCAAATCCACATTCACCAGGCCGGCCGGGCCGTGGCACACCGCGCCCACCACGCCGCCGGCGTTGTAGACGCCGGCCACCAGCTTCTGCAGGCCTTCGCTGTCCGGGAAGTCCCACATGGCGCCGTGGCCGCCCACCAGGTAGAGGGCGTCATACTGTTCGGGGTCAACGACGTCGACCCGGGCCGTGTTGTAAAGGCCGGCGCGCGTGGTCTCGTCCTGCGTGAAGGCCACCTGGACGGGGTCCCCGGCATCCACCACGTCGCGCGGGGGCTGGCCGCCCTGGATGGAGGCGAAGTCAACGAAATGCCCGGAATCCTTGAAGACTTTCCAGGGATGGGCGGCCTCGGCCACGTTGTAGCCGGTGCTCTCCCCCGTAGCGCCGATCTCGGAAACACTTGTCAGTACCATGAGGATCTTTTTCATGAAATGCTCCTTTCGTACCATTTCCACCCTAGGCACGTGCCGGCGTGCCTGCATAGCCCGGTCCGGGTCCCCCGCGCGGCCGACGCGGCGATTGTGACGTTGGGAGGTGCGCATGAGACCTCCCCGCCCGGGGGCGGCCTGCCACTTCATTACACTCGTTCCATGAGTGAGACTGCCGCCAATTCCGTGACCCTTCGCTTCCTCGCAGCCCCCACCGACATCGGGCACAGCGGCTCGGTGGATGCCGGCACCGTGCTTGAGTGGGTGGACAAGGCAGCGTATGCCGCCGCCGTCGGCTGGGCGAAGTCGTATTGTGTGACCGCCTACGTGGGCAACATCCACTTTGCCGACCCCGTCAACAGCGGCGACATGGTGGAGGTGGAGGCGACCATTGTCTACACCGGCCGGTCCTCGATGCACATCCGCACCGTGGTTTCCTCCGGCGACCCCAGGGGCGGCACCCCTACGATGCGCAGCCAGTGCATGGTCATATTCGTGGCCGTGGGCGACGACGGCAAACCCGTCCCGGTGGCCCCCTTCGAGGCCGTGACGCCGGCGGAGCTTGCACTTCGCGACGACGCCCTGGCCCGGATCAAGGTCCGCGACGAGATTGTGGCGGCCATGAAGGCCCAGGAATACACCGCTGCCGGCACGGCCGAGCGTGTGGTCCTGCGGTTCATGGCCGCGCCCACGGATGTGAATTGGGGCGGCAAGGTGCACGGCGGGATCGTGATGAAGTGGATCGATGAAGCGGCCTATGTGTGCGCGTCGCGATACTGCGGCATGGACACCGTTGCGGTGTTCTCCGGCGGCGTGCGGTTCTACCGGCCGCTGCTGATCGGCCACGTCGTGGAAGTGGAGGCCCGGCTCGTTTACACCGGGATGAAGGGCATGCACATCGCGGTCCACGTCCGTTCGGGGGACCCGAAGGGGCGCGAGATGGACCTCACCACCTACTGCCTCACCGTGATGGTGGCACGGGACGACGCCGGCACCTCCGTCCCGGTTCCGCCCTGGGTGCCGATCTCCAGCGAGGACAAGGCGCTGCATGCCCACGCCCGCGACCTGCTCGAAATCCGTGGCCGGGTGCCGGGCAACAGGCTTCCCAACCACCTGTTGCCCGCTTAAAGGCGGCCCGCCCCTGCTGCTCGACGCCGCAGCCGTGGATCACCGGCACCGGTAGAGTGGCCGTGTGGACGAACGGGCATTGGTTCTTGGTGGCGGCGGAGCGGCCGGCAACGCGTGGCTGATCGGCGTGATCGCCGGGCTGCTTGAGGCCGGGTTGGATGCAACACTGGCCGACCTGGTCATCGGCACGTCGGCCGGGGCGACCGCGGCGGCCCAAATAACCGGCGGGACGCGGCCCGCGGAACTGTATGCCGCCATCCTGGCCGCCCAGGCCCCGCGCCGCACAGACCCGGCCCGGCCCGGCGGCGGACAGGGTCCGGTGCGTCCGGCGGGCAGCCACATGGAGACCACCGGCGCCATCATTGCCGCGGCCCGGGACGCGGCCGGGATGCGCCGCGGCATGGGGGCGTGGGCGATCGGGAATGCCGCGGCTTCGGACGCTTCCGTGCCCGCACGGTGGCGCGCCACCGTCGCCTCCCGGCTGTCTGGCCTGGACTGGCCGCAACGCCGCCTGCTCATCACGGCCGTGGACGCACAAACCGGCGAACCGGCCGTGTTCGACCGCCACAGCGGGGTTGACCTCGTGGACGCCGTGGCCGCCAGCTGTTCCAGCAGCACGGCCCATGGCATCGGCGCCCGCCAGTACATCGACGGCGGCTACCGAAGAAACGAGAACGCGGACCTGGCTGCCGGATGCGCGCGGGTGCTGGTGCTCTCCCCCTTCGGCGGCCGGACGCGGCACCCGCTGGGCTGGGGCATGCAGCTCGCGGCCCAGGTCGGGGAGCTGCGCGCGGGCGGCAGCAGCGTCGAGACCGTCTTCCCGGACGGCAACTCCACACAGCTGTTCGGCGCCAACGCACTGGATCCCGCGCTGCGCCCGCCCGCCGCCCGGGCCGGTTACCGCCAGGGCAGCGCCCTCGCCGGACAGCTCGGCGCATTCTGGCACTGACGCCTGGCGCATCTGCGCCGGACCGGAGGCGGGTCCGGCGCATGGGAGTTTATGCGCACAACCCGCCCCGGGTCCGGCGCAGAAGCGACGGCTGCCGGCTCAGCAGTCAAACACGGACCAGCAGATGTCATTGCGCAGCCGCTGGTCGTCGAGGACCAGCTCGCGGATGGGCTCCGGAAGCTGCGCGCGCTGCCACCGGCACTCCGACCGCCCCGCTGCCACGCCTTCGCCGGACAGGGCAGCTGCCCGGGCGGCCTTGATGGCATAGGCGGCGGCACCAAGCCCGTGTGCGGCGACATGGGCCACGGCGCCGGCCTGGCCTGCCGCATACGCCGCGTGGCGTGCAGCCCCCTGCAGATCCCTGGCGGCACCCATGGCATGGCCGCCTGCCGCCCGGGCCTCCATCATCTTCACCTCGCCACGGGCCCAGGCACGGGCCTGCCCGATCGCCTGGCGGGGACGCGGGTCATCCGGGCGGACCGATTCGAAGAGGGCCAGCACATGCTCCGCGCACGTTGCCGCCCACAGGGCGAGCAGTTGGTGGTCCGCGTCGGTCAGGGTCCCGCCGCGCCGGATGGTCACGAGGCGCGGGTCCGGAACCTTCGACAGGATCATGGCCAGATGCTACACCCGGGTGCCCTCGTCCCGGCCCCTTTTAGGACAGAAACTTCTCCGCTGTGAGCGGCAGTTCCCGGATGCGGATCCCAGTGGCGTTGTAGGCCGCATTCGCGATGGCTGCCGCCGCACCCGTGATGCCGATTTCGCCGATTCCCCGGGCCCCGAGGGCCCCGGCGTGGAGGTCGACCTCCTCCAGCCAGATGGCGTCCACGTCACCGACGTCGGCGTTGGCGGGTATGTGGTAGTCGGCGAGGTCATGGTTGACGACCAGGCCGAAGCGTGGATCCATGATGCCTGCCTCGTGGAGGGCCATGCCGATTCCCATCGTCATCCCGCCGATGAACTGCGAGCGCGCCGTGCGGGGATTGATGATGCGCCCTGCGGAGAAGACCCCGAGCATCCGTGAAACGCGGAGCTCGCCGGTGTCGGCATGCACGCGCACCTCGGCGAACTGTGCGCCAAAGGAGTGCAGCGCATACCGCCCGGCCTCGGGATCCTCCGGCGCCGCCGCCTGGGTCGCGGCGCCGGCCGGCGGCCGGTCGCCATGCTCCTTCCGGAAGGCGTCGGCCGCGGCGATGATGGTCCCGCCCCAGCTGGCCGTGCCCGAGGACCCGCCGGCCACGCTGGCCACGGGCAGGGAGGTGTCGCCGATTTCCAGCCGCACTGCCTCCAGCGGACAGTCCAGCGCGTCGGCGGCAATCTGGGCCAGGACGGTCCAGCTTCCCGTGCCGAGATCGGCGGCCCCGATCTGCACCGTGTACGTCCCGTCGCCGCCGTAGGCAATGCGGGCCGCGTTGCCGGGGTTGCGGTAAAACGGGTACGTGGCACTGGCGGCCCCGATCCCCACCCGCCAGCCGTCTTCCAGCCGGCCCCCGGGGACCGCGGAACGCCGATCCCAGCCGAACCGCCCGGCACCCGTGGTGAAGCATTCAAGCAGGTGCCGGCTGGAAAACGGCTTCCCGGTCTCCGGGTCAAGGTCCGGCTCGTTGCGGGCCCGCAGTTCCAGGGGATCCAGCCCGCAGGCTTCGGCCAGTTCGTCCATGGCCGTTTCCAGTCCGAACATCCCGGGACACTCGCCGGGCGCCCGCATCCACGACGGCACCGGCACGTCCAGCGGAACCAGGCGGTGGCTGGTCCTGCGGTTCGGGGCCGCATACATCATCCGCGCCGGGACGGCCGTCTGCTCGGCAAACTCCTTGATCCGCGACGTCAGCTCCACCACCTCGTGCGAGATGGCGGTGAGCCTGCCGGCGCCGTCAGCGCCCAGCCGCACGTGCTGGACCGTGGGGGTGCGGTAGCCGGCCAGGGAAAACATTTGCTGGCGCGTCAGGGCAAACTTCACCGGCCTGCCGTTGCTGCATTGCGCCGCCATCACCGCCAGCACCACATGCGCGTGCGGCAGGCCCTTGGAGCCAAAGCCGCCGCCCACGTTCGGGGCGGCCACCTGGATGTTCTCCGGCGCGATCCCAAAAAGCGGCGCCAGTGTCTGCCGTACGGCATGGACGCCCTGCGTGGAGTCGTACAGCACCAGGCTGTCACCTTCCCAGGCCGCCACCGTGCTGTGAGGCTCCATGGGGTTGTTGTGCCCGGCGGGCGTCGTGTAGGTCTGGTCAAGCACGACGGCGGCTTCCGCCAGTGCCGCCTCGACGTCGCCCGCGGCGGTGTCCGGCACGGCCCCGCCGTTGACCTGCCCCGGCGTGTACTGCCCGGGGTGGCCGGCCGTGAAGCTCGCATCGTGGACCGCAATGTCATAGCCCACGGCGACCAGCCCGGCCGCGTGGCAGGCAATTTCCCCTGTTTCGGCCAGCACGGCGGCAATGAACTGGCCCCGGAAGCCTATCCCGGGCCCCTGCAGCACGGCGTACTCGGCATCGTCGCTGCGGGCCAGCCTGGGGGCGTTGAGGTGGGTGAGGACGGCGATCACGCCAGCCACCGCCTCCGCCTCCGCCGTGTCAATCCAGCTGACCGTCCCCCGCGCGATGGTCGCCTGGACGGGGAACAGGTACACGGGGTTCTCCACGGGGTGGTCGAAGGCGTAGGGGGCGGTGCCGCGCACCTTCGCCACGCCGTCGACGCGCCGGAGGCTGGTGCCCATGGCCTTGGATGCCAGCAGTTCAGCCATTGCCGCCCCTCCCCGTGAGATCCCGGAGCACCGCCACCATGGCATTGGCCGCCAGGGGAATTTTGAAGGCGTTGCCCGCCAGCGCCACCGCGGCGTCCAGTTCGGCCGCGGCCGCCCTGCCGAAATTCGTTTCCGTCGGCTGCGCGCCGCGCAGGAGTTCCTCGGCGCGTTCGGCCCGCCAAGGCTTGTGGGCCACCCCGCCAAGGGCGATGCGCACCCCCGCGATGGTGCCGCCGTCGTCCGCCAGCTCCACGACGGCGGCCACGGACACCAGCGCAAACGCAAACGACGCCCGGTCCCGCACCTTGCGGTAGGCCGAGCGGCGGTGGCTGCCCGGCGGCAGGTCCACGGCCGTGACCAGCTCGCCGTGCGCCAGCACGGTGTCGCGCTCCGGTTCGGCGCCGGGCAGGCGGTGCAGCTCCGTCAGCGGCAGGGTGCGCTCGCCGCCGGGGCCGAGGATGACGACGGTGGCATCCAGCGCGGCCAGCGCCACCGCCATGTCGGAGGGGTGGACGGCGACGCAGCTGTCCGAGGCCCCGAGGATGGCGTGGTTGCGGCTGTACCCCCCACGGGCCGGGCAGCCGGAGCCGGGCTCGCGCTTGTTGCACGGCAGGCTGGCGTCCTGGAAGTATGGGCACCGGGTGCGCTGGAGCAGGTTCCCGCCGGTCGTGGCCAGGTTGCGCAGCTGTCCCGAGGCCCCGGACAGCAGCGCCTGCGACAGGACGGGATAGCGTTGCAGGATCAAGGGGTGGGCGGCGAGGTCGCTGTTGGGCACCGCCGCGCCGATCCGGACCCTGCCGTCGGGGAGTTCGGCCACGGTGTCCAGCGGCAGCCGGCTGACGTCCACCAGCAGCTCCGGGGTGGCGACCCCCAGCTTCATCAGGTCCACCAGGTTGGTCCCGCCGCCCAGGAACATGGCGCCCGGCCGCCGGGCCACGGTGGCAACCGCGGCGGTGGCATCGGGTGCCTGTTGGTAGTCGAAGGGCCTCATGGTCGTGCCCCTGCCGATGCCGTGCCGGAAGTCCGGCCCGGATCAGCGGCGTCGCGGATCGCCGCCACAATGTTCACATAGGCGCCGCAGCGGCACAGGTTTCCGCTCATGCGCTCGCGGATTTCCGCATCATCGAGTTCCACCGCCCGGCCCGGATCGGCCGTGACGTGGCTTGGTTGTCCGGTGGCCGCCTCCTGCAGCATGCCCACCGCCGAACAGACCTGGCCGGGCGTGCAGAAGCCGCACTGGAGCGCGTCCCGGGCCAGGAAGGCCTCCTGGACCGGGTGCAGTTCCCCACCGCCGCCGCCCAGCCCCGCGGCCGTCACCACCTCCGCCCCGTCGTGGGCGACGGCCAGCACCAGGCAGGAGTTGACGCGCCGGCCCCCGAGCAGCACCGTGCAGGCCCCGCACTGGCCGTGGTCGCACCCCTTTTTCGGCGAGGTGACCCCCAGCCTGTCCCGCAGCGAGTCCAGCAACGTGGTGCGGGTGTCGACGGTCAGCGTCCTCTCTTCGCCGTCGACCAGCAGTGATATCCGTTTGTCCATGAAAGGTGCGCCTCCGGTTGGTACGGCCGCTTCGCAACGGGCCGGCCCCGGTTTCGGGTGCGGGGACGGCCCCTTTCGTAAGCTATCCCACCGGAGTGCGCCGGACAACCCTCCACGGACAATTGCGTGCCGCCCCGTGGCGGGCAGCCCGCGCCAGGCCGCCCGCCCGCGGAGCCTACGCCGTCGGACGCGTGATGGGCGCGCGGTGGTACTGCTTCGGCGCGTAGGGCACCTCGGCCCCCAACGCGGCCGCGGCGCGCAGCGGGAAGTTGGGGTCCCGCAGGAGTTCGCGCCCCACCATGACGACGTCGGCCAGCCCGGTCGCGACGATCTGCTCGGCCTGGTGCGGCTCGTCGATCAGCCCGACGGCGGCCGTCGGGATCCCCGCGGCTGTGCGGACCGCGGTGGCGAACGGCACCTGGTAGCCGGGGCCGACGGGGATCCTGGCCGAGGGGACGTTCCCGCCGGTGGAGATGTCCGCCAGGTCCGCGCCGTGCTCCGCCGCCCACCGCGCAACGGTCTGGGTGTCCTCAAGGGTCCAGCCGCCGTCGGCCCAGTCGGTGCCGGAGAAGCGCACCAGGACGGGGACGCCGTCGCCCACCGCGCCCCGGACGGCGTCGATGGTTTCCAGCAGCGCACGGGCCCGGTTGGCGAGTGTGCCGCCGTAGTTGTCGGTACGCGTGTTGCTCAGCGGCGAGAGGAACTGGTGGAGGAGGTAGCCGTGCGCGGCATGGATTTCAACCAGGTCAAAGCCGGCGTCCATGGCCCGGCGGGCGGCGGCGGCGAAGGCCTCGGTGATGTCCCGGATCCCGCCAGCCGTCAGCGCAGCGGGCGTGTCGTAGCCGGGGAAGGCCACGGTGCTGGGGCCCACGGTGGTCCAGCCGCCGTCGGCCGCGGGGACCGTGCCGCGCCGCTCGTCCCAGGTCCGGAACACCGAGGCCTTGCGCCCGGCGTGGGCCAGCTGTATCCCGGCGGCGGCACCCTGCGAGTGGATGAAGCGCACGATCCGGGCGAATTCGTCACGCTGGGCGTCGTTCCACAGGCCGAGGTCCTGCGGCGAGATCCGGCCCTCGGGGACGACGGCGGTGGCCTCGGTGAACACGGCACCGGCCCCACCCCGGGCGAACGACCCGAGGTGGACCAGGTGCCAGTCGCCGGGCATCCCGTCCTGCTGCTCCGCGGAGTACTGGCACATGGGCGTGACCCAGATCCGGTTGCGGACCGTCAGGCCGCGCAGGGTGATCTCTTCAAAAAGCGCTTTTGTCATGGGGAAAACTTTCTGGTGCGGGGGTCTTGCCTTGGGCAACGCCGCGGGCGCGCGGCTGATTCCCCCAACAGCCTACGGGCCCGGTGACCGGGGCGGCACCGTCAGCGGGGAGCCGTGCTGCGGACTACCCGCCTGGCCGCAATGGCACGCGCTGCCGGCAGGCTGCCGATGAGGAGCAGGGCCAGCGCGGCAACGCCCACGGCGGTGCGGGCAGTGTCGTGGAAGGCAAAGGCGGCGACGGTCAACGGACTGCTGACGACCATCGCCCAACCCGCCCAGGCCGGAATGATGCGGGCACGCCACAGCGCGATCCCGAACAGCACATAGGCCACGAGATGGCAGATGACGTAGATGATGAGGTAGCTGCCCATGACGGCATCGTTGGTGAAGGCGTCCAACAGTGCTGCGTTGGACGCCTGGCCGGGCTGCCGGGCCATGACGCTGGCGAGGTCGTCCAGGGCGGCCAGTGCCGCGAAGGGCGCCCACCCGATGATCCCCAGCAGGCCGCCAATGGCCGCCAGCCACGGCCTGCGCCGGTAGGCAAGCCAGGCCAGGGCGACGGCGCCGATGGGCAGCAGGTAGGAGGCTGCGACGAAGGCAGCCAGGTGGGTTGCGTTGGCCGCCGGGCCGGCAGCGGCGTTGGCCTGGATGGTTGCCGCGCCCGTGCCGTGGATTGCCGGCGCCAGCAGCCCGCCGAGCAGGTAGCCGAGCGGCCCGCCCACAATGGCCACCGCACCAACAATCCGCAGCAGCCGTCCAGGTCCTGGGTTGGGAGTTCCCGCCATGGGTGCCATGCTACTCCCCGTGCTCCGGCCCCTTCCCGCGGCCTTGGCCCATACTGCGGCGTTGGCCCTTCC
Organism: Arthrobacter sp. STN4; assembly: GCF_024539665.1. NCBI lineage: Bacteria > Bacillati > Actinomycetota > Actinomycetes > Micrococcales > Micrococcaceae > Arthrobacter > Arthrobacter sp. STN4. Next base: position 42,048 of record NZ_JAKZGX010000021.1, read on the forward strand.
CCGGCCGGGCCGGTCAGCCCGGGGGACGCAGGATGTGCCGGGCCTCGCGGACCGCATAGTAGACAATCACCAGCCCTGCCACGGGATCGGCCCACCACCAGCCGGCCAGATCGTCCAGCAGCACGCCGCCCAGGACCGCCGTCGCCAGCAAGCCGTCGATGAACGTCACCCGGCCCTCGGCCGCCAGCACAGGATTCCCCAGTGCCCGCCCGGTGCGCGCCTTCCCGGCAGCCAGCAGGAACATGGCTGCCGCCGTGACCGCGGTCCAGCCGATCCCGGCGGGGCTCGGCCCGGCCCGGTGGCCGGCGGCAAGTGCGGCACCGGACTGCAAGACCAGGTACGCGGCCAACGCCAGGAATGCCCAGGCAATGAGTTTCAGGGCAAGCCGCCGGCGGTTTTCCCCGCTCCCGGACAATTCCCAGACCACCACCGTGCTGGCCCCGATTTCGATCAGGCTGTCCAGGCCAAAACCGGCCAGCGCCACGGATCCCGCCCAGATCGACACCACGGCCAGTACGACGACGCCCACCACGTTCCAGCCGAGCGTCACCCCTTCGAGCACGAAGCCCCGGCGGCGCAGGCGGACGATGTCGGCGGCGCCGTCGATGGTGGAGGCTGGATCAACGGCGGGTTCGGCGGCGGGGAGGTGCGGCCCCGTAGCGGCAGGCGATTCGTGCGGCGGCTTGCCATGCGTGCGGCTCCGGGCGTCCCTCCCGGCGTTGCGGCTGCCCACGGCATGGCTCCCTTCGGCGACGACGGTCCCTTTCAGTCCCACGTTACCCGGTCGCCGGAGTCAGGCGGTGCCGGCCGCCCGTTGCAGGAGGTAGCGGCGGACGGCGGGCTGCGCGGTGGCTGCCGCGGCCTCCGCAAAGGCCGCCGCGGCCTCCGCCCGCCTGCCGTCCCGGGCCAGGAGGTCCGCCCGCGTGGCCAGAAAGGGCTGGAAGTGTTCGACGGCGGACGCGGCGGTTGGGCCTTCCCCCGCACCAAGTGCATCGAGTTGCGCCAGCCCGGCGGCGGGCGAATCCGTGCGGCCCGTGACGGCGGCCAGCGCCACCCGGGCGCCGAGGCTGGGGGCTGTTGCCACGAGTGCCGTGTACAGGGTTCGCAGGGCCGGCCAGTCGGTCCGCCCCGTGCGGGCCCGATCGCAGTGCACGGCCTGGATGGCGGCCTCAAGCTGGAAGCGGCCGGCGGCCCCTGCCGCGGCGGCCCGGCGCAGGTGGGACTCCCCTTCGGCAATGAGCCGGGCGTCCCACCTGTCCGTGTCCTGCGCCTCGAGGGGAACAAACGGGCCTCCGCGCGCCGGCGCACGGGACTGGGAGAGCGTGATCAGGGCGGCCAGCCCCCACGCTTCGGGTTCGGTGCGCAGCAGGGCGGCCAGGGTCACCGCCAGGTAGAGCGCCTCGCCGGGCAGGTCTTCCACACCGGATCCGCCGGGCACTTCCGGGCCGTCGGCGAAGGACAGCGCGTAGCAGCCGTAGATGGCCTCAAGCACCGGGGGCAGCCGTTCCGGCATGGCGTCCCGGCCGGGCACGGTGAAGGGAATGCGGGCTGCCTTGATGCGCTTCTTGGCGCGCACGAGCCGCTGCGCCATGGCCGCAGGCGGGACGGCGAAGGCGGCGGCGATCCTGGCCGCGTCAAAGCCCAGGACCGCCTGGAGCATCAGCGGGGTCCGGATGGCGGCGTCGATGGCGGGGTGGGCGCAGGTAAACAGCAGTTCCAGGCGCTTGTCGCCTATGGCGTCGACGTCGATTTCGTCGAGGGCCGGCATGGCCGGGCTTCCTTGCCTGCCTGCGTCCGTGAGCGGCAGCGACGTCCTGCTCGCGGCTGACTTCCAGGCGTCGCGCTGCCTGTTGCGGGCCACCGTGAGCAGCCAGGCCTCCGGCTTGGCGGGGACGCCGCCGGCGGACCAGCTGACCAGGGCTTGTTCAAAGGCGGCGGACAGGGCGTCCTCGGCCAGGGCGAGATCTCCCGTGGACGCGGCAAGAAGCGCCACGAGGTGCCCGTAGGAGACGCGGGCTGCGTGTTCGGCCGCGGCCCGCGCCTCCGGGGAGGTCATGTGTTGGGCGTCCAGGCGCCGTCCACGGTGTAGGTGGCCCCGGGGCGGATCTCCACGGCCCCCCATTCCACGGACGGTGCCTGCCCGGCCCACCCGATGGCGGCGTCCAGGTCCGCGACGTCGATCACGAACGTCCCGCCCAGCTGGTCCTTCGTGTCGGCAAACGGGCCGTCCTGCACCCGCAGGGCGCCGTCGGCCGTGGTCAGCGTGGTGGTGCTCGACGACGGCTGGAGCACCTCGGCGCTGATCAGGACGTTGGCCTGCTGCAGCGCGGCCGCGTAGCTTTGGAAGGCCTGCCGGCCCTCCGCAAGCGCCTCTTCGCCGAGCGCCGCGGCATCCATTTCCGGGTAGTGCAAAAGCAGTGTGTAGCGCATGGTTCATTCTCCTCGATCGGGGCGGTGCCGTCCACGGGCGGCGCCGCGTCTTGTCCGAGGCACGACGGCGGCGGGCTTGCCGGGTGGCCGTGCTTCACGAGGATGACGATTGGGCGGCGGCCGGATCGACACCCGCAGGGCAGGGATGACCCTCGACGGACGGGAACCGCTCCCAAAATCAACACCGAATGCCAGGTGACACCCGTCACAACCGGCCAGTAGCGGCGTAGCGTTGTCCGTGCACCCAAAGGTCCATGCACCTATAGGAGGGGACACATGGAGTCAACACCAGCCATCATCGTCGGATTGCCGGATTTGATGCACGCTGCACGCGTCGAGGCGCGGGGCATCATGGAGGAGTACAAGGGGGACTATGTTGCCGAACACCGGGCCGTTCTGGCCAGGCTCACGGCAGCGGAGGTCGTCAGCGAGGAAGAGGCGGAGACCCTGCTCGGGCTCTACAAGCTCGGATATGAGGCGGGCGAGCCAAAGGGCGATCCCCGGCGGGCCTACTTCGAAACCCGGGAGATTTACGCCAAGATGCTCGCCGGAACCAAGCCCAGCCCGGTGGCACTTGTCATCGCATCAGCGGCCCTGGGTTCCTTCGAAGTGTCCGTTGACCCCGGAGGCTCGACGACGGTCACGATCGCCAGGGTCAGCTACGGCTCCAGCCTGTCAGGGATCGGGGCGGGCATCGGCACCCTGCTGGGCGGGGTTCCCGGCGGCGTCCTGGGCGGGGCCATCGGGGGGCTGATCGGCGGGATCATTGACGACAAGAAGGGCAAGGGCAAAACCTGACGGGGTCCGGCTGCCGCCGGGCGGGCGGCCTACCGCCCCAGGGCCGCACGGACCGCCGGCAGCACCTCGGTGGCCAGCAGCTCGATGGAACGCAGCGTCGCTGCCTGGGACAGCCCGCCCAGACCCACCTGGGCGAGGAAGCGCGTATGCCCGAGAACCTCGTGCTCCCACAGGATCTTCTCGACGACCTCGGCCGGGCTCCCGGCGAACAGCGCACCGCGGGGACCGGCCCAGTCCTCGAAGGCCGCGCGGTCCAGCCGGCCGGTCCGGGGCATGTTCTGGCCGATGTACTGCGAATAGTGCGGGAAGAACGTGTTCCTTGCCCCTTGCGAGGTTTCCTCCACATAGAAGTGCGAGGTCACCCCGATCCGCCCCGGCCCCCGGCCTGCCTGGCCGACTGACTTGCGGTAGAGCCCGGCCAGGGGCGCGAACCGCGCCGGTGTCCCCAGGATCGCCAGGTACAGCGGCAGCCCCAGCCTGCCGGCCCGCGCGGCGGAGGCCGGCGTCCCGCCCACGGCCAGCCACACGGGCAGTGCAGCCTGGGCCGGGCGCGGCCAAACTCCCGCATCCGTCAGGGCCGGGCGGGTGGTGCCGTTCCAGGTGACGGGGTTTTCGTCGCGGATCTGCAGCAGCAGCCCGAGCCGGTCCTCGAAGTATTCGTCATAGCGTTCCAGCCGTTGGCCGAACAGCGGAAAGGACTCCAGGTAGGCGCCCCGCCCGGCGGTGATTTCCGCGCGCCCGCCGCTGACCAGGTCCAGTGTTGCGAAGTCCTCGAAAACGCGGACCGGATCGGCACTGGAGAGGACGGTGACGGTGCTGGTGAGGCGGATCTGTTGCGTCTGTGCCGCGGCCGCGGCCAGCACCACGGCGGGCGAGGAGACGGCGAAGTCTTCGCGGTGGTGCTCGCCCACCCCGAAGACGTCCAGGCCGGCCTGGTCGGCAACACGCGCCCATTCCAGGATGTCGCGGGTGCGTGCCAAGGCATCGATCGGCTTCCCTGCGGCGTCGCGGGTGAGCTCGCCGAAGGTGAAGATGCCGATCTCAAAGGGCGCCGGGGCGCTCATGCGCGGGCGACCGCCGCGGCACCCACCTCGGCCGCGATGAAGCCGCGGACGTCGTCGAGCTCCGCGGCGTTGATGCTGTGCGCCAGTCCCGGGTACACGCGTTCAACCAGGGAGGTGTGCCGTGGCAGGTACTCGCTCGTGCGGGCGACGGCGACCGGGGCGATCACCCTGTCTTCGGCGCCGCGGCCCCAGAACAGCGTGGGGAGGCCGGCGAGCAGTGCGTCGTCCCCCGGCTGCGGCGCGCCCAGCACGAAGCCGCCCAGGACGACGGGGGCCTGCACCCGCTCGGGGCGCGTGCGCAGCAGCTGGGTGGCCATGAGCCCGCCCTGGGAGAAGCCGATGGGCACAATCCGGGTCCCGGGGTCCACATTGGACTCAACCCAGGCCCAGATGGCCTCCGTTCCCTGTTCCACCGGGGCGGCGTCGGGGACCCCGGGCGTGGTGATGGGGAACCAGGCCGCGCCGCCGTTGCCAAGCTCAATCGGTGCGCGCAGGGATGCCCACGGCAGGTTGAGGCCGAGGGCCGGCGCCAGGGAGGCAAGGTCATGCTCGTTCGAGCCGAAGCCGTGGAGCATGAGCACCACGGCATCGGGAACGGGGTTGGCGGTCCAGCCGGGCGAGCGCACGTCGCGCAATGTGGTGTTCATTCAATCTCCTTGGGTGTGGGAATCCTGTTGCCGTTGACTCAATGCAAGGATACACCAATTACTTGTAGCTTCAACTAATTATGTCTGGCCGCCCGCTTTGGGATCGACGCGCACCGGGCCCGCGGGGATGCGCCGCGGCAGCGCCGGCCGTTACCCTTTTGTGACACTGGCGGCCCATCGTCTAGAATCGATGACTGATGCCAGCAATTCACGAAGCCCCGGACCAGACACTGCCCATGCCCCAGCACGGACCCGTCTTTGTCGACGCGTCCGGCCGCCGGCTGCGGCGGTTCAAGGTCCTGGGTCTCGGGGTACTTGCCTTGGCGGCAGGTTATGTGGCCCTCCTGCTGGTTGCGTTGATCGCCGGGCCGAATGCTGCCGCCCCCTTCCTTCCGCTGGTTCCCGTTCCGCCCGCACCGGCAGCGGCACCGGCCCGCCCCACTGCCACGCCGTCGCCCGGCCAGCTTCCGGCAGCCGCTGCGGTGCCCGCGCCCAGTGCCGTGGCGGTGCCCGCCAGCGACCGTCAACCGGCAGCGGCCCCCGTTGCCCGGAACACGCCCGCACCGGCAGCGGCATTCCCGGCGACGACACCCGCCCCGAGCAACGCCAGCCCCACGCCCCAGCCCGCGGTTGCCGTCCCCACGCCCGCCGCCGTCCCGACCGCACAACCCACCTCCCCCGGCAAGAGCGGCACGGCCCCCGGCCAGGCCACCCGGCCGACGGCGCACCCCCACCCGTGAGCGTGCGCCACCAGACCGGGCGCCGGGGCAAGGGTGCCGCCCCTGCCAGTGTCCGGGCCCATTGGCTGGTCCTGGCCGCCGTCATCCTCGCCCTGGGTTTTGCCCTCATGGTCCAGGGCTACATGAACCACCTCGCCGGGATCGGCGACGACTCGGTGTCCTCCAGCGGTTCTGCCAGCGCCGTCCCGGAGGCCGTCTCCCACGGCGGCCCGGTGGTGGATGCCCGCGGCGGTTCCGTGCGGACCGTTAGCCCGCCGGCCCGCACCCTCGCCCTCACCTTCGACGACGGCCCCGACCCCGTGTGGACGCCGAAGATCCTTGACGTGCTGCGCAAACACCATGTGCACGCGACCTTCTTCGTCGTTGGTTCGGCGGCTATCGACCACCCCGACCTCGTGCGCCGCATCGTCGCCGACGGCAACGAGATCGGCGTCCACACCCTCACCCACACCGACCTCGGCACGGCCCCCGCCTGGCGCCGCCAGCTGGAGGTCCAGGGAGCAGGGAACGCCGTCATCGGCATCACCGGCCAGGCCGCGTCGCTGTTGCGTCCGCCGTACAGCTCCGAGAACGACGCGATCACCAACGGCACGTGGTCGGCCATGCAGACGGTGGCCCGCCAGGGGTACCTCACCGTCCTGAGCACGGTGGACAGCGAGGACTGGCGGCGGCCGGGGGTTGCCGCCATCGAACGGAACCTTACGGCCGCCGGCCCGCACGGCCAGGTCCTCCTGATGCACGACGGCGGCGGCAACCGGGCACAGACCGTCGCCGCACTCGACTCCGCGCTGTCCCGGTTTGCCGCGAAGGGTTACCACGTCACCACGGTGGGCCACGCCATCGGCATTGACAGCATGCGCCCGGCCACCACGGCGGAGAAGCTCAGCGGCACGGCATTCGTGTGGGGCATCCGGGTCAGCGACTTCATTGTCTCAGCCATCACCTGGGCGTTGCTGGCCGCCGGCATCGTCACCTTCATCCGGGCCGTCCTGGTGGTGGGCTTTGCCGCCCGCCACCGGCGCGCCGCGCGCCGCAGCCGTGCGGAGGGCAGCGGGCGAAGGCGGGTGGACGTGCCGGTCGGCGGGGGGATCACCGAACCCGTGACCGTCATCGTGCCCGCCTACAACGAATCGGCAGGCATTGAGGCAGCTGTCCGGTCCATTGCCGCCTCGAGCCACCCGGTGGAGATCATCGTGGTCGACGACGGCTCGAGCGACGGGACGGCCGACGTCGTCGAGGCGTTGGGACTGCCCGGCGTCAGGGTGATCCGCAAGGAAAACGGCGGGAAGCCCTCGGCGCTCAATGCCGGCTTGGAAGCCGCCAGCCACGACCTGGTGGTGATGGTCGACGGCGACACCGTCTTTGAGCCGGATACCGTCCATGCGCTCATCCAGCCCTTCGCCGACCCGCGGGTGGGCGCCATTTCCGGCAACACCAAGGTGGCCAACCGCGGCGGGGTGCTGGGTGCCTGGCAGCACATTGAATACGTGGTGGGCTTCAACCTTGACCGGCGCCTGTTCGACGTCGCGGAGTGCATGCCGACCGTCCCGGGGGCCATCGGAGCCTTCCGCCGTGACGCCCTGGCTGCTGTGGGCGGGGTCAGCGACGACACGCTCGCCGAGGACACCGACCTGACCATGGCGCTGTGCCGCGACGGGTGGCGCGTGGTGTACCAGGAAGACGCGCGGGCCTGGACGGAAGCCCCGGCGGACCTGGGCGCGCTGTGGAAGCAGCGCTACCGCTGGTGCTACGGCACGCTCCAGGCCATGTGGAAGCACCGCGGGGCGATGGTGCAGCGCGGGCAGGCCGGCAAGCTGGGCCGGCGCGGGCTCAGCTACCTGCTGGTCTTCCAGGTGCTGCTTCCGCTGTTCGCCCCCGTCGTCGACGTCTTTGCCGTCTACGGGCTGATCTTTCTTGACCCGGTCCGCATCGGGGCCCTCTGGCTGGCGTTCCTGCTGGTGCAATGCCTCATGGCCGCCTACGCCTTCCGGCTCGACCATGAGAAGCTTCGCCCGCTCTGGACGCTGCCGCTCCAGCAGTTCGTGTACCGCCAGCTCATGTACCTGGTCGTCATCCAATCGGTGGTCACCGCCGTGGCCGGCGTGCACCTGCGGTGGCACCGCATGGAGCGGTACGGCAGCCTGCGCGTTCCGGCAGGGAACCAACCCGGCCCGGACACCGCCGCGTCGCCCGCGCCGTAGATTTCGCGGCGGCTGCGATGGGGCCGGCAGGCAGCCTTTTGCCGGTCCCTCGCGGACGGCACCGGCCACTGCCGTTCACCGTGGCGTCGGGCACAGTTTCCCGGGTTCACAACCACTTCCCAGCCGCCGGCCAGGGCTTTCATGCGCCAGCCATTTCCAAATTGCAGGATGAACCCATGCCTGCCATGTCCCGCCTCAAGCGCACGTCGACGGGATCGGCGGCCGCGGCCGCCAGTGGGGGTAGCTCCGCAGCGCTCCCCCAACGAAAGCGGGGCCAAGCCGCGAGAACGGTGTGAATAGACACCGTTCTCGCGGTTTGGCCCCTTCCTCGACGGGCGGCGCGGTCGCGTCAGGCCACAGGGTCCCGGCGCAGCAGGGCCCCGGACGCCACCGCCGCTGCGGCAACCAGGAGCGCCAGCGTCCCCAGCCCCGCGGCGAGGCCGGCCACGGTGGCGATGGCGCCAACCAACAGCGGGCCGCCGGCGTCCCCGGCCTCCCGCCCGATTTCAGCGGCGCCCATGGTCCGCCCCATCCGCTCCGCCGGCGTGGCGGCGGCAAGGTGCGCAAAGCCAAGCGGGGTGGCCATCCCGATCCCGCAACCAATGACCACCGCGGAGCTGTAGAGCGTGACCGGAAGCGGCACCACCGCGAGCAGTGCGATTCCCGCAGCGATCATGCCCAGGCCGAGTCCCATGCCGGCCGGGGCGGACACGCGCCCGCAGTCCCGCAGCCGGCCGGCCAACGGCTGGGTCAGTGTCGAGGACAGGGCAAGGAACGCCACGACGGCCATGCTGGCGAACACGTCCAGGTGCAGCCTGCTGCCCAGCAGCGGCAGGAAGCCGACGGCCACGCCCAGCGAACCCGTGGCTGCGGCCAGCACCAGGGTGGGCACCAGGAAGGACCGCCGGGTGCTTTGGCGGACCAGCTCGGCCACGGTGTACCGCGGGCGCGGGAGGACCGGCAGCGCGGGCATCGCGAGCCAGACCCATGCCGCGGCCACGGCCGAGATGACGGCCATCGACAGGAACAGGGCCGGGAAGCCGCCGGCCCAGATGAGCCCGGCACCAAGCAACGGCCCCAGCACGTAGCCCAATCCCTTCCACGAACCATACTTGCCGAAGTAGCTGCCGGCGGCCGCCGGGCCCGAGAGCCGCGCCACCGCCGCCGACGAGGCCGGGGAAAAGGCTGAGGCGGCCGCGCCCTGGCCCAGCCGGGCCAGCCCCAGCATGAGGGGGCTGGCCGACGTCGTACCCAGCAGGGAGGCGACGGCAAAGCCCACCAGGCCGGCCACGATGACGGGCTTGGCCCCGATCCTGTCGCTCAGTGATCCGAAGACCGGCTTGAGGATGACCTCGGCGACGTCGTACAGGGCCAGCAGCACGCCAAAAGTGAGCAGCCCCAGTCCGATCCCGCCGCTTTCCGCGCCCAGTCCTGCCGCGATGCTGTGGGCGCCAAAGGCCGTGGTGAATCCCGCGGCATAGAGCGGGGCCAGGGCCCGGGCGGAGGGACCGGGCGCGGCGGTCGACACCGGCCCGGCGGCGTTGCGGCGTTGCGGGGCGCTCACGGGGCGGAGTCCTGTCCAGCGTCCGGCGGGGCTGACACCGACGGGCCGCCGTCACCTGCCGTGCCATGGACGGCCTGGTAGACCTGCTCGGCGTAGCCGTCCAGGACAACCGTGCAGTCGCGCAGCCGCCCGCCGGCGGCCTTGGCTTCCGGCAGTTCCAACACGTCACGCTTCTTCAGGTCCCGGTACCAGCGCCGCAGCCTTTCCAGGCTTTGCTCCTCTTCCTCGAGCTCGGCAAAGGTGAACTTCCGCTTCTGGATCTCCTTGGCAATTTCGGCCTCGAACTTGCCGCAATCGGCGGTGAACTCGGCCCACTCATCCAGCCGGACCGAGGTGAACGCCTCGCGGAGCATGGCGGCCGACGCCTCATCCCGGGGGGAGGCGTCAATGACGGCCAGGGTCCCGCCGCCCCTGCGGCACAGTTCGCCGGCGAGGTCCAGGTCCGCCTGGAATGCCGGGCCGGCCGGCAGCGTCCACACCCCGGAGGACACCGGCACGGCGCCGGCCTTGCGCAGCTGGCGCCACACGGCCACGCGGTGGCGGGACGGTTCGGAAGGAATCTGTGGCAGGATCAGGACCCACCCCTTGTTTTGTGTCACAATTGGAATTGTAACAGTCGTTACGTTTTGGAGGGAAAATGACGCACGCAAGCCCGCGCAGCACGGCACTGGACAAGACGTTCAGGGCCAGCCTGGTCCTGAAAGGCCTGGACGGCGTCCTGGAACTGGTGGGAGGGATCCTCCTGCTGCTGGTTTCGCCCGCCCAGCTGGGCTCGGTGGTCCGTTTCCTGACGCAGCACGAACTCTCCGAGGACCCCCACGACCTCGTGGCCACGACGCTGGTGCACCTGGCCGGGAGCCTGACCCTCTCCGCCACCCTGTTCGGCGCCATCTACCTGCTGCTGCACGGCCTGGTGAAAGTGGCCCTGGTCTGGGCCGTGCTCAGGGACAGGCTCTGGGCATACCCGTGGATGGTCGTCTTCCTGCTGGTCTTCATCGTCTACCAGTGCTATGAACTGGTGGTCGCCTTCACCTGGGGAATGGCGCTGCTGACCGCCTTCGACATCTTCATCGTCTGGCTCACGCTGCGCGAATACAGGGCCCGCCGGGGACGGACGGCGGGCCAGGCCGCCAGTCAGCCGGCGTCGAACCACGGGCCGGGCACGGACCAAGGCTGACCCCCGCCGCGGGTTGATCCAAGGGGTCTGGTGCCGGGCGGGACGTTGTGTTTAGCTTGACGTGGCCCTTGCCGACCACACCTTCATTTGTCCATCCGCACCATCAGGAGAATATCAATGACACTGCCTACAGAACTCAGCGAGGGCGTTTGGACGCTCGACCTTGCCCACAGCGAGATCGGCTTCACCGTCCGCCACGCCGGCATCAGCAAGGTCCGCGGACGCTTCATGGACGCCACGGCAGAGGCCCGGGTGGGCGACTCGCTGGCCAACTCCACCCTGCACGCCGTCGTCAAGACCGCCAGCTTTGACTCCGGCGACGCGAACCGTGACCAGCACGTGCGCAGTGCGGACTTCTTCGACACGGACAAGTACCCCGAGATGAAGTTCCGGGCCACTGCAATCGAGGGCGACGGCGAGGAGTACACCTTGACCGGGGACCTCACCATCCGCGACGTCACCAAGCCGGTGGAACTGGAAGTGGAGTTCACCGGCGTGGCCGTGGACCCTTTCGGCGCCACCCGCGCCGGCTTCACCGCCGAGGCCGAGATCAGCCGCAAGGCATTCGGCCTGACCTGGAACGCTGCCTTGGCGGCCGGCGGACTGCTGGTCAGCGACAAGGTCAAGATCGAGCTTGACGCGGCACTCGTGAAGCAGGCCTGACCCCGGGACCTAAAGCCCTCCGGCCCCGCACCCGGGCCGGAGGGCTTTTGTGCCGCCCGGCCCCGGGAGCTACGCCTTCCGTCCGTCGTCGTCCCCGCCGTCGTCCTTCAGGGACACCTTGGGGATGGGCTCGGTGCCCGGCGGGGGCGGGGTGAGCACGGAGGCGTAGTCGCGCTCACTGGAGTACCGCAGGAAGGACAGGTGGGCCTCGTAGCGGTCCAGGACATCGTTGATGACCTGTTGGCGCGTCAGGCCCATGAGGTCGTAGCCCTCGGTGCCGGTCAGCGTGAACACCTCCAGGCGGTAGTAGACGTCGGTCTCCCGGGACATGCTGCGTCCGCCAAACATGGGCACCGGGGCCTCCACCGCGGCCACCTGGTAATGGAAATTGCGGTGCTGCTCCATGTTGACCACCAGGGTGTGTTCGTGGATGCCCGTCTCGGCGTTGGGGGTGGACGTCAGTGCGGCATCGTAGCCCAGCTGCTTGAACTCATCGGCCACGTCCCGCAGCGCAGGCTCCACCACACGGTCCATGAACTGCGCCACGGCCTTGGTGGACGGGTAGGAGCGCAGGTGGGCCAGCCGCTGGCGCCAGGTCTTTTCCGGTGTCTGCCCGCCGTGCATCGCGGCCGAGCGGCGCCGCATCACCTGGCCCTCGCGTTCGGCCCGCTCCATCCGCAGGACCTTCGAAAAGGAGGCCATGACGAGGTAGGCGATGACTGTCACCGGCAGGGCGAAGATCAGCGTTGCGTACTCCATGGTTGCCACGCCGCCGGCCACCAGCATGGCCACGGTGAGGAGGGCGGTGACGAGGGCCCAAAAGATGCGCAGCCACTTCGCCCCGTCCACGGAAGGGTCCGGAATGGAGGAAGAGAAGTTGCTCATCACCATGGCCCCGGAATTGGCGCTGGTGAGGTAGAACAGCAGCCCGGACAGCGTGGCCAGCCCAATCAGGAACGGCGCACCCGGGAACATCTGCAGCAGCGAATACCAGCCGTGTTCAGGGCTCTTGATGGCTTCCTGGGCAAAGGCGGCGTTCCCGTCCAGCACTTCACGCAGGGCGCTGTTGCCAAAGATCGAGACAATGAAGAAGTCACACAGCACCGGGGCGGTGATGGCGGCAATGACGAACTCGCGCAGCGTGCGTCCGCGGGAAATGCGGGCCAGGAACAGTCCCACAAACGGACCCCACGCCAGCCAAAAAGCCCAGAAGAACAAGGTCCAGCCGGCCATCCAGTCGACGCCGCCGGGCGAATACGCAAAGGTCTGCAGGGTGCGTTCCGGCAGGGTGAAGATGAACCGGCCGATGTTCTCCACCATGGCGTTGAGCAGGAAGGAGGTGTTGCCGGTGACCAGGATGTAAAGCATCATGGCCGCCGCCGCCCACAGGTTCAGCTCGGAAATGATCCGGATGCCCTTGTCCACCCCTGAGGTGCAGGCTGCGACAGTCATGATGACGGCCACGGCCACCAGGGCAATCTGCAGGGCCAGGCCCTCCTGCAGCCCGAAGAGCCAGGCGATTCCGACGTTGAGCAGGACCACGCCGATCCCCATCGAGGTGGCCACGCCAAAGACGGTGCCCACGAGGGCAAAGATGTCGATGGCGTCGCCGGTGGCGCCGCGCACCGCTTGCCCAGCAGCGGGTAGAGGGCGGCCCTGATGGAGAGCGGCATGCCCCAGCGGAAGGCGAAGTAGCCCATGGCCATGCCGAGCAGGGCATAGATGGACCAGCCGGCAATGCCGTAGTGGAACATGGTCCAGACCACCGCATCCTGGGCCGCGACAGCGGATTCCGGCGTGCCCGACGGCGGCGAGACGTATTGGGTGATGGGCCCGGTCACCGAGTAAAAGAGCATGTCGATGCCCACCCCGGCGGCGAAGAGCATGGCCACCCAGGTGAACAGGTTGTATTGGGGGCGGGAATGGTCCGGCCCCAGGCGCACACTGCCTTCCTTGGACAAGGCCACCCACAGGACGAACACGATGACCAGGGTGATGGTGAGGACGTAATACCAGCCGAGGTTCGTCGCGATCCAGGTGACCACCGCATGCATGGTGTCCCTGGCACCTTGGGGCATGGCCATGGCCCAGACGGAGAAGGCAATGATGATGGCGGCGGAAATAATGAACACGCGCCAGTTGACATGCGGCTTGCGGCCCTCGGCAAGCTGGGCCGCGGTGGCCAGCTCGGCGGGCCCCTTGCTCAGTTCGCTGCTGGTGATCGGCGGGCGGTTCTCGTCCGGCTCCTGGGGCCTGCGCCGATCGGTGGCGCCGAACCGGCTGCGTTCGACCATGGCTTCGGGGGCGTGCCTCCGGCCGTGCCGGGCGTTTTCGGGGTCGGCCATGATCGTCTCCCTTGTTCCAGTTCCGCATTCCCACACCGGGCCGGACAGGCCACCGGCAGCCCATGCCAGGTCACCGGCGCGGCACGGGTGGTGCGCGGTGGCGGCCTGCCTTTCCGAGCTTACAGGCGGATGTAGGCCCAGCCCTCCCACTGCCGTTGGGCGAGGTGGACGACGGCGGACGGGACCGGCAGGATGCCAGGTGCCAGGCCGGCCGCATCCACGGCTGCCGAGCGCATGCTGTTTTCGCAGGCGCGGACGGCGATGCCGCGCTGCAGGGCCTCGGCCACCGGCCCGGCCAGGGCTCCCCCGGAAACCAGCGCCGCAACGGCCGGGCCCTGGATGACAATTTCAATGTCCGCGCCGGGGAGGCCGGCGGCAGCGTTCAGGGCACTGCGGAAAACTCCCGCCACGTTTTCGGCACCCACACCGAATCCGTGCATCAGCAGGCCCCGCGGTGCGTCGTTGCGCTCAACCATGATGTGTCCTTTCAGTGGAACCTCGACCCTATCAAGCATCGATTGGGGCCGCGATCCCGGCACTTAGGGCACAGCGGCAGCGTCGCCGCGCGGGCCCCGGCACTGTGTACCGGACACCCCCAACCGTCCGTTATTTCAGGCTTCGGCCGGCCGATCCGAGCTGCCGGGCCGCTTCCATGACACGGCCTGCCATGGCCTGCTCGGCGGGCGTTCCCCAAGACCGCGGGTCGTAGGACTTCTTCACCCCCACCTCACCGTCAACCTTGAGGACTTCGTCGTAGCGGGACAGCATGTAGCCGGCAATGGAGCGGGTGAAGGCGTATTGGGTGTCCGAATCAATGTTCATCTTGACCACCCCGTGGCGGACTGCTTCGCTGATTTCCCCGGCGGTTGAGCCGGAACCGCCGTGAAACACGAGGTCCAGGGGCCGTTCAATGCCGGTCTCCTGCGCCAGGGCGGCCTGGATTTCGCCCAAAAGGGCAGGCCGAAGTTTCACCTTGCCCGGCTTGTAGGCGCCGTGCACGTTGCCGAATGTCAGGGCGGCCAGGTACCGGCCTCGGTCCCCGGTGCCCAGGGCCGTCATGAGCTGCCGGGCTTCATCGACGGTGGTGTAGAGCCTCTCGTCCATGGCCCCCACGAGGCCGTCCTCCTCGCCGCCAACCACGCCCACTTCAACCTCGAGGATGGTCCGTGCCCGGCCGGACAGCGCCAGCAGGCGGTCGGCCACCTGTAGATTCTGGGCCAGCGGCAATTGCGAGCCGTCCCACATGTGGGACTGGTAAAGCGGGAGCCGCCCTTCCTTGACCCGCCGGATCGAATGCTCCAGCAGCGGCAGGACCCAGTCGTCAAGGTTGGCCTTTGGGCAGTGGTCGGTATGCAGGGCAATCCGCACGTTGTAGTGCGGGGCCACCTCATGGGCATAGGCAGCCAATGCCAGCGAGCCCGCCATCCGGTTTCGTGCCGCTCCCGAAAGGTATTGCGCGGTGCCGACGGACACCTGGATGATGCCGTCACTCTCCGCCTCGGCAAAGCCGCGCAATGCCGCGTTCAGCGTCTGGGAAGAGGTGACGTTGATGGCCGGGTAGGCGAACCGTTCCGCCTTGGCAGTGTCCAGCATCGCGCTGTATTCATCCGGGGTGGCAATGGGCATGGCAGGCTCCTTGGTCAGTTGGTGCAGCCGCAGGAATTCCGGTGGTGGTAAATGGTCTTGGTGCGCAGCACTTTGCGTGGCCCGGCCTTGCCGTCAATCCTGTCGATCAAAAGGTCCACGGCCGTGTGGCCCATGGCCTTGACGTCTTGTTCGATGGCGGTGAGCTGCGGCTCGAACACATCAGCCCATTCAAAGTCGTCGTAGCATGTCAGGGCGACGTCACCGGGCACCCTGAGCCCCAGGTCCTTCAAGGCCTGCATCGACCCAATGGTCATGGCATTGTTCAGGACAACCAGCGCCGTGGGCCGGTGCGACGTGCCGCTGAACAGCCTGCGGACGGCCCGGTAGGCCTCCTTGGCCTTGGAATTTCCGCGGACCATGGTCGACTTCACCCCAGGGCCGCCTTGTGCAATGGCTGCTTCGAAACCCTGGATCCGCTCCTCGGTGGACTGTATCGCCGGCAGGCCGGTGACGGCCGCGATGTAGCTGTGGCCCAATTCGACGAGGTGGCTGGAGATCAGTCGCGTCGGCTCGACGTTGTCCGGAGCGATCTGGTCACACTCCACGTCCGCGTGCCGGTCGATCAGGACCACCGGGGTGCCGTCGTTGAGCACGCGCGGGAGGTTGGCAGTTTCGCTGTGCGGGGCGGGGGCAATGATCATGCCGTCAACGCGCCGGTCCAGCAGCGTGCCCAACAGCGCGCCCTCCACCTCCTCGTCGTCGTGCGAGTCCCCCATGACCAGGCTGTAGCCCCTGGCGGAGGCGCGTTTCTCGATGGAGTGGACCAGGTTGGCGAAATACGGGTTCTGCAAGGCGGAGATGGACAGGCCGATGGCGTGTGTCCGCGACGTCACCAGCGCCGTGGCCAGGACATTGCGCCGGAAGTTCGTTGCCGCCATGGCGTCCACCACGCGTTGCCGCGTTTCCGGGCTGACGGCCCGCGTCGCGTTGAGCACATGGGAGACCGTGCTGATGGAGACTCCCGCTTCCCGGGCGACGTCGGCCATGGTGCCCAAGGGGGCCTCCTTCAGTGCAGTGGTTCCACGATGTGGCAGTTCTCACATTATTTTAATTCAAACGCTTGCGCAAGCGTTTGCGAGGTGCTTAGAGTGGAGCCACTCGATGGCAGGCCCCTGCCTCACTGGTCGAAGGAGTCCAGATGACGAAGAACCGCAGTCCCAGGAAAACCACCCCCCGCAGCGGGATCCACCGCTCCCTTTCAGCCCTCGTCCTGGCAGGCGCCATCGCACTGACGGCATCAGCCTGCGGAGGATCCGGGACGCCCGCATCCTCTGGCAGCGGCGGGGCGGGCAACGTCAAGATCGGCTTGATCACCAAAACGGATACGAACCCGTATTTCGTCAAGTTGCGCGAAGCGGCCAAGGCTGAAGCCGCCAAGAAGGGCGCCGACCTGATTGCCCTCGCCGGCAAGTTCGACGGCGACAATGAAGGCCAGGTGACCGCGATTGAAAACCTGGTCAGCCAGGGCGTCAAGGGAATCCTGATCACGCCGAACTCATCCACAGGCATTCTTTCCGCCATCAAGCAGGCTCGGGATGCCGGCGTCGTGGTCATTGCCCTCGACACGGCAACCGACCCGGCCAACGCGGTGGACGCAACGTACGCCACGGACAACAAGCAGGCAGGCGTCTTCGAAGGCAAGTGGGTCAAGGGGACGCTTGGCACCAAGACGCCCAAGCTCCTGATGCTTGACGGCACTCCCGGCGGCACGGTGGACGATTTCCGCCACAACGGCTTCCTCGAAGGCATGGGCATCAAGCCCGGCTCCCCCGAGATCGCCGGCATGGAAAACACCAACGGAGACCAGACCAAGGCCCAGACCGCCATGGAAAACCTGCTCCAGCGTGTTCCCGACGCCAACTCGGTATACACGATCAACGAACCGGCCGCTGCCGGTGGCTACCAGGCCATTTCCGCAGCCGGCAAGACGAGCCAAATCACCATGGCCTCGATTGACGGCAGCTGCACGGGTGTGCAGAACGTGAAATCCGGCAAGATCGGTGCCACGGTCATGCAGTTCCCCGCCAAGATGGCCCAGCAGGGCGTTGACGCCGTGGTCACTTTCGCCAAGAACGGCACCAAGCCCAGCGGCTTCATTGACACGGGGGCACAGCTCATCACCGACCACCCTGTTGCCGGGCTGGACTCAAAGGACACCGCCTGGGGCCTGCAGAACTGCTGGGGCTAGTCACCACGCCCTGCCCACCCCTGTCCCCCGGCAGGGGTGGGCACGGCCGGACCGGACGGTGCGCGCTCCCCGCCCCGGCGCCCGCCATTCACCCGCCACTGCCGCTGAAGGGCACCCTTGCACAGGCGCTCAAGGAAGGTAAGCCATGACTACCAGCACCACCCAGATCAGCCCCGCCCCGCCACGGACACACCGTGATTGGACTTGGGTTGCACGGCAACCGCTTGTGGGCCCCCTGGCAGCACTCATCGTTGCCGTCATCGTGTTTGCCATCGGCTCGCCCCGGTTCCTGACTCCCTACAACCTGTCGTTGATCGGCCAGCAATCCATTGTGATTGGGATTCTGGCCGTGGCCCAGACAATTGTGATCCTGACGGCCGGCATTGACCTTTCCATCGGTGCCATTGCGGTCCTGGGCACCATCGTGATGGCCAAGACCGTACCGCAGGCCGGCGGCTTCGGGGCCCTGCTTATCGCACTGGTGGTGTGCGTGGCCATCGGCGCCGTCAACGGCTCATTGGTCTCGTTTCTCCGGCTGCCGCCCTTCATCGTCACCCTGGGCACCTATACGGCGGTCGCGGCCGCCAGCCAGTTGTATGCCGGTTCGGCCACCTATCCGGTGACGAGCCCGCTGCTGACATTCTTTGGCCAGGACTTTGGAATCGGCGCCTGGCGGACCACGCTGGGCGTGGGGGTGCTGGTCATTGTTTACGCCGTCTGTTTCTACGTTTTGCGCCAAACCGCCGGCGGCCAGCACGTCTATGCGGTGGGCGGCAATCCGACGGCGGCCCGCTTCACCGGCATCAAGATCAACCGGACCCTCGTGATGGTGTACATCATGACCGGGGTGATCGCCATGATTGCCGCCTGGGCGGCCCTGGGACGCATCCCCAATGCCGACCCCAACGCCTACCAGACGGCCAACCTGGATACGATCACCGCCGTCGTCATCGGCGGCACGAGCCTCTTCGGCGGCCGGGGATCCGTGGTGGGGACCCTTATCGGGACGCTGATAGTGGGGGTCCTGCGCAACGGCCTGACACTCATCGGGGTGGACAACCTTTACCAGAACATTGCCACAGGCGCCCTGGTCATTCTGGCCGTCGCCTTTGACCAGCTGGCCCGCAGGAGGACACAGTGAACAAGCCACAGGCAGTCGTGCTCGAAGCGCACAACCTGGTCAAGCGCTATGGTTCAGTCACCGCGATCAACGGGGCTGAATTCGAATTACGCGCCGGCGAGGTGTTGGCCGTCATTGGCGACAACGGTGCCGGCAAGTCCAGCCTGATCAAGGCCTTGTCCGGTGCGCTCGTGCCCGATTCCGGCGAAATCAAGATGGACGGCGAACCGGTCCGGTTCAAAACCACCCTTGACGCCCGGCACCATGGCATTGAAACGGTGTACCAGGACCTGGCCGTAATCCCTGCCCTGGACATCGCCAGCAACGTGTTCCTGGGCCGCGAACTGCGCAAAAAGGGATTCATGGGCTCCGTACTGCGCCAACTCGACAAGCCGCGGATGCGCAGCGAATCCATGCAACACCTCTCCGACCTGAAAATCGGCATCAAATCGGCTACCCAGGCCGTGGAGACCCTCTCGGGTGGCCAGCGGCAGGGCGTGGCCGTGGTCCGTTCCGCGGCGTTCGGCAAGCGTGTCATCATCATGGACGAACCCACCGCCGCGCTGGGCGTGAAGGAATCAGGCATGGTGATGGACCTGATCCGCCAGATTCGGGAGCGCGGCCTGCCGGTCATCCTCATCAGCCATGACATGCCGCACGTCTTTGAAGTGGCCGACCGGATCCACGTGCACCGCCTGGGCAAGCGTGCAGCAGTGGTGGATCCCACGGCGCGCAGCATGTCCGACGTCGTCGCGTTGATGACGGGCGCCCTGGAACCAACGGAGGAGGAACGCAACGGTGGGGCATGAACCGCCCTCCAGGCCGCACGGAATCTTCGTGGGACTGGCCACGCTGGACATCATCCAGCGCGTCAGCGAACTGCCCGGGCGCAATGCGAAGGCCACGGCCCTGCGCCAGGACGTTGCCGGCGGGGGCCCGGCCCTCAACGCGGCGGTGCTCTTCGCCCGGCTCGGGGGCAAGGCAACCCTGGTGACGCGGCTGGGCCACGGCAGCATTTCCACTGTCATTCGGGAGGACCTCGCATCCCACGGTGTGATCGTGGCCGACCTCGCAGGGGCCAGGTACCAACCGGCGGTCTCAACCATCACCATCGACGACGCGACCGGGGACCGGCAGATCGTCTCGACTGACGCGCAATCAGCGCCGGGAAACCGGGCGGGATCCGCCGCGGCAGGGGACATCGGGTCCGTCCTGGAATCCCTGGGCCGCGCCGACGTCGTGCATCTTGACGGCCACCATCCCGACCTCCAGGTGGCAGCGGCCAGATGGGGCAGGGACCTGGGCATTCCCCGGGTGCTCGACGCCGGCCGGTGGAAGCCGGTCATGGCCGAGCTCGTTCCGCTGTCAACGGACGTCATCTGTTCGGCGGATTTTGCCGTCCCGTCCCACCCGGAGGGGCCGATGCAGTGGATCCTGGACGGGGGTGCCGCGCTTGCCGCCGTGACGGCCGGCCCCTCTCCCATCGAGTGGCGGACCCATCTCCGTGAAGGCAGCGTGGCCGTGGAACAGATCCACGCCGTGGACACCTTGGGTGCGGGCGATTTCTTCCACGGTGCCTATAGCCTTGCCCGAACAGCCCTTGACGGGGCCGGGCAGGCGCCCGACCCCGCCACTTCGCTGGGATTTGCCGCCCGCCTGGCGGCACTGAAATGCACCGTTCCCGGTACGCGGGAATGGCTCGGCCTGATTGCCGGGGAAAAACCCCTTGACCACTTGAGGACGGAACGGCCATGACAACAACTGTCCATCTTGAAGACCTCATCGCCAGTGCCGGCGTCCTGGCCGCGACGGGAGGCCGGGCAATCCTGGGCATCACGGGCCCCCCTGGTGCCGGAAAATCCACCGTCGGCAGCCAGATTGTGGATGCCCTGGGCCCTGACAAGGCAGTGCTGGTTCCGATGGACGGCTTTCACCTCTCGAATGCCGTATTGCTGGCGAAGGGGCTTCGCCAGGTGAAGGGTGCCATCCAGACTTTTGACGATGCGGGATACGCCAACCTGATTCAGCGAATTCGCGGGCAAAAGTCCGGCGAAGTCATCTACGCCCCTAGTTTCAACCGTGACTTGGAGGAACCCATAGCCGGCAGCATCCCCGTCCTGGCCGAAGTCCCCTTGGTCGTGACGGAAGGAAACTACCTGCTCGCCGAGTCGGGCGCCTGGCCGTCGGCCCGCGACTGCCTCACTGAATCGTGGTTTCTCAACCCGGCCCGGGAACACCGGCACAATTGGCTCATTTCCCGCCACATGGACTACGGCAAGTCCGCCGCCGACGCGCGCCTGTGGGCCCTGGGAAGCGACGAGGACAACGCCAGGCTCATCGAATCCATGTCCCACCGGGCAGACCGGGTGCTGCGGCTCACGGTGAAATAACCGCCGCGGCCTTGACGCTGGCGACCCACACTGGGCGGGCGATCCCGCTTGTCTCGGCACCGCGCCCGGCACTGCACCTGCACGGCACCGCCGCCTGAACTAGGAGTTTCGCAGTGAGTCGATCAATTCCTGCTTGCGCTGGCTCGAATATCCGCTCAGGCCGATCTCCTTGGCCTTGGCACGCAACTGTGCAACGGTCCAGTCGTCATAGGACCCGGCCTTGCCACCTTTACGGCCCACCGCTGCGCGCCCTCTTTTGGCCGCCGCGTTGGAGATCCTGGCCGCCTTTTCCTTGGACGCGCCATCGTCCCGCAATTCCTCGTACATTTCGGGATCCTTCAGGCTTGGATTCTTCTTCCCTGGCATTTCGCGCCTCCCGCTTGCCATTCCCTGCGGGCACGGCCCGCAACCCGGATATTGCAGCTACGTTTTCCACGCTAAAGGCGCAGCCGGAAGCGCGCAAGGGATTCTTGGGCCGGGTCACACGGTGCCGGGCCGGCCACGGCCGCGGGGCAAGGCGCCTTCTGGCCGTGGGATGCACGACGCCGGGCCCCTCCTCGGGCGGCGGCGGCGGTGGGCGGCGCCTCGGGCGGCGACGGGGGTGGGCGGCGCCTCGGGCGGCGACGGGGGTGGGCGGCGCCTCGGGCGGCGACGGGGCTTGCAGGGCACGCCGGCACCCAAGCTGGCCGCATCGAAGGGTTGGCGATGCCAGTCGCCGGCATTTACAGCCCGACGTAGGCACGGTGGTTCCGCTGCAGCCGGGCGGGATGGACGACACCGGACGGCACGGACGACACACCGAGCGGAAGCGTGCCGCTGTCGATGGCAGCGGACCCATGCTGTTTTCACAGGCTGTCAGGTTCGCGCAGCCCTCCATGACCTGGGCCGCCAGGCCAGCCAATGCCCCGTCGGCCGGCAGCCCGGCGGCAGCCCCACACTGAATGACAACTTCAATCGGCGTGCCGGGCGGGCCCGCGAAGGCATCCAGGGCACTGCAAAAAACGCCGGCTACATGCAATGCCGCCGGTTCGGGCCCGTGCAGATGAAGGCGGCGCCCGGACTCATCGTCCCCAGCCATGACGCTGTCCTTTCACTTGGCCACTCGGCCCTCCCGGCATGGCCGGGGCAGGTGCGCCCACTGGCCGCACGGACCGGCCGGGCGCCGGGGAACAGCAGCCTGCCGTTGGACCGGAGCTTCCGTGTTTCGGCGCAGGCGAAGCCAAGCTTGGGCGTCCTCGAGCCTGCGTGTCGGCGTCCGTCGGGTAGGGCCTGCGACCGGGTCCGGGCCTGCGGTTCAGCCCGTCAGCAACGTCGGTCCACCGTTCTCCCGGCGTCCGGTGCGGGTCTTTTGGGCGTTGTTTCCTCCACAGGGCGGGCCGCGCCTTGAATAGTACACATGTTCGGATAACTGCCTGTTTTTGTCAGTGGTCCCGGATAGTCTTATGGGTATGGAAGCAATGGCAGGGACGCCGGGACAGCCCGGTTCCACACAGGAGCGCAGCAACGCCGACGGGCACGTCCGCCGGCTGATCGCCCTGGCCGCGGCCCTGGCCCGCTCCGCAACGGCAGCCGCCCCGGCCACACCCGGCCCCGGCCCCGGCCCCGGCCCGGGGCCGCATGCCGCGGCCCCGCTGGGCTTGGACGTCGACGCCCTCAGCGATGCCCAGGCCGTCTCCTGGGCCCAGGAACTGGA
>NZ_JAKZGX010000022.1:0-62529 GCF_024539665.1 Arthrobacter sp. STN4
ACGCCCGGTACTTCCGCTCGATCTCCTCATTGCCCGGGAACACCGGCTCCTGGTCCGCAGGAATCGTGTTCACATAATCCGTCGTCGTGACCATCGGCACGCCAACACTCTGCGCCCCGGCACGCTGCAGCAAGCTACGCATAATGAACTGCGCCCGCTCCGTGCCACGCTCACCAATCAACGCATCCAACGACTCCAACCACTCAGCAGTCTCCTCCGGATCACGATCAGGCAACGCACCAGTCAACCCGCTCAAAATATGGGAGTTATCGTCTCGAAGAAACATGTCAACCTGTCTGTTTGAAGGCGTCCGGGCGTCGTGCGCTGTGCGGCCGTGGTTCCGGGGGGAGGGGACCACCTTGCGAATCGTTTTCGTAAGGTGAGAATTGAATCTTGTATCTTGAGAATATCGGGCCCCCGTCCGTGAATCAAGCTCGAACGCCGGTCCCCATGGAGTGTGGGGCGTGATGTGCGCCACTTGACACGGTGTGAACCACATCATAAAGTCTTCTCACTATTCAAAAATTGGTTTTCACGATACGAGAAATCGAGGCGTGGAAAAAACGAACAGCGGAGCCAAGGCATGAACGCTCGGATACCCAATGATCTTGAACCGGCAATGGTGCCGGCCATGACTGACCGCCTGCCGGCAGCGGCGCATGCAACGGAGCATGTGCCCTACGCAACCCCGGAGGGATACACGCTCAGCGCCACACTCTTCAACCAGGACCTTGCGCCCACCCGGAAAAAGGGGCGCCGCTGGTCGTCCTACAGCATCTTCACGCTCTGGGCCAACGACGTCCACAGCCTCGGCAACTATGCCTTCGCCATCGGCCTGTTTGCGCTGGGTCTGGGCGGCTGGCAAATCCTGCTGGCCCTGGGCATCGGCGCCGCGCTGCTGTTTGGGCTGCTTAACTTCTCCGGGTTCATGGGCGTGCGGACAGGTGTCCCGTTCCCCGTCATGAGCCGCATCAGCTTCGGCATCAAGGGCGCCCAGGTGTCCTCGCTGCTGCGCGGCGGCGTGGCCATTGTCTGGTTCGGCGTACAGACGTTCCTGGCCTCGGTGGTCTTCCGCGTCATGCTGGTGGCGGTCTTTCCCCCACTGCACGGGCTGGACAAGAGCCTGATCCTGGGCCTGTCCGCGCTTGGCTGGCTGACGTTCATTGCGCTCTGGATTGTCCAGGTGGTCATTGTCAGCTACGGCATGGACATGATCCGCAAGTACGAGGCCTTTGCGGGCCCCATCATCCTGGTCACGATGGCCACGATCGCCATCTGGATGTTCATGCGTGCCGGCGGCTCGATCGCCTGGACCACCAACCATGCCTTGACCGGTGGCGAAATGTGGCGCACCATCTTTGGCGGCGGCGCCCTGTGGGTGGCCATCTACGGAACCTTCGTGCTGAACTTCTGCGACTTCACCCGCTCGGCCAAGAGCGAGAAGTCCATCGTTCGCGGCAACTTTTGGGGCATCCCGATCAACATGCTCCTGTTCGGGGCGATCGTGGTGGTCATGGCAGGGGCCCAGTTCAAGATCAACGGTACCATCATCCAAAGCCCGGCCGATGTGGTCCACCTCATTCCGAACACCTTCCTGCTGGTGGTTGCCTGCCTGGCGCTGCTGATCCTTACCGTGGCGGTGAACCTCATGGCCAACGTCGTGGCACCCGTGTACGCGCTCACCAACCTCTTCCCGCGGCACCTGAACTTCCGCAAGGCGGCCATCATCAGTGCCACGATCGGGCTGGTCATCCTGCCCTGGAACCTGTACAACAACCCCGTCGTGATCGTGTATTTCCTGGGCGGGCTGGGCGGCCTGCTGGGCCCGCTGTTCGGTGTCATCATGGCCGACTACTGGCTGCTGCGCCGCGGCAAGGTCAACGTGCCGCACCTGTATACGACCGACGAAAACGCCAGCTACCACTACCGCCGCGGCGTCAACCCCAAGGCGATCGCCGCACTGGTACCCGCCGGCGTCGTGGCCCTGCTCATCGCCTTCATTCCCACGTTCCACGAGCTGTCCTCCTTCTCCTGGTTCTTCGGTGCGGGCATCGCGGCCGTAACGTATTACTGGATCTCGGACCGGAACCAAAGCTTCACCGAAGCGTCCGGCGAACCCATCGCCGTCGCGAGCACCCACTGACCCGGCACCCAAACAGCCAAACAAGCAAGAAAGGGACTGCCATGCGCATCCTCGTGGCCAATGTCAACACCACAACGTCCATGACGGACTCCATCGCGGCGCAGGCGCGCAGTGTGGCGGCCCCAGGCACCGAGATCATCGGCATCACGCCCCGCTTCGGCGCCGAGTCCTGCGAGGGAAACTTTGAAAGCTACCTGGCGGCCGTTGCCGTCATGGACGCGATCACCAACTACCCCGAACCGTTCGACGCCGTCATCCAGGCCGGCTACGGCGAGCACGGCCGGGAGGGCCTGCAGGAACTCCTCGAGGTGCCGGTCGTCGACATCACCGAGGCGGCGGCCAGCACGGCCATGTTCCTGGGCTACAAGTATTCGGTGGTGACCACGCTGGACCGTGCCGTCCCCCTGATTGAGGACCGGCTGAAGCTGGCGGGCCTGGACGCCCGTTGCGCGTCGGTGCGGGCCAGCGGCCTGGCCGTCCTGGAACTCGAGGAGGATCCGGAGCGGGCCGTGGAGTCCATTGTCCGCGAATCCGAGCTCGCCGTGACGCGGGACAGGGCGGAAGTCATCGTCCTGGGCTGTGGCGGCATGGCCGGGCTGAACGAGTTGGTCAGGGAACGCACGGGCGTGCCCGTGGTGGACGGCGTGGCTGCCGCCGTCACGATTGCCGAATCGCTGGTGCGCCTCGGCCTGTCCACCTCCAAGGTGCGCACGTACGCGCCGCCGCGGCCCAAGAAGGTGACCGGCTGGCCGATCACGGGACCTGCCTAGTCCAGCCTACTTATAGTCGCGATGTAGCGGCCGACCACTCCGCCGGCACGCAGCTTGTCAATCGCGCCAGGGATCTCGGCTTGGGTGATGAGGTTCATCGGCGGGTTCAATTCGCCGGACTTCATCAGCCCGTACAGTGCCTCGAGGTCTTCCTTGGTGCCGGACTTGGAACCCTTGATGCTGAGTTGGTTGATGATGATCGGGTAGGTGTTGATGGTCGCTTCCAGGCGGCCCATGCCGACCTGGACCAACGTCCCAAACTCAGCGAGTGTCTCGATTGCGGCGGCCGTGGTGGTCCCAAAACCCGCGTAGTCGACAATGAGGTCGAGCTTCTTGTCCTTGAACGCGTCGATCGACTCGGCGACGCCCGCCAGCCCAATCTCATCGGCCAGTTTCCGTGTTTCCGGATTGATCTCCGCCCCATACACTTTGGCGCTGGAGAGCGCGGCGACGCGGGCGCCAATGTAGCCCAGGCCGCCGAGGCCAATCACGCCAACCTTCATGCCCGGCTTGGCGCCGCCGACAGTCATGATGGCGTGATACGCGGTGAGGCCGGCGTCAGTCGCCATCGCACCAAGTTCAAATGAAACCTCGTCGGGCAGCTTGACCAGGTTGTCCGACGTCGCGAGCAGTTTTGGCCCGAATCCGCCGTCCCATTTGCCGTAGCCGAGGGCGTCGCCGTCAGCCATGACAGGGGCCAGGCCGACGCGGTCGCCGACCTGCCACTGGTCCATGCCCTCGCCAACCTCGACGATCACGCCGGCATTTTCGTGGCCCATGGTGCGCGGCAGCACGGGAAAAAGAGGCATCCAGCCTGGATCATCCAGGGCTGTCACATCGGAGTGGCAGACCCCGGCAGCCTTGACCTCGACCACAACCTGGCCGGGACCGGCCTTCGGCTCGGCGACCCCGTTGAACCCGAGAGCCTTGTCGGTGCCCGTAAACTGCCATGCCTTCATGACGCTTCCCCTTTTCATGCGTTTGAATGTAAGACAATGTGCATAACGCCCAAAACCCCGGATTCTTCCCGCGGACCGCAGGCGCAGAATCCATGGGCGAGAATGGACAGGCGGGCCTGCGTTCCCGCGCCAACTACTTTTTTATGCGGCAACGATAGACAGGAGAAGCCCATGGCGGAGACCGACACCCCCGCAGGCAGCGGCGCACCGGCGAAGATTGCCGTGGTCACAGGCGCCGGCTCGGGAATCGGCCGGGCCGTGGCCCGGGAATTCCTGCGCCACGGCTTCGGGGTGGTCCTGGCCGGCCGCCGTGCGGCGGAGCTGGGGGAAACCGCCGAGGGCCACCCCCAGGCGCTGGCCGTGCCCACCGACGTGACCCGGCCGGACGACGTCGAAAACCTCTTCCGTGCCGCCGTGGACCGGTTTGGCCGGGTGGATGTGCTGTTCAACAACGCCGGCACCTTTGGCCCGGCGGCCGCGGTGGAC
The DNA here is from genome assembly GCF_024539665.1 of Arthrobacter sp. STN4. Lineage (NCBI taxonomy): Bacteria > Bacillati > Actinomycetota > Actinomycetes > Micrococcales > Micrococcaceae > Arthrobacter > Arthrobacter sp. STN4. The sequence goes on from NZ_JAKZGX010000022.1 coordinate 4,359, forward strand.
GAGATCTCCCCGGCGGACTGGGACGCCGTGCTGGCCGTGAACCTCACCGGCTCCATGCTGTGCGCGGCCGCCGCCGTCCGCGTCATGAAGGCACAGCAGCCCGGCGGCGGGCGGATCATCAACAACGGCTCCATCTCGGCCCACTCGCCGCGGCCCAAATCCGTCGCCTACACCGTCACGAAGCACGCCATGACGGGCCTGACCAAGTCGATCGAGCTCGACGGGCGGGCCTTCGGCATCAGCTGCGGCCAGATCGACATCGGCAACACGGCCACGGACATCATGGCCACCCTGGACGTCGCCACCGGAGCGCTCCAGGCGGACGGGAGCCGGCTCGTGGAACCCACCTTCCCCGTGGCCGACGCCGCCCGCACCGTGCTGCTGATGGCCCAGCTCCCCGCCTCGGCCAACATCGGCTCGCTCGTCATCACGGCCGCGGGAATGCCGTTCATCGGCCGCGGCTGAACGCGGCAAAACCCCCGGCCCACCACGAACGACGCCGGCACCCGCCCTGTGGAGGCGGGTGCCGGCGTCGTTCCGGTGGACAAACTGGACGGGGGTCAGTGCTGCGGGTCAGGTTCCAGCACCGGGACCTCCTTGCCGTCGGCGTCGATCAGCTTCCCTTCCTCGCAGCGGTCCCCATGCTGCAGGCTGCCCAGCACCTCCGGGGAAATCCGCCGCTCGGTGCCGGCGGCAAACACGGAGGGGTTCTCCGGGTTGCCGCGCTTGAGGTGGTTGAACAGCACGTTCAGCACAATGGCCATGACGGCGGCAGAGCTGATGCCGGAGTCGAAGATGGTGCCGAACCAGGCCGGGAAATGGCTGTAGAAGGTGGGCTGGACGATGGGGATGACACCGAAACCCACCGACGTGGCCACGATGACCAGGTTCATGTTGTTCTTGTAGCTGACGGTGGACAGGGTGCGGATGCCGCTGGCCGCCACCGTGCCGAACAGGACGATGCCCGCGCCGCCGAGAACCGCCGTCGGGACGGCGGCGACCACGCGGCCCACGATGGGCAGCAGGCCGAGCACCAGCAGGATCACGCCGCTGGCCGTGACCGCAAAGCGGCTCTTGATGCCCGTGATGGCCACCAGACCCACGTTCTGGGCGAACGCCGTCTGGGGGAAGGAGCCAAAGACCGGGGCCACCGCGCTGGAGACCATGTCCGCCCGCAGCCCGTTGCCGAGCCGGCGCGAGTCCACCTTGGTGCCGATGATCTCGGAGACGGCCAGGATGTCCGCCGAGGTCTCCACCAGCGTCACCAGGATGACAATGACCATCGAAATGATGCCCGCGGCCTGGAAGGTCGGCATCCCGAAGTGGAACGGCGACGGGAAGGCGAAGACCGGCCCGGTCCCCACCTTGGAGAAGTCGGCCTTGCCCATGAACACGGCCACGAGGGTGCCGATGACCATGGCCAGCAGGATGGACAGCCGGGAGATGGTGCCGCTGCCGATCTTGCTCAGCAGCAGCACGATGGCCAGGGTCAGTCCGGCCAGGCCGATGTTGGCCGGGCTGCCGAAGTCCGGCGCCTTGCTGTTGCCGCCCATGGCCCAGCCGGCAGCCGTCGGCATCAGCGTCAGGCCGATGGTGGTGATGACGGTGCCGGTGACCACCGGCGGGAAGAACTTGATGATGCGCTGGAACACGGGGGTGATCACCAACCCGATCAGCGAGGCGACCATGACGGAGCCGAAGATCGACTGAATGCCGCCGCCGCCGTTGAGGATGGCCAGCATCGTTGCCACGCCGGCAAAGGACGTGCCCTGGACCAGCGGAAGCTGCGAACCGAAGAACGGCACGCCAAGGGTCTGGAGCAGGGTGGCCAGGCCGCCCATGAACAGGCAGGCGGCGATCAGCAGGCCGACGTCCGCCGAGCCCAGGCCGGACGCCTGGCCAATGATCAGCGGGACGGCGATGATGCCGCCATACATGGTCAGGACATGCTGGAAGCCGTACGCGAAGCTGACGCCGATGCCGAGTTTTTCGTCCTCGGGACGGACAGCCTTGGTGGTTGAAGCGTGGATCTTGGTCATAGCGGACCTCCTTGTCTGCTTACCCTTGGTATGCGTGCAACCCGCTTTGGGAGTTGCCGCCGCGGGCGGACGGGGGTTGCCTCCCCCGCCCGCCCTTTTTGGTGCCGGCTAGCAGAAGCCGGCCATGCCCTCCCAGGCGTTGCCGGCGTCGGTGCCGTTTTCACGGACCACGGTGGCCTCGATCAGCCCGTAGGGGCGGTCCGCGGCGAAGAGCACCTCGCCGGGGTTGTCCTGGCCGAACGGGGACAGGTCCACCACAAAGTGGTGCTTGTTCGGCATGGAGAACTTGATCTCGTCGATTTCCTCGTGCGCGTCCATGACCTTTTTGCCCATCTCAAACAAGGTCTGCTGCAGGGCGTGGGAATAGCCCTCGGTGAAGCCTTCGAGCAGGAGCGCCTTGACGTCGTCGTAGGTCTTGTTGAAGTCCAGGGTGGCGACGGCGGCTGGGTTGTAGCGCCAGCGGGCCGCGACGTCGGTGGACATGACCCGGTCCGTGGTCTCGGCCAGCGTCGTGTACTTGTCCTTCGGGTAGCCGACAAAGCCTGACTCAGTGGACTTGAGCACTGTCAGGTCCTTCAGCCCGCCCAGCACGTGGACCGTGTCCCCGTCCTTGACCACGACGGCGGTGCGCACCTCCTGGCCGTTGCGCACGAAGGAGTGGTTGTGGCCGGTGCCGTTGGCCTGGATGCGGTCCCAGGCATAGGACTCAGCGGCCCAGCGCCCGCCGGTGACCCAGTCGAAGGAGCTGGTGAAGTGCTCGGCGAGGCGCTGCAGGAACGCCTCGGGGGAGCCCACGCCGTCGCGGGCCAGGGAGAAGATGGTGTTCTTCTGGGTGTCTGTGGCCACCACGTGCCCGTTGTCGCCCTCGAGGTGGGCGGCCGTGAAGTCCCCGCGCAGCTGGGAGGTGACGTTGAGGTCCTCAATGCTGTGGCGGTCGGTGTCGCGGGTGATCTTGACAAGGCGGACCTCGGCCTTGCCGTACTGGTTGGCTCCCAGGATGATGTTGCTGTTCGTGGTCATGATCAGTTTCCTCTGTACGTTGAATAGGCGAACGGGCTCAGCAGCAGGGGCACATGGTAGTGCGCCTGGCCTTCCGCAACCGTGAATGTCAGGGCCACCTCCGGGAAGAAGGTGTCCGTGGTGATGCCGGCGAAGTAGGCGCCCGTGTCGAAGCGGAGGCGGTAGTCGCCGCCCGGCAGCGTCGCGGGGCCAAGATCTTTCACCCGCCCGTCAGCATCAGTGGTGCCCGTCGCAATCTGATGCCATGCCCCGCCGTCGCGGGCGTAAAGCTCGACGGCGACACCTGCCGCGGGCTGCCCCGCTGCGGTATCCAGAATGTGGGTGGTTATCAGGGAGCTCATTGGCTCATCACTCCTTTGAGGCGCAGCACGGCGATTTCGCGCAGCTGCTGCGCCACGATGGGGGCTTCTTCTTCGGCGGTGTTGGCCAGGCGCCGCTCCAGCGCGGCCAGGATTTCCTGCGGGGTGCGGCCGGCGGCCCGGATCAGGAACACCTGGCCGAACTTTTCCTCATAGGCGCGGTTGCCTTCGGCCAGGGCCCGGGCAAGTTCCGCGTTGGCAGGGTCGACGCCGGACTGTTCCCTGCGCGAGAGCCTCGCCTCCGCGCTGTTGCCGGCGGCCTGCTCTCCGATGCGCGGATGGTGCGCCATGGCGGCGGCAACTTCCGTGCCGGAAAACGGGGCGGCAGCCTTGAGCGCATGGCTGAAGAGCTCGTTCAGGGTGGTGAAGGGGCGGGCCGCGGCGATCTCATCGATCCACCGCTGGTTGTCCACGCACGGACGAAGCGTTGCGTCCAGCTGCGCCCTGTCCGCTTCGTTGAATTGTTGCAGCAACATGTTTGCTGTCCTTGTAACTCAAATGCTGGCATCCACGGCGTAGGCTATACGAATTGAAAATTAATTCTCGTATCGTGGAACTGTTATTTCAGCATATGCAATAGTGAACAGCATCACACGGGGGTTGTCAATCCCCCGGGCGGACATTGCGGCGCGCCGCCTTGAAGCTGCGCCAAGTTAACGCCCAAGGGGCGCGCCACGGCAGAAGTGGCGCGCCCCTTGGGGCCCTGCAGCACGCAGGGGGGTGGTCCGGCTAGAGTCCCAGTTCGCGGCGCAGGCGCGCAACGTGGCCGTCCGCGGCGACGTTGTACCCGGCGGACCGGACGGTGCCGTCGGGGTTCACCACCACCGTGGAGCGCAGCGTGCCGATCAGCGTGGTGCCGTTGACCTTCTTCTCACCCCAGGCGCCCCAGGACTCCGCCACCTCGTGGTTGAGGTCCGAAAGCAGGGGGAAGTTCAGCCCGAAGTCCGTGGTGAACCTGGCCAGGTCCTGCTGCGGATCGGTGGAGATGCCCACCACGTCAACGCCGGCATTGTTCAGTGCGGACAGGCTGTCGCGGAAGTCGCAGGCCTCGGTGGTGCAGCCCGGCGTCGCGGCCTTGGGGTAAAAGTAGACCACCACCGTGCGTCCGGCGTAGTCGGCCAGCGAGACCTGTTCGCCGTCGGCGTTGGGCAGGGAAAAGTTCGGTGCCGGTTTTCCGGCGGCAAGTTGTGCAGGCATGGTGCTCCCAGGTTGGTTGATCTGACGCCACATCATTGTATTTTCATATTATGGAATATGAATTTTGTCAGATGAAAAGATTCTAGAATGGCGGGCGGCAGCGGTCAACGTTTGTGACATCGGCCGGACGCTGCCCGCATCAGCCGTCCTGCTGCGCCGCCAGCCAGGCCAGGACGTCGTCGCGGCGGATGCGCCGGTGCGAGCCGCGGTACTGGACCGGGATCTCCCCGCGGTCGGTCAGGTTGCGCAGGAAGGTGTGGGAGATCCCGGCCAGCCCCGCCGCCTGCGAGGTGGTCAGCAGCTCCGCCACGCTGGAAACGGTCACCGCCTCGCCCCGGGAGAGCCGGGCCAGGAGGTCGACGACGGCCTCCCGCGCGGCCGGTGCCAGCCGGTGCGCGGTGCCGTCGACAAAGACTGTGATGTCGGTGCCGCCCGCCAGGGCCCTGGCCAGGGCCGCCTGCTCGTTGCGGCCCACCCCGGTCACCTTCGGCGCATCCCCACTCATGCCAGCCACGTTATCAGCGTGATTCGGCGCTGCCCAGTGCCGCCTTCTCCCCGGCCGCCTCCTGCTGCCACAGGGCAATGCGCGCCTGGTGGTTCGGATCCCGGCGCATCACGGCATACACGGCGCCGATCACGGCAAACCAGACGGGCGTGACGGCCAAGGCAACGAGGGTGTCCGGCTGGGTGGTCAGGGCCCACAGGATAAAGACGAAGAATGCGAACACCACGTACACCATGGGCTTGCCGCCCGGCGTCTTGAACGTCGAGGCTGCCGCCAGCCGCGGGCGGCGCTTCCGGAATGCCAGGTAGCTGGCCAGGATGATCGACCACACGAACATGAAGCAGACGGCCGAGACGGTGGTGACCATGTCGAACGCCTTGCCGACGTTGTCGCCCGCGTAGAGCAGCACGACGCCGGCCAGCAGCAGGATGCAGGAGAGGAACAGGGCGTTGCGGGGCACCTTGCGCCGGGACAGGCGCCCGAACACCTTGGGGGCGTCGCCGTCGTTCGCCAGGCCGTAGACCATGCGGGAGGTGGAGTAGATGCCGGAGTTGGCGCTGGACATGGCGCTGGTGAGCACCACCAGGTTCACCACGGTGGCGGCAATGCCCAGGCCGGCCAGGGCGAACATGCCGATGAAGGGGGAGTGCCCGGCCCTGAAGCCCGTCCACGGGGTCACGGACATGAGCACGATCAGCGCGCCGACGTAAAAGAGCATGACGCGGATGGGGATGGCGTTGATGGCGCGCGGCAGGTTCTTCTCGGGGTTCTTGGTCTCGGCCGCGGCGGTGCCCACCAGCTCAATGCCCACGAAGGCGAACACGGCGATCTGGAAACCGGCCACGAAGCCCATGAACTCGTGCGGGAAGAAGCCGCCGTGGCTCCACAGGTTCGTGAAGGAGGCGGTGCCGGCGCTGGACGTGAAGCCGGTAAAGATCATGACCAGGCCCACCACGATCAGCGCCACGATGGCAACGATCTTGATCAGCGCAAACCAGAATTCCGTCTCGCCAAACGCCGCCACGGTGGGCAGGTTGAGCAGCAGCAGGATCAGCACCGTGGCCACCCCGGGCAGCCAGAGCGGGACGCCCGGGATCAGCTCGCGGGCATAGCCGGCAATCGCGATGACGTCCGCAACGCCCGTGACCACCCAGCAAAACCAGTACGTCCAGCCGGTGAAGAAGCCGGCCCAGGGGCCCAGCAGGTCGCCGGCAAAGTCGCTGAACGTCTTGTAGTTGAGGTTGGACAGCAGCAGCTGGCCCATGGCGCGCATGACAAAGAACAGCATGAAGCCGATGATCATGTATACAAAGATGACGGACGGGCCGGCCACCGAAATGGTCTTCCCCGAACCCATGAACAGGCCCGTGCCGATGGCGCCGCCGATGGCCAGGAGCTGGATGTGCCGGTTCGACAGGGCGCGGGTGAGTTGTGGATTGTCATTGCCCCCGCCGGCGGTGCCGGTGGTGGCCGTGGTGCTTGCGCGCTGCAAAGGAATACCCCTCAATGCTGATGGAAAGTGACCTGGATTACCCGGTCCGTTGTATACATTACAACGTCTTGGGGGTGTTTCCGTGCCGGGTAAAATATGGCCATGACGGCAAAGATACGCACAGCCCTGCTCGGCTTCGGGCTGGCCGGCAGCACTTTTCATGGCCCCTTCCTGGACGCCCTGGACGACTTCGCCCTCGAGGTGGTCGTCACCGGCGACCCCGCACGGCAGGCCGCGGCGCGGGCCGCCCACCCGCAGGCCAGGGTGGTGGACCGGCGGGAATGGTCCCCGGCCGGCAGCGGCGTGGACCTGGTGGTGGTGGCCACCCCGCCCGCCAGCCACGCGCCACTCGCGCGGGAGGCGCTGGAAGCCGGGTGCGCCGTCGTGGTTGACAAGCCCTTCACCCTCACGAGCGGGGAAGGGGAGGAACTCATCGCGCTCGCCCAACGCAGGGGACTGGTGCTCACCACGTACCAAAACCGCCGGTGGGACGGGGAGTACCTGACGCTGCGCAGGCTCCTCGCCGAGGGGGCCCTGGGCGAGGTGCGGCGATTTGAATCACGCCTGGAGCGGTGGCAGCCGGCCGTGACGAAGGAGTGGAAGGCGAAGGCGGCCGCAGCGGACGGCGGCGGCATCCTCAACGACCTCGGGAGCCACCTGATCGACCAGGCGCTGCAGCTGTTCGGCCCGCCCGTGCGCGTCTACGGGGAGGCTGCCGCCCGCCGGCCCGTGGAGAGGGCCGACGACGACGCCTTCGTCGCGCTGGAACATGCCGGCGGCGTGGTGTCCCATCTGTGGATGAACCTCAACGTGGCCCAGCGCGGGCCCCGGATGCGCGTCCTGGGGTCCGAGGCGGCCTTCACCAAGCAGGCGATGGACCAGCAGGAGGTACAGCTTGCCGCCGGGATCCGGCCGGGCGACCCTGGCTATGGCGTGGATCCGAAGGAAAACTGGGGCGTGCTGGGGCGGGACGGCGCCCTGGTGCCCGTGCCCACCGAACGCGGAAACTTCACGGCCTTTTACGAGGGGCTGGCGCAGGCCCTGCTGCGCGGCGGGCCGGTGCCGGTGGACCCGGCCGGCTCCGTGGCGGTGCTGCGCGTCATTGAACAGGTGCGCGGGCAGCTCTCCGGGCCCGCCGCAAAGTAAGCTGGGGCCAGGGAGCCTCTCCCGCCGGGAGGGCAGCCAAAAATGGGGGCACGGTGACGGAAAGCAAGCACGGCGCGCATAGCGGGGCGGCCCTGTCCGAACCCACAAACAACGTCAGGAACCGCTGGACCCTGTCCGTGGTGCTGGTCAACGTCGGCATCAACACCGCCTTCTTTGGCCCCATCCAGGTGCTGCTGGGACAGCAGGCGATCCACTTCAATGAGGGCGACAAGGAAGCCATCCTGGCCCTGGTGACCGGGGCCGGGGCCGCGGTGTCCCTCGTGGCCAACCCCCTGTTCGGCACCTTCAGCGACAGGTCCCTCTCCCGCTTTGGCCGGCGCGTCCCCTGGGTGTTCATCGGCGCCCTGCTGGGCACCATCGGGCTGCTGGGCCTGGCCGTCGCCCCCGGCGTTGCGGCCATGACGCTGCTGTGGTGCCTGGTGCAGCTGGGCTGCAACGGCGCGCTGGCCGCCGTCACGGCCGCGGTGCCGGACCAGGTGCCCGTGCGCCAGCGCGGCACCATCGGCGGGCTGGCCTCCATGGGCACGGTGGTGGGGATCCTGCTGGGCGCGGCCGTGGGCGCCGTCGTCGCCGGAAACTTCGTGCTGGGCTACCTCCTGTGCGCCATTGCGCTCACGGCCGGCATGGTGCCGTACCTCTTCCTTTCCAACGACCACGTGCTCTCCGCCGCCGACCGCCCGCCGTTTTCCTGGGCCAGGTTCTTCACGGGGTTTTGGATCTCGCCCCGGCGCCACCCGGACTTTGGCTGGGCCTGGCTTACCCGCTTCCTGGTCAATGTCGGCAACCACCTGGTGACCCTGTACCTGCTGTTCTTCCTCCGCGACGCCGTGGGTTTTGCCAACCCGGAATTCGGCGTGCTGGTGCTGACGGGCATTTACGCGGTGCTGACGCTTGTCACCGCCGTCATCGGCGGGCGGTGGACGGACCGGGTGGGCCGGAGGAAGCCGTTCGTCATCGCCTCCTCCGCCATTATTGCCCTGGCGGCCCTGATCCTGGCGTTCGAGCCCACCTGGACGGGTGCCTTGGCGGGCGCCGCCGTGCTGGGCATCGGCTACGGGGCCTACCTGGCCGTGGACTTTGCCCTGCTCACCCAGGTGCTGCCGTCGGCGGCCAGCCGGGGCAAGGACCTGGGCGTGATCAACGTGGCGAACTCGCTGCCGCAGGTCATTGTCCCGGTCATCGCGCTGCCGCTGGTGACCGTCTTCGGCGGCTACGTGACGCTGTACGTTGTGGCGGCGGTGATCGGCCTGCTCGGTGCGGTGTTTGTGGTGAAGATCAAGGGCGTGGACTGAGCCGGCCGGCACGGCTCAGGAGAAGAAGACCATCTTCAGCAGCGCGGCCGTGCCCACCACGATGATCGTGGCCCGCAACGCCATGGGCGGCAGCTTCCGGCCAAACCGGGCACCCACCATCCCGCCCAGCAGCGAACCCACCGCAATGAGCGCGGTGACCTTCCAGTCGATGTAGTGCCAGGCCACCACCATGAACGTGATGGCGGCAATGCCGTTGACGGAGGTGGTCAACACGTTCTTCACCGCGTTGATCTGCTGCAGGGCCACGGTGGTCATGATGCTCATCAGCCCGACAATCAGGATGCCCTGCGCGGCGCCGAAGTAGCCGCCGTACATGCCCAGCACAAAGATGGCGGCGACCAGCCCGGCACTGCTGCGTGAGGGGCCCCCTCCGGGGCCGGTGTAGCGCCGCTTGGCCAGCAGCCGCTGCAGCGACGGGCCGAAGGCCACCATGAGCAGGCCGATGACGATCAGCACGGGGACGATGGTGCCAAAGGCCGACGCCGGCAGCACCAGCAGCAGCAGCGCCCCCACCAGCCCGCCGATGGCCGACGCCGGCAGCAGCCGCTTGATCATGTCCTTGTTGGGCCTCAGTTCCTTGCGGTACCCCCAGGTGCCGGACAGGCCCCCGGCCACGAGGCCGATGTTGTTGGAGATGTTCGCCGTCAGCGGCGGGTAGCCGAACAGCAGCAGGACGGGGAACGTCACCAGCGTGCCGGACCCCACGACAACATTGATCATGCCGGCCCAAAAGCCCGCCAGAAATATTGCCCCCGCTTCAAGCATGTGCCGTCCGTATCCTTATGTGGGCTGGAAGTTTTCACCAAGGGCCCGCACGCCGGGGCGGCAGGGCCTTTCAAAGTATATTGTCCGGCCGGTCCGGTGCCGCTACCCGGCCGCCCGCCTGGCCACCTGGAAGTGGCCGTCGGCATGGTCGGTGACGTAGCGGCTGCCGGGGAAGCGAGACTCTGCCTGCAGGGCGGTGGAGTCGTCGGCGTCGCCCGGGTGGCCGGAGACGTCCAGCAGCACATAGTCCGGAGCCGGGTTCCTGTTGCCGATCCAGTACACCTGGTCCCGGTCCACGAGGTAGCTCATGAGGCTGATGTCCGTCTCCACCGTGACGCCTGCGGGGACGGCGGCCAAGGCACTGCGGGCCGCGGCGTTGCCCGCCGTGGGAAAGCCCTGGGCAGGGTTGGCGAACCTGCCGAACGCGAAATGCCCGCCCAGCGCCACGGCAAGCAGCGCCATGGCCACTCCGGACAGCAGCCGCAACCTTGCCGAATCGAGCACCCTGCGCCGGGACAGGGCATCGATGGCGGCGCAAAAGACCATCGGCATCAGCACGGCGCTGTACTGCCATTCCTGCCCCCAGTAAAAGGGCAGCTCACCGAGGAAGCGCCAAGCCAGCGTGGGCAGCACCAGCAGCACCAGCGGCGAAAACAGGGCCAGGCCGGCCGTGACGGCAGCCAGCAGCAGGACCGTGGCCACCTTGTCCTTTTGGAACAACGACGCCGGGTCCCGCAGGAAGCCGTCGATGTCCAGTTGGCCCTGGTAGGCCCAGGCGGAGCCGTGGTTGAAGGCCGGCAGGATGAGCCGGGTGGACAGCACAAACCAGGCCACACCCCAGGCTGCCAGCCACAGTCCGGCCGGCCTGCGCCCGCGGTGGGCCATGACCAGGCCCAGCACCAGCACTGTCAGGCCCATGTCCTCCTTGACGAAGACCAGCAGTGCGGCCCAGATCCAGGCCTGCCGCCATTTTTCCTCGAGCAGCGCACAGAGCGAGAGCGCCAGCAGCGGCACGGCGAACGCTATCTCGTGGAACTGCGCATCCACGGCCGACTGCAGCCCCCAGCTCAGGGCATAGGCGAAGCCCAGGCAGGAACCCGGAACCCGGCCCAGGCGTTTGAGCGCCAGCCGGGCCACCACGGCAACCGAGACGGCGAACAGCAGGTTTTGCACCACCAGCAGGGTAAAGGCGCTGGGAAAAAGCCGGTAAACGGGGCCCAGCAACACCAGGATGGGGTGGAAATGGTCGCCAAGGAGGTTGAAGCCCTGGCCCTTGATGCTCACAATGGGCGCCTGGAAATGCGCGTAATCCTGGGCCAGCTGGGTGAAGATGCCCAGGTCCCAGGACCGGATGGCGAAGCTGGTCCACTGCAGCGACGAATACACCATGTAGACCGCAAAGGCGCCGGCGCCGAGCAGCGCGGCCAAGGCCGCCGGGCTGCCGGCTACACGGCGCAGCCCCACAACACGGCGCAGCCCCACAACACGGCGCAGCCCCACAACCCCGGGGGCAATGCCCGGGGTTCGCTGCCGTGCCCGGCCGGTTTCCGGGCCGCTGTCCTTGGTTGCAGTCACGCTTGAAAGTCTAACGGGGGCGGGGTCTGGCAGGATGGGCGGATGGACGCACAGCTCATCTGGACAGTCATTTGCGGCCTCGCGATCCTGGTGGGGGCCGCCGGGGTGATCATTCCGGTGTTGCCCGGCAGCCTGCTCGTCGCCGCCAGCCTGCTGGCCTGGGCCTTCGCCGTGGGGCAGCCGGCGGGTTGGGTGGTGTTTGGCGTGGGTGCGGCGTTCGTGGCGGCCGGGATGCTGTCCGGTGCCGTGCTGACGGGCCGGGCCATGAAGGCCCGGCAGATCCCTGGCCGCTCCGTCGTTGCCGGGCTGGTCCTGGGCGTGGTGGGGTTCCTTGTGGTCCCGTTCGTGGGCCTGCTGCTTGGTTTTGTCCTGGGCCTGTTTCTGGCCGAACTGGTGCTCCAGAAGTCCGTGAAGCCGGCCGTTTCATCCTCCGTGGCGGCGCTGAAGGCCACGGGTTTGGGCATGCTGGCCGAATTCGGCTTCGCGTCGCTGGCGGCCGGGACCTGGGCGGCGGGCGTGCTCGTGTATTTCCTCACCAGGTAACACCCCGCGGAACCGTAGCGGCTCAGGGCAGCTGGAGGTCCACGTGCAGGTCGGCCATCGGTCCGCCGCACTTTTCGTTGCCGCCCACCCGGGTCCAGTTCAAGGTGTTGGACTGCTGGCCCAGCACCTTTCCGGAGGCGTCAAAGGCACGGAAGGTCACGGACGACGCTGGTTGCGTGCCGACCTTGAGCTGCCACGACCCGTCGGGCTGCCGGGCCAGCAGGACGGACCCGGATGAGGACTTCCGGGCGAAGGTGGGCGTGAGCGGGACACACTCGGCCCCGACGCAGGCCGTGACGGAATCCACCTGCGCCGCCGTGGCCTGGTTTCCCGCCAGGGTCAGCATCACGCGGTTGTGCCAGGAGGCGGGGGCGCATCCGCCGGAGTCCTTGTCCATCACGATGGCGCCAATGATGAACGCCATGCACACGGCAGCCACGAACGGCACCACGAAAAATTCGACGCGGCGGCGGGGCGGACGGACTGCGGGCATGCAGTCATGCTAGCCAACGGATCTGTGCGTTTCCTTACAATTTGCTGGTGCGTTGGTCAACCCAGCCAGCGCGCCGACGTGCCAATAATCGCCAGTACGACGTACCCGCTCAGGGGCACCAGCAACACCCATTCGCGCCAGGAGCCGGCATTGCCGAGCACGGGAACGGCCACATTTCCGTTGCGCTTCCACACCCCCCGGACCAGCGGCAGCTTCCGCGCCAGCTTCGGCGGGCGGATCCGCAGCGGCCAGAGCAGGTTGCAGCCGCCGGTCGTCAGCATGTCCCCGGCGAGGTGGACGGCCACGCCCAGGCCCACGGCCAGCGGGAACCAAAACTGGTCCTGAGGTGCAAAAAACGTGATGAAGACGCCCACGGCCAGGCCCACGACCCACGGGAACCGGCGCATCGAGTCGGGGATGAACTTCAGCGCCTTGGCCGCGAACGACGCCAGCAGCACCGTCAGGACCCCGGCACCGGGAAAGACCAGGCCAAACGGCTCCACCTGCGCCGTCCACATGCCCGCCAGCATGGAGATGAACACAAAAACAGCCATGCCCAGCAGCGAATGGGTCCCGTGCCGGTGCCCCCCGGACAGCCGCCCCACCTCGATGCACAGGAGGTTGGAAACCGGCGGCAGGGAGTGGGCGATGGTCGCGTTGCGGTGGTCGGCGTCGGGCAGCAGCGCCGCGCCCGCCGTGACGATGGTGCCGGCCAGCACCCCGGCCGCACCGACGTGCAACAGCCCCAGTCCGGCGTCGAACCCCTGCGGCAGGAACGGCAGCACCGCCGCGGCAGCGCCCGTGTCGACATGGAAGCGGGTGGTCAGGGCCAGCCAGGCGGCCGCCCCGCAGGCGGCGTGGTGGGGTCCCATCATGGCTTTTCCTCTCGGCGGGGGTGGCTCCCTCAACGCGTGGAGGAAAATCTGCACCCTCCACAGTAGGGCCCCGGGACGGCAAAGTCCCGTTGGCGGGCCCGTGCCCGGCAAAAATGCGCCGGCGCGATACGGTAGGCCCATGGCAACAGATTCAAGGCACGACGGCGGCATGCGGCTGACCGTCAACGTCCCCATGCGCTGGGGAGACATGGACGCGTATGGGCACATCAACAACGTGGAGGTGCTGCGGATACTGGAGGAAGCCCGCATCCACGCCTTTGGCCCGCCGGCGGGGACCGGGCTGCCGGGCCTCGAGGTGGAGCTGCCCATCTTTTCCGAGCTGCCGGACGGCACCCAGGCGCTGGTGGTGGAGCACCGGGTGAAGTACCTGGTGCCGTTGAACTACCGCAACGTCCCCGCCCGGATCGAGGTGTGGGTCAGCTCCGTCAAGGGGGCCAGCATCACGGTGGCCTACGCCATTTTCGACCCGGTCACGGGCCTCAAGTGCGCCATCGCGGAGACCTCCATCGCGTTCTTCCATGGGGGCACAGGCACCGTCCTGCGCATTTCGGCGGAGAAGAAGGCGCAGCTGGCGCCCTTCCTGGGGGAGCCGAACTTCCGCTGACCCGTTGCCCGGCGCAACGTGGCGCAACACGGGAATTTTCCCGGAATGCCGGGCCGTTGTGTGGATATGACAACACTGGGAATCATCGGGGCAGGACACATCGGCAGCCAGATTGCACGCAAGGCCGTGCAGCTGGGCCATGAGGTGGTCATCAGCAACTCGCGCGGGCCCGAAACGCTCGCCGGACTCGTGGCGGAGCTGGGGCCGCGCGCCCGGGCCGCCACGGTGCAGGAGGCGGCCGAGGCGGCGGACGTCGCCGTTGTCACCATCCCCTTCAAGAACTACCGGGACGTTCCGCCCGGACCGCTGGCCGGCAAGGTGGTCATTGACACCAACAACTACTACTGGGAGCGCGACGGCCACATCCCCGCCTTGGATAACGGCGAGGCCACCACCTCGGGGCTGCTGCAGGAGCACCTGCCCGGCTCGAAGGTGGCGAAGGGCTTCAACCACCTTCCGGCGGCGGACATCACCGGCACGGGCACCCCGGCCGGCACCGCCAACCGCCGGGCCCTGGCCACAGCCAGCGACCATGCTGACGCCGCGGAGGTGGTGACCCGGCTGTATGACGAGTTCGGCTTCGACACCGTGAACATCGGGCCGCTGTCCGAAAGCTGGCGGGTGGAACGCGACCGCCCGGCCTACGGGGTGCGCCAGAACGCGGCGGAGCTCACCGCGAACCTGGCGAAGGCGCCGCGCCTGCCCTAGCGCCCCGGCCTACGCCACCGGGTTGCCGCGTTCGACGAGGATGCCGTCCGCGTCGGCGTAGACCATGGCGCCCGGCCATACGGTGGTGGCTCCGAGCTGGACCGGGACGTCGGCCTCCCCGGTGCCTTCCTTGCCGCTCTTCGCCGGATTGGTGCCAAGGGCCTTGACGCCCAATGGCAGGGTGTCCACCACCACGCTGTCGCGGATGGCCCCGTTGATGATCACCCCGGACCAGCCGTTGTCCACGGCTGACTGGGCGATCATGTCCCCCATGAGTGCGGTTTCCAGGGAGCCGCCGCCGTCGACCACCAGGACGGCACCGTTGCCCGCCGTTGCCAGCACGGCCTTGGCCAGCGCGTTGTCCTGGAAGCAGCGCACGGTGCGGGCCGGGCCGCTGAATGCGGTGCGCGTGCCGAAGTTGCGGAACTGCAGGGAGACCGAAGCCAGTTCGGCCCCGCGTTCGTCAAAAAGGTCAGCCGTGGTGAAGGTCATGGCGCCAGCATAGGCGCTGCCGGGCGCCGGGGGCAGGCATGGGCCGTTTCGTTACGTCCCCAACGCCTCCGCGAGGCGCTCGCGGGCGGCAGCCAGGTGGCCGTCCAGCGTGGCGGCGGCCCCCTCGGCATCCCCGGCCGCCAGCTGGACCAGGATCAGTTCGTGTTCGGCGTGGATGGCGGCGCTGTCCAGCAGGTGGAGTGCCTGCACGCGTGTCATGCACAACCGCACCTCACTGACCAGGGAGCGGTACATGCGGGCGATCCGTTCATTGCCGACGGCGTCCACCAGTGCCGTGTGAAAGCGCATGTCCGGCTCCACCAGGGCGAGGTCCCCTGCGCCGGCCAGGGCCAGGATGTCCGCATTGGCCCGCACGGCCTCCTCCGGCACGGTGTGCGTGGCGGCCAGCCGGCGCAGGATTTCGCTTTCCAGGTAGGCGCGGGCCAGGTAGATGTCACGGACGGATTCCGGGCCCAGCTCGGCCACCCGGGCGCTCTTGTGCGTGCCGCGGACCAGCAGGTTTTCGCCCACCAGCTTTTCAATCGCGGCCTTGGCGGTGGGACGGGCCACGCTGTAGGACGTGGCGATTTCCAGCTCGGTCACGGCGGTCTCGGACGTGAGGCTGCCGCTGAGGACTCGCCCGCGAAGGTCGTCGGTCACGGCGTCCACCACGGTTTTGGTGGCCAGGGGGCGGGTCATGGGCTGCCTTTCCTCGGGTTGTCCAGCGTTCCTGTTTGAGTATACTTGTCAGACAATTAATTTACGAGGACAGGGATGTGGTCATGTCGACGCTGACAGGACAGGAATCGGTCGCCACCATCCGGGCCGCCATGGCGGACCCGGGGCAGACCACAACGCGGGCGCTGGACCTGCACGCCCACGCCCACGACGCGTCCCACTTTTACCTCCTGCCGCAGGCCGTGGCCGTGCCGCGCAACGCCCGGGAAGTCGGACAGCTGTTCCGGGCCGGCGCGGCGGCCGGGCTGCCGGTGACGCTGCGCTCCGGCGGCACCAGCCTCAGCGGGCAGGGCGTCACGGACGGGCTGCTGGTGGACGTGCGCAAAAACTTCCGCGGCATGGAGGTGCTCGACGGGGGCGCCCGCGTGCGCGTCCAGCCCGGCACCACGGTGCGCGCCCTCAACGCCCGCCTGCTGCGGTTTGGCCGCAAGTTCGGCCCCGACCCCGCCAGCGAGGTGGCCTGCACCATCGGCGGCGTGGTGGCGAACAACTCCTCCGGTATGGCGTGCGGCACCACCGACAACGCCTACCGCACCCTGGAATCCCTGACCGTGGTGCTGCCCGGGGGCACCGTGGTCGACACCGCGGCGCCCGATGCCGATGCCCGCCTCCGTGCGCAGGAACCGGAGCTGTTCAACGGCCTGCTGGAACTTCGCCGGCGCGTCACGGACAACCCCGAATCCACGCGCATCATCCGGCACCAGTTCGCCATGAAAAACACCATGGGCTACGGGCTGAATGCGCTGCTGGACTTTGCCGGACCGGCGGAAATCCTGGCCCACCTGATCGTGGGCAGCGAGGGCACGCTCGGCTTCGTGGCCGAGGCCGTGTTCCGCACCGTGCCGCGCCTGGCCCACGCAACGTCCGGGCTGCTCGTGTTCACCGACCTGGAGGCGGCCAACACGGCCCTGCCCGAACTCGTCGCCAGCGGCGCCGCCACGGTGGAACTCATGGACGCCGCCTCGCTCAGGGTGGGGCAGGGGCTGGCCCGGGTGCCCGGCGTCGTGCGGGACCTGCACGTGGACCGGCAGGCAGCCCTGCTCGTGGAATACCAGACCGGGGATGCGGCGGAGCTTGCCGGGCTGGAGGCCGGGGCCGCAGCGCTCGCCGGCACGCCGGGCCTGGCCGCCCCGGCCCGTTTCAGCACGGACGCCCAGGTCCGGGCCGGGCTGTGGCACCTGCGCAAGGGCCTGTACACCTCCATAGCCGGGGCCCGGCCGCAGGGCACCACGGCACTGCTCGAGGACGTGGTGGTGCCGGTGCCCGCGCTGGCCCGGACCTGCCTGGCTCTGGGGACGCTGTTTGGGAAGTACGGCTATGAAAATTCGGTCACCTTCGGCCACGCCAAGGACGGCAACATCCACTTCATGCTCACCGACCGGTTTGCCAGCCCGGACGAGCTGGCACGGTACGCCGCGTTCACGGAGGACATGGTGGACGTGGTGCTCGGCGAAGGCGGCTCGTTGAAGGCCGAGCACGGCACCGGGCGGGTCATGGCGCCGTTTGTCCGCCGCCAGTACGGCGATGAACTGTACTCGGTGATGCGCCGGATCAAGGAACTCTTCGACCCGGCCGGCCTGCTCAACCCCGGCGTCCTGCTCGACGACGACCCCTCCGCGCATCTGCGCCACATCAAGGCCGCCCCGCCCGCCGTCGATCCCGAGGTGGACCGCTGCGTCTCCTGCGGCTACTGCGAACCGGTCTGCCCCAGCAAGGACCTCACGCTCACCCCGCGCCAGCGGATTGTGACCCTGCGCGCCATCGAGGCGGCCCGCGCGGACGGCGACACCGCCCTGGCCGCGGCGCTCGAGGCGGACTACAACTACGCCGCCGTGGACACCTGCGCCGTGGACGGCATGTGCCAGACCGCCTGCCCGGTGGACATCAACACCGGCAACCTCGTCAAGCACCTGCGCCGGGACGCGTCCGGGAAACTGGAAAACGGGGTCTGGGAGGCGGCGGCCGGGCACTGGGGCGCCGTCACCTACGGGGCCGGGCTGGCACTGTCGGTGGCCGCGAAGGTGCCCTCCGGCGTCGTGCTTCCGGCGAACCGGCTGGGCCGGAAGGTCCTCGGCGCGGACACCCTGCCGCTGTATTCCCCCGAGCTTCCCGCCGGAGGGAAGGCCCGACGCCGGCCTGCGCCTGCCGGGGCACCGGCGGCCGTGTATTTCCCCGCCTGCGTGAACGCCATGTTTGGCCCGGCCGCCGATTCCTCCCCGGGTGTCCAGGCCGGCTTTGAGGAATTGTGCGCCCGGGCCGGGCTGGAGCTGTTGGTGCCCGAGGGCATTGACGGCGCGTGCTGCGGCACGCCGTGGTCGTCCAAGGGGATGGCGGCCGGGCTCGCCGGGATGCATGCCCGGACCCTGAAGCTGCTGCGGGAAGCCACGCGGGACGGCGAGCTGGAGATCATTTGCGACGCCTCCAGCTGCACCGAGGGACTCATCCACACCGTGGAAACCGAAGTGTCGGCGCCGGGGCAGCGGGCCCTGCGCGTGGTGGACGCCGTGCAATTCACGGCGGAACGGATCCTGCCGCTGCTCGGGGAATCGTGGACGCGGATTGATTCGCTCGCGCTGCACCCCACCTGCTCCTCGACCCGGTTGGGCCTGAACCCCGCACTTGAACAGGTTGCCGGCGCGGTGGCCGCCACCGTGAAGGTGCCGGAGAGCTGGGGCTGTTGCGGCTTTGCCGGGGACCGCGGCATGCTGCACCCGCAACTGACGGCCTCGGCCACCGCCGCCCAGGCCGCAGAGGTGGCCGCGATGGGCGCCACGGCGCACGCCTCCTGCAACCGGACCTGTGAGCTGGGCATGGCCCGGGCCACCGGCGCCGGCTACCGCCACGTGCTGGAACTGCTGGCCGGGGTGGCCGCCGGCCGCGAAACGTTCGGTTAGTTGCCCCACCTTCCGCCCTATATGCCCGCTTCTGTGGATAGGCTGGTTGTTAATAGTGCTGGTGCCCCACCCCAAACGAAGGATGTATGAAAATGGCGGGAATTATCATCGTCGGCGTCGACGGCAACTCAACCTCCATGAAGGCTGCCCGCGTGGCAGCCAACCTGGCCAAATCCCTTGGCTCCACCCTGCGCGTGGTGACGGCCTACGGGGAGGACAAGACCGAAAAGGTTGAGATCGGCAACGACGAATGGTTCCTGTCCACCGCCGACGAGGCCGAGCGGGTGGCGCAGCGCGTGGCCGACGAGCTGAAGATCAGCGGCGTGAAGACCGAATACTCCTCCGCCCTGGGCAAGCCGGCCGACGTCCTGCTTGAGGAGGCCACCAAGCTCAAGGCCGAGCTCATCGTGGTGGGCAACGTGCGCATGCAGGGCCTGCGGCGCGTGCTGGGTTCCGTTGCCAACGCCGTCTCCCACAACGCCCCGTGCGACGTGTACATCGTCAAGACCGACGACTGATTTTGTGCCCGGCCGTGAGGCCGCTGCGAAACCCCCGCTGCCGGCAGGCCGCGGGGATTTTGTGGTTTCAGGCCGCTTCCTTCCGGTCCGCGGGCCGCTCCTGGACCGGGCGGGCCCGGGGCGCCTGGACCACGATGGTCCTGCTGGAGTGCCGCAGCACGGCCGGGACACCGCTCACCACGGGCCGGGCCTTCACCGCGGCCTCCGTGATCCGCCGTGCCGCGCCCACCAGGCTGTAGATGACCGCCACGACGGAGGTCACGGACACGAAGGCGACGGTCATGATGGCGAACATGAGCAGGCCCAGCATGAGCGTGCCGATGTAGACCAGCAGATAGTAATTCAGGTGATTGAAGTCCACGGCAATACCCCATATCGTCCACAAGCATGCGTACGTTCCTACGGTAGGCACCCGTTTGGCCTGGTGAAACACGCCCCCGGCGTGCCGCAGGAATGAAACCAATATGTAATGGTTTTCGCCCGGCCGTTACCTTAGCGGTACCTGCGGTGCTGGTTCTCCCGGGTCGTGGGGCCGGGCGTGGCATCGGCGATCCACGGGCCCGTGCCCTCGGAAACATCGATGATGCCGTCTTCAAGCCACGCGTAGTCGCCGGCCAGGAGGGAGGCGGAGAGGGAAGCATCGGCGTCGTCCGTGTTGTGCCAGAGTTCGTCGAACAAGGCCTCGATCCGCAGGCGCGACTGCCCGGCAAAGGCGTCGGCGAGCTGGAGTGCCGACCGGCCCTGGACGGGGTCCTTGAGCCGTAGCATTTCAACCCGGCTGCAGCAGGCGGCGATGGCGAACAGCTCGGCGCCGATGTCCACGATCCTGCCCAGGAACGCCTGCTTGTATTCGAGCCGGCCCTGCCAGCGCCCCATCCCGTAAAACGTCTGGCGGGCCAGGCGCCGGGATTCGCGTTCCACGAAGCGCAGGTGCTTGGCCAGTGGTCCGAACTCGCTGTAGGAGCGCGGGTCCAGGCCCTTGCCCACCACCAGCTGCGGCAGCCACTTGGCATAGAAGCCGCTGGCGGCCACGGCGGCCCTGCCCTTCTGCTGCAGGGTGGCGGTGGTGGAGGCGAGGTCGCCGGCGGCGGCCAGGTGCGCGTCCACGGCTTCGCGGGCAATGAGCAGGTGCATGATCTCCGTGGAACCCTCAAAGATCCTGTTGATGCGCAGGTCGCGCATCAACTGCTCGGCGGGCACGGCGCGCTCGCCGCGGGCCGCGAGGGATGCGGCCGTTTCATAGCCGCGGCCGCCACGCACCTGCACCAGCTCGTCGGCGCATTTGTAGGACATTTCCGAGGACCACAGCTTCGCCAGGGCCGCCTCGATCCGCACGTCCTTCATGCCGGCGTCGGCCAGTGCCGCGGAGAGCTCAAACACGGCCTCCAGCGCAAACGTGGTGGCCGCCATGAACGCCAGCTTCTTGCCCACGGCCTCGTGCCGGCCCACGGGGTGTCCCCACTGGGTGCGGGCGTTGGACCATTCGCGGGCGATCTTCAGCGACCACTTGCCGGCACCGGCGGCCATGGCCGGGATGGACAGGCGCCCCGTGTTCAGGGTGGTCAGCGCGATCTTCAGGCCCTGGCCTTCGCGGCCCAGCCGGTTTTCCACTGGAACCCTCACCTGGTGGAAGCGGGTGACGCCGTTTTCTATGCCGCGCAGGCCCATGAACTTGTTCCGGTGCTCCACCGTGATGCCGGGGGAGTCGGCCTCCACCACGAACGCGGTGATGCCGCCGGTCTTCCTGCCGTTTTCATCCACCCCGTGCGAGGGCACGACAGCCATGACCACCACGAGCTCGGCGATGACGCCGTTGGTGGTCCACAGCTTCACGCCGTCCAGGACGTATTCGCTTCCGTCCGCGGTGGGCACGGCGGCGCAGGCCATGCGCGCGGGGTCGGATCCGACGTCGGGCTCGGTCAGGAGGAAGGCGGTGACGGCGCCGGCGGCGCAGCGGGGCAGGTACTTTTGCTTTTGTTCCTCCGTGCCAAAGACCTTCACGGGCTCCGGCACGCCGATGGACTGGTGGGCGGAGACCAGGGCGCCGAAAGAAGGGTGGACGGTGCCGAGGATGGCCAGGGCTCGGCCGTAGTAGGTCAGGTTCAGCCCCAGCCCGCCGTACTTCCGCGGGATCTTCATGCCGAAGACGCCCAGCTTGGCGAGCCCGGCGAGGTATTCGTCCGGTATCAGGGCGTCGCGTTCAATGATGGAGGGGTCTATGGTGCGGGCATATGACTGAAGCTTTTCGAGGAAGGCGTCCCCGCGCGCCACGTCGTCGTCCGGGGCCTGGGGGTGCGGGTGGATCAGGCTCAAGTCAAAATCGCCCAGGTACAGTCCCTTGGCAAAGCTGGGCCGCTCCCACTCGGTTTCCCGGGCCGCCTCGGCCGCATTGCGCGCGTCTTCGGCCGTGACCTGTGCGGGGGCCGTGGCCGCCGGGCCGTCAACGTGTGTGCTCATGACTACCTCGATTCCGCCGGCGCCGATGACAGGAACCGGCATGCGGAGCTCAAGACTCGCTCATGCCTTGATGCTACCCGTGGGTAGGTGGGGCGGCAATGGCAGGGCCCGGACTGTGTGCATTTGCCGTCGTTAACGGCAGGATGGATCCAGGAGCACCCAGCCGCCGCCTTCAGTCCGCAGCCCGAAGTCCACCGCCCGAAGTCCACCGCCAGGAGGATGCCATGTCCGAACGCCAACCCTTTCTCCATGACCTGAACGTGCAGCTGGCCGCGCCCATGCAGGCCTGGTCCGGTGCGGATGGGCAAATTCGCCCGGACGGGGCCCAGGGCATCTATGTCGCCGACACCCGGGTCGCGGGGGAGGCCCTGCTGACCGTCAACGGAATGGAGCCGGAGCAGCTGGGCGCCTCCGGTTCCTCGTTTACGGCCGCGGTCCGGGACGTGGGCGGTTCCTTCGCTGATCCGCTGCTTGTCCTGGTCCGGCGCCGGACGGTGGAGGCCTCGCGGGTTGTCGAGGAGTTTGTGCTGCATTCCGACCTGCCGGGGGATGCGGACGTGTCGCTCGAGTTGAGGGTGGGCGTCGACTTTTCGCCCATGGCCGCCGTCAAGTCGGGCGGACCCCGGGTGCTCGTCGTGCCCGTCCCGCGCGAGGACCGCTGGGAGGCCTCCGCCGGAGCGGTCACGGCGTCGTTTGCGGCGCCGGGCGCTGCTGGCCAAGCCGTGGCGGACGACGGCGCCCTCGTGTTCCGCTGGGACCTCGCCGTCCCTGCGCGGGGCAAGGCGGAGGCGGGCTGGTCGGTTGAGGCTGCGGACGGCCGGTCGCCGGTGGCGGCTGCGGCCGCAGGCCCCCGCCCGCTGGAAGTCACTGCCCGTGACCCGCGGCTGAAGGCGCTGGCAGCCCGGGCGCAGCAGGACCTGGCCGGCCTGCGGATGTCCACCGTGGACCGGCCGGGGGATGCCTTCCTGGCTGCGGGCGCCCCGTGGTTCTTTACCTTGTTCGGGCGCGATTCAATCATCGCCGCACGCATGATGTTGCCCGTGGACCCGGAGCTGGCAGCGGGCACGCTGCGCACCCTGGCCGCACGCCAGGGCCGGGAAAACAACGCCGAAACGGCCGAGCAGCCCGGGAAGATCCTGCACGAACTTCGCCGCGGCGAGCTGGTGCTGCCGGGCAACTCACACAATGAACAGCTGCGGCTGCCACCCGTCTACTACGGGACGGTGGATGCCACGCCGCTGTGGATCAGCCTGCTGCACGACGCCTGGAGGTGGGGCATGCCGGAGGACCCGGTGCGGGAGCTGCTGGGCAACCTGGAGGCCGCCCTCGGCTGGTTGCGTGACTGGGGGGATGGCGACGGCGACGGCTTCCTGGAATACCTCGACACAACCGGCCACGGGCTGGCCAACCAGGGCTGGAAGGACTCGGCGGATTCAATCCGCTGGCAGGACGGTTCGCTGGCCCGCGGACCCATTGCCCTGGCCGAGGTCCAGGGCTACGCCTACCGGGCGGCACTGGACGGGGCCGCCCTCCTTGACGCCTTTGGCCGGCCGGGCGGGGCGCAGTGGCGGTCCTGGGCGGCGTCGCTGGCGGAGCGTTTCCGTGCTGGATTCTGGTGCCGGGATGCCTTGGGGCCCTATCCGGCCATCGCGCTCGACGCGGACAAGCGTCCCGTGGACGGGGTGGCCAGCAACATGGGCCACCTGCTGGGAACGGGGCTGCTGTCCCGTGAAGAGGAGGCGGCCGTGGCTGACCGACTCATGGGACCGGGCATGTTTTCCGGTTTCGGCATCCGCACCCTGGATGCTGCAAACGCCGCGTACTGGCCGCTGCGCTACCACTGCGGCTCGGTCTGGACGCACGATTCCGCCCTCATCCTCGGCGGGCTTGCCGCCGCGGGCCACTCCGCGGCGGCCGCCCGTGTGGCACTGGGGCTGGTCAATGCCGCGGAGGGATTTGGCTACCGGCTGCCCGAGCTGTTTTCCGGCGATGCCGCGGACCAGGGCGGCGCGCTGCCCTATCCTTCCTCGTGCCGACCGCAGGCGTGGGCCGCCGCCTCGGCCGTGCCGATCCTGCTGGCCACCCTCGGGCTGGAGCCGCAGGGGCCGGGACGGCTGCCGCTTGCGGCGCCGAAGGTGCCGACGCCGTTCGGGGGCTTCAGCGTCTCCGGCCTCCAGGCCGGCGGCCTGCAGTTCAAGGTGGAGGTAGACGAATCCGGGGCCACCGCCCTCAGGCCCATGTAGCCTCCCCCACCTCCAACGCTCGGTTGCAATCGGGCGTGTTTCCCCAAACCCTCCCGCGCGAATGGGGGTGTTTTTCCGATCCCTTCCGCGCTTACCCCGCGTCGACCCGCGATCGGGGGCGTGTTTTCCAACGCCCGGTTGCAACCGGGGCTGTTTTGGTAGACGCTGCCGCACGTTCGAGGGCGTGCTCATCGAGGCTGGGTTGCAACCGTCGGGAGGACTCGGCTGGGTGACGGGGCCTGCATCACTGTGGTCACGCCGTGGGCCGCAGCCCCGGCAGCTGGGCGGAACGGGCGTGTCGATCCCCTGCCTGTTGGGGCCCTATAGGGATGCAGAAACCGGCGTGTTCCCCCGGAGGCGGAGCCTTCAATCGAGTCCCGGGCCCGGGCACGGGCCGGTCCGTGTGCAGGGCCGCCGGTACACCCGAAAGGGTCGCAGGATCAACCCAGAAGGGCTGGCGGAGCACCCGCCCCACCAAATAAAATAGAACACATTTGCTAACGTCTATGGTGTTTAGCGTAGGTAGTATCTATAACGGGTGTATGGACGAGCCGGTTGGTGACCCCGGCAACGGGGGATCCCCCGCCACGGACGAGGGGGCGGCACTCATTGCCGCCCTCACCCTGCCCTCCGTTGAACCGTTCGGCCCGGACGTGCCGGAACCGGCCGGGCTGCCCGCCCACCTCCCCGGAACCGGACCCAGACCCGTCTGTCGCTGGCAGTTTGGTGGCTTCGGATGCCGGTTCCGATGGCGGGGTTCCGGTGCCCGGTGGTGGGCCGGTTGCTGGGCGTGCGGGGTTGGCGGGGGTCGTGGAAGGCCTGGCCGCCGGTGTGGCCGGCGGGGTGGTTGATGGTGTGTTGGAGGACCCCGTGCAGGACCACGTGGCCCAGCTGGATGCGGTGCGGGACGGGGCTGTCGTGGCCGAACCTCCCCTGCCGGCGGCGCAGCTCATCGTCACCGTCCCGGTGCTGGGCCCGCCCGGGGTGAGGAATGAACCGGCCGAACTCGCCGGACACGGCCCCATCACCGAAGAAACCGCACGCAAGCTGTTGGCCGGGGCCGGGACATTCCTGCGCCTGCGCCTCCTGGTGGACCCGGTGACGAACACCTCACCGACCACACCACCAGCCACCACACCAACACCAACAAACCAGACCCCGACAACCAACCCCCACCCGGGACCCGAACCACCCACTCAGGCGCCGCGCTTCAGCCTCAGCGTCAGGATTTGGAACGGGCGCAGTGTGACATGTAGGCGCCCGTCAGTGACGGTGAGGGAGCCGGCGTCGTACGGCTGCTCGAGGAGGTTGTTTTCCACCGCTGACGCCACGGGGAACGAAGCCGACAACGCCACCCGTGCCCGCGCCCCGAGCGGCTCGTACAGGCGCACAATCACGTCGCCGCTGCGGTCATCGGCCAGCTTGACGGCCTCAATCACGGCAGCCTGGGAGTCGGCGCGCACCAGGGGTTCAACAGCGATGCCTTCATCAGGCACGGCGCGCCACGGCAGGTTGAGGGCATACCCGGCGGCTACGGCATCGGCCACTTCAGCGCCTACCACCAGCCCATAGCTGAAGGAATGCGGGCCCTGGTCAGTCCCGGGGTCTGGGAAACGGGGTCCCCGCAACAGCGACAGCCGCACGGTGGTGAAGCTGGAGCCGTTGGCGCCGGGGTGGCGGGAAACGTCGTGCCCGTACGTGGAATCGTTGATGACCGCCGCGCCGAAGCCGGGTTCGCCCACATGGACCCAGCGGTGCGCGCACACCTCAAAGCGGGCGTTGTCCCAGGACGTGTTCTCATGCGTGGGGCGCTGGATGTGCCCGTATTGGGTCTCAAACCGCGCCTGGTCCGTATGGATGTCCAAGGGGAACGCGGCTTTCAGCAGCGTCTCCTGTTCGTGCCAGTCCACGTCGTTGTGCACCGTGATGGTCTTCGAATCCGGGGAAATCCGTACCTGCTGGGTGATGTGCGAGGCCCGGAAACTGCGCTTGATGGTGATCTCCGCGTGGCCGTCCAGGACCGCCATGTCCAGCGAATCCAGTTCACGGATGTCGGCCACGGTGTTCTTGTAAAACTCGTCGATGTCCCACGCATCCCACATGTTCGGGAAGTCGGCGTGCAGCTGCAGCAGGTTGGCGCCCTGCCCGGCCGGCACCAGCTCGCGCTCCGCCGCCACATCCACGATGGAGGTGATGACGCCGTCCGGACCGAACCGGACGCTGACCAGCCCGTTATGCACGACGACGTCCGCTCCATCCCGCTCCACCGTCACGTCCGCCGTGGCCGGGTCCGGGACGCCCGCGCCCAGCGCGGCGATGCCGCGGCGTGGGTAGGGGGAGGCGTTGAAATGGATGAGGGCCCCGCTGGCCGGGCTTGTGGGGACCCGGGCCTCGGCAGGCTCGAGCAGCGGGAGCAGAACGACCGGCGGGGCCAGAACGGCCAGCGCCTCGGCGATGATCTCCTCAAGGTCGGCGGCGATTTCGGCGTAGCGTTCGGCCGCTTCGCGGTGCACCCAGGCGATGGAGGAGCCGGGCAGGATGTCGTGGAACTGGTGCAGCAGCACCAGCTTCCACAGCCGGTCCAGTTCCCCGTACGGATAGTCCAGCAGCCCGCGCACGGCCGCCGTGGCACTCCACAGTTCTGCCTCGCGCAGCAGGTGCTCGCTGCGCCGGTTACCCTGCTTGGTCAATGCCTGGGAGGTGTACGTGCCGCGGTGCAGCTCCAGGTACAGCTCCCCCTTCCACACCGGGGCGTTCGCATATTCCGCCTCGGCGGCCGTAAAGAAGTCCCGTGGCGCGGCGATGGTGACCCGCGGGGAACCTTCGAGGTCGTGGGTGCGGCGGGCCCGGGCCAGCATTTCGCGCGTGGGCCCGCCGCCGCCGTCGCCCCAGCCGAAGGGCACCAGCGAGTGGTTGGACGCGCCCTTGTCCCTGAAGTTGCGCACGGCATGGGCCAGCTCCTGCCCGGACAGCTGGGAATTGTAGGTATCCACGGGCGGGAAGTGGGTGAACACGCGGGTGCCGTCGATGCCCTCCCAGTTGAAGGTGTGGTGCGGGAACTTGTTGTCGGTGTTCCAGGAGATCTTCTGCGTCAGGAACCACTTCGCCCCGGCCAGCTTCACAATTTGGGGCAGCGCGGCGGAGTAGCCAAACGAGTCCGGCAGCCACACCTCCTGGCACTGGATGCCGAAGTTTTCGCGGAAGAAGCGCTGGCCATACGTGAATTGCCGGGCCATGGCCTCGGACCCGACCATGTTGGTGTCCGATTCCACCCACATGCCGCCCACGGGGATGAAGCGTCCGCCGGCCACTGCCGCCTTCACCTTGGCGTAGACCTCGGGGCGCTGTTCCTTGAGCCATTCATACTGCTGCGCCGAGGACATGGCGTACTGCAGCCCGGGATGGTCCGCCAGCAGCTGCACCACATTGGACGTGGTCCGGGCCACCTTCCGGACGGTTTCGCGCACGGGCCACAGCCACGCCGAGTCGATGTGGGCATGCCCGACGGCGGTGAGCCGGTGTGCGCTGGCGTTCGCCGGCCGGGCCAGCACCTCCGCCAACCAGGTGCGGGCCGCCGCGGCGGTGCCGGCAATGTCCGTCAGGGACATGGCGTCGAGCGCGCGTTCCAGGGCATAGAGGATGTCCCAGCGGCGCGGATCGCCCAGGTCCAGCTCGGCCGCCAGCTGCGAGAGCACCTCCAGGTCCTGCACCAGTTCCCAGACGTCGGTGTGGAAAATATTAATGTCGGCCCGGGCCAGGGTGTATCGCGGCTCCGGTCCGGCCGTGGACTTTTCGCCGAGCATTGTTGGCACAAAGGGGTTGTCCGTAAACACAAAGGGGTTGGCCGCCGCCTCGACAAAAAGATCCACCGCCTCCCCGCCGCGGGCCCGCTCCGCAACCGGCACCCAGGTGTTCAGCGGGTTGAGGGCCTTGACCGGGGTGCCGTCCGGGCGGTACACGAGCCCTTCCGCCTGGAAACCCG
This sequence comes from Arthrobacter sp. STN4, assembly GCF_024539665.1. Lineage (NCBI taxonomy): Bacteria > Bacillati > Actinomycetota > Actinomycetes > Micrococcales > Micrococcaceae > Arthrobacter > Arthrobacter sp. STN4. The sequence goes on from NZ_JAKZGX010000022.1 coordinate 32,359, forward strand.
GCCAGGACTGGCTGAACCCCAGGTCCACCACCAGTTCGACGGCGTGCCCCGCGGCTTCCGGCGGGACCGTGCCGGTCACGTGGATCCAGCTGGTGCCCCAGGCCGGACCCCACGCCTGTCCGACAGCAAACGGCGCAAAGGAGGCTCCGGCGTCGTGCGCGGGACCCTCCGAGCCGCCCGCCGGCGTGGCGCCGGTGCGGGCAAGCTCCAGCGCCACGGCCGGGTCCACCGGCTCACCGGCCCCGCCCTCGACGTGCCAGGCCGTCAAATCCAGCGGCGCCACGGGCGTGTGGATCGCCGGCCGGATCCGCTCCGCCAGGACGCGTTTAAGGCGGTTCTCGATCAGGGTGTGCTTGTCATGCATGCGTAGCTGCCTTCCAGACCGGGCGGGCGGTGCTCGAATTTTCAGTCTAGTGGGGGGCGCCCCGGGACGGCCCGGCGAAGTCCCCATGGCGCGCCGCTTCTTCCCTAGAGTGGTTCCATGACCTTTGCCACCGCCGAATTCGCCTCCGTCCGCACCCTTTTTGACTCCATGCTCGACGCCGATCCCACCTACAGCGCCCAGCTCGCCGTCTACCACGACGGCGTGAAGGTGGTGGACCTGGTGGGCGGCCCGGACTCGTCCGCGGACTCCCTGACCGGCGTGTTTTCCTGCTCGAAGGGCGTGGCGGCACTGGCGTTCAGCCTGCTGGTCCAGGACGGGCTCATGGACGTTGACGCCCCCGTTGCCTCCTACTGGCCCGAGTTTGCCCGCCACGGCAAGGGCGGCGTCCTGGTCCGCGAACTGCTCTCGCACCAGGCCGGGCTGGTGGGCGTGCAGGGCGGGTTCGCCATGGAGGACTACAACGACCTTCCCGCCGTGGCGGACCGGCTCGCCTGCATGGCCCCGCTGTGGCGCCCGGGCAGCGGCACGTTCGGCTACCACGCCCTGACCATGGGCGTGTTCCTGGAGGAGCTGTGCCGCCGGGCCACGGGGGAGCGGCTTCAGGACGTCTACAACCGGCGGATCCGCGAACCTTACGCGGCGGACATGTTCCTGGGCCTGCCCGAGTCCGAGGAACCGCGCTTCCGCCCGGTCCGCTATGCCGACGAGCCGGCCGGCTTCCTGGATCCGCACTCCATTGCGGGCATGTCCGGCAATGTCCAGGCCGGCAACCTGCTGGCCCTGCCCAACCTCCGAAGCGTCCGGGCGGCCGGCAGCTGCAGCGGCGCCGGGGTGGGATCGGCCGACGGCCTGGCGCGTGTCTATGCCGGCGCCATCACCAGCGTGGACGGACGGCCTGCCTACCTGTCTCCGGAAACCATCGGGGTCATGGCCCAGGAGCAGGTCTGGGGCCTGGACAGGGTCTTTTGCGACACCGGTGCCTTTGCCGTCACCTTCATGAAACCGCACCCGCGCATGGACTTTGGCAGCGCCTCGGCATTCGGGCACGACGGCGCCAACGCGGCCCTGGGCTTCGCCGACCCCCTCTACGGGGTGGGGTTTGGCTACGTCCCGGCGTGGAACGAGGAAGGCGGCACCGCCGGCCGGGCCATGCAGCTCAGCGCCGCGGTGCGCAGGGCGGTGCTGGCCCTGCGCTAGTGGAGGTCCGCCAGGGCTGATTCAACGGCCCGGTGGAACGTGGGGTAGGCGTAAATCATGGTCCTGAGCGTGTCCACGGGGACGCGCGCGTGCACGGCCAGGGCCAGCATGGACAGCACCTCCCCGCCGGAAGGCCCGACGGCGGCCGCGCCCACCAGGGTGCCGCTGTCCGCGTCCTCGACGAGCTTGATGAAGCCGCGGGCCTGGTGGATCCATCCGCGGGAGGAATCGGCCAGGGACGTGAACCCGGTCCGGACGTGCAGCCCGGCGTCCCGCGCCTGCCGTTCCGTCATCCCGACGGCCCCCATTTCCGGGTCCGTGAACGTCACCCGCGGCACCGCACGGGAATCCGTGGTGCCCCTGTCCGGCCCGCCGAAATGCTGCGCCAGGATCTTCCCGGCCACAATGTTCGCATGGTACATCGACATATGGGTGAACGCGCCGGCACCGGCGGCGTCGCCGATCAGGTGGAGGCCGTCCGCCACCTGCAGGTGGCCGTCCAGGGCCGGGGCATTTTTCCCGTCCCAGGCCACCCCTGCCGCGGCCAGGTCCAGGGTACCCAGCGTGGAGGAGCGCCCCGTGGCGACCAGCAGCTGCTCCGCCGCCAGCCGCGCAACGGCCGGGCCGGCGTCGTCCGCGCCCGTGGAGTCCGGGCCGGTGGCCAGTTCCACGGAGAAGCCGGCCGCGGAATGGGACACCGACGTGGTGCTGGTGTTCAGCAGCACGTCAATGCCTTCGCGGCGGAACACGTCGGCGAGCAGTTCGGAAGCTTCCGGTTCCTCACGCGGAACCAGGCGGGGACCGCGTGCCACCACTGTGACGTGCGTGCCGAAGCGGGCAAAGGCCTGCGCCAGCTCGGCCCCGACGGGGCCGCCGCCCAGCACGATCAGCGACTCAGGTGCCGCTTCCGCCCGCAGGGCTTCCCGGTTGGTCCACAACGGGGTGCCGGCCAGGCCGGGGATGGGCGGCACGGCGGGGTTCGTGCCGGGGTTGAGCACCACGGCCAGGCGCGCCGAGAAGGTGGACTCGCCGCCGTCGTTCCCGGCAACGGTGACCTGGCGCGGGCCGGACAGCCGCCCGGTGCCGCGGACCAGCCGGCCGCCCTTGTCGGTGAAGCGTTTGGCGGCGACGGCGTCGTCCCAGTTGTCGGTGGCCTCCTCGCGGATGCGCCGGGCCGCCACGGAAAAGTCCGGCTCCACGGTGGCCTGCCCTGCCAGCCCGGGCACGCGGCGGGCCTCGGCCAGGGTGCCGGCCGCCCGGATCAGCATTTTGGACGGGATGCAGCCATAGTAGGGACATTCCCCGCCCACCAGTCGGGATTCCACCCCCACCACGGACAGCCCGGCGGCGGCCAGCTCCCCGGCCAGGGACTCGCCTCCGGGCCCCATTCCGACCACAACGACGTCAACGGTTTCAGCGGGGCCGGTCATGGCAACTCCTTATTTGGTAAGTCCCTTTTCCTTCAGCCAGGCGGCTGCGGCATCCTTGGGGTCCATCTTCTTCGGACCGCTCACCTCGGTGTTAAGCGCGATGAGGTCCTCGGTGGTGAGCAGGCCGGAGACCATGCCCAGGGCCATGTTGGCCGCGTCGGAAATCTTGTCCGTCTTGACCAGCGGGACCACCTGCTGGGCGAGCCAGTTGTTCTTGGGGTCGGTCAGCACCACGAGCTTGTTTTCGGGGATGGCCGGTGAGGTGGTGAAGATGTCCGCCACCTGGATGTCGTTGTTCAGCAGCGCCTTGACGGTGAGCGGGCCGCCGCCGTCGCTGATCGGGGTGAACTTGGCCGGCACGCAGTTGTACTTCGCCTTCAGGCCGGCCAGCCCGTAGGGGCGCGTCTGGAACTCCGGCGGCGCACCGAGGGTGAGCTGGTTGCACACCTTGGCGAGGTCCTCAATGGACTTCAGCTTGTACTTGGCCGCGGTTGCCGCCGTGACCACCATGGCGTCCTTGTCCTCGGCCTTCGCGGCGCTGAGCACGGACAGCCCGGCCGGCATCGCCTTGGGCAGTGCGGCCACCACCTGCTCGGGCGTGGTGGCCGTGGTCTTGGGGTCAAGGAAGCCGAGCAGGTTGCCGGTGTAGTCGGGGACCACATCGATGGAACCGTCCTCCACGGCCTTGACGTAGACCTCGCGGGAGCCAATGTTCAACTTGGTGGTGGTCTTGATCCCCGCGGCGTTGAGGGCGCCGGCGTAAATTTCGGCGATCGTGGCGCTTTCCGGGAAGTTCGCGGAGCCCACCACCAGTGAGCCCGTGCCGGCGGTGCCGCCGGCGCTCGCGGTGGAGGAATTCGTGGCCAGCGGGCTGCCGCTGCAGGCCGTGGCCGCCAGCAGGACGGAGAGGCCCGCGGCTGCGCCCAGTACGGTCCTGCGGGTGGGTCGGGAAAGGTGCGTCATGGTGTTCCTCCTGTTGTGGTGGCTGTGGGGACATCGGCCGGACCGTGCCTGGCCTCTTGCAAACCTGGTGAAACGGCCAGGCGCTGCAGCAGGACCAGCAGGCCGTCGATGGCGATCGCCAGCACCGCAATCACCACAGCCCCGCCCAGCACCTGACCGTAGTCCTGCACGGCCAGCCCGTCAATGATAAACCGGCCCAACCCGCCGAGGCTGATGAACGCCACCACGGCGACCGTGGCCACCACCTGCAGCACGGCGGAGCGGAAGCCGCCCAGCATGACGGCCAGCCCGTTGGGCACCTCGACCCGGAACAGCACCTGCCATTCGGTCATGCCCATGCTGCGGGCGGAGTCCACAATGCCCGGTTCGACGGCGGAGATCCCGGCGTAGGTGCCGGTCAGGATGGGCGGGACGGCCAGCAGCACCAGCGCCCACACGGCTGGCATGAGCGAAAGCGTGGACGTGGCCAGGAGGGCGAACAGGGTCATGATGCCCAGGGTGGGCAGGGCGCGCAGCACGCCCGAGAGGGATACCACGACGACGCGTCCCCGGCCCGTGTGCCCCACGTAGAGCCCGATGGGGACCGCGATGGCGAGGGAGATCAGCAGCACCAGGCCGGAATAGCCCAGGTGCTCGACGATGCGCTGCGGGATGCCCAGGGGCCCCTGCCAGTTGGCGGGGTCGGTGAGCCACTGCCAGCCCTGGCTGAAGGGGCCGCCGGGCGTGTACTTGGTGGCGGGCAGGCTCATGCGGGCACCCCCGCCGGCCTGGGCGTGCGCAGCCACGGGGTCAGCAGCCGTTGGAGCAGCACCAGCACCGCATCGACCAACACGGCCAGCACCAGGGTCCCGATGATGCCCACGAGGATCTCGGTGGGGAAGTTGCGCTGCAGCCCGTCGGTGAAGAAGAAGCCCAGGCTGGGGATGCCGAGCAGGGCGCCCACCGTGACAAGGGAAATGTTGCTGACGGAGATGACGCGCAGCCCGGCAAAAAGGACCGGCACGGACAGCGGCAGGTCCACCGCCAGGAACCGCTGGAGCGGCTTGTAGCCCATGGCGGTGGCAGCCTGGCGGATGCCGTCGTCGACGGAATTGAGCGCGTCCAGGGTGGAGCGGACCAGCAGGGCCACGGCGTAGATGGTCAGGGCCACAATGATGTTCGCAAAGTCGAGGATCTTGGTGCCCAGGAGCCCGGGCAGGATCACAAACAACGCCAGTGACGGGATGGTGTACAGCAGCGACCCCGCCGAGAGGATGAACGCACCCAGCCCCGTGTTCAGACGGGCCAGCTGCGCCAGCGGAATGGCGATCACGGCGCTGAGGGCCAGCGGGACCACCGCCTGCACCAGGTGGGAGCCGGTGAGCGAGAGGACCTGGGGCAGGTTGGCCAGGAACCAGTCCATCAGGGGCGGCCTTCGCCGCGCTGGCGGGCCACCCGGGCGGCGTCGATGGCGGCCAGCACCTCGGGTGCCCTGACGACGCCGGTGACCGATCCGGCGTCGTCCACGGCAACGCCCAGCCCGGACGGCGAGGACAGTGCGGCGTCGAGTGCATTGCGCAGGGAGTCCCCGGCGCGGAACAGGGAGCCGCCGGGCAGCAGGGAGCCGCCGGGGCCGGGCGCCAGCCAGCCCAGGGGGCGGTTGCCGGCGTCGACCGCCAGGCGCCAGGCCGGGGCATCGGTAGCCGCGGCCTCCAGGGCCACGGCGTCCGTGGCCACGGACGGGGCCGGGTGGAGCGGGACGGACGTGCCGGCATGGAAGGACAGGTGGCGGAAGCCGCGGTCCCGGCCCACAAACGCGGCTACGAAGTCGTCGACGGGGGCGCGCAGGATCTCCTCCGGCGCAGCATATTGCGCCACGCGCCCGCCCGTGGCAAACACGGCCACCTTGTCGCCCAGGAGCGTGGCCTCGTCGATGTCGTGGGTGACGAAGACGATGGTCTTGGCGAGGTCACGCTGGAGCCGGAGCAGTTCCTGCTGCAGTTCGGCGCGGACCACCGGGTCCACGGCGGAAAACGGCTCATCCATGAGCAGCACGGGCGGATCCGCCGCCAGGGCCCGGGCCACCCCGACCCGCTGCTGCTGACCGCCGGAAAGCTGGTTGGGGTAGCGCCGGCCCATGGCGGCGGAGAGGCCCACCGTGTCCAGCAGCTCGGCGGCGCGGGCACGCGCCGTGGCGCGCGGGACCCGGTTCAGGCGCAGCACGGTGGTGACGTTGTCCATGACGGTGCGGTGCGGCAGCAGCCCGGCGGACTGCATGACGTAGCCCATGGAGCGGCGCAGGGCCGGGGCGGGAATGGTGCTGACGTCACGCCCACCCACGGTGATGGTGCCGGAGGTGGGCTCCACCATGCGGTTGATCATCCGCAGCGACGTGGTTTTCCCGCAGCCCGACGGGCCCACGAAGACCGTGATCTTGCCGGCGTCGATGCCCAGGTCCAGGTTTTCGACGGCGGGCTGGCCGGCCTGGTAGCTTTTGGCCACGTTGTGGAATTCAATCGTGGCGGAACCGGGCCTGCCCAGGGGCTGGCCTGCGGCGGTACTGGTGTCGGCGGTTGCTGAAACATCCGGCACGACCATTTGCGGGTCCTCACTGTTGGTGACAATCACCTGCTGCCTTTGATCATAGGCAGGCTGATTTTGCCGAGTAAAGCAAGGTTTGGGCCGGCCGGGGCAAAAGCTGCGGATTCCGGCGGGTCGGTTTCGCTAACTGCGGACATCGCAGGCGGCATAGGCTGGGGGCATGGACACGAAGAACACCGGCGGGACGGAATTCAGCACCAAGGGCATTTACGTCACGGACAGCGAATACACCCGCGACACAAACTACATTGAAACCCGGATCACCCGGGACGGCGCTGACGGGTATCCCGTGGAAGCGGGCCGATACCGGCTCGTCGTCTCACGGGCCTGCCCCTGGGCGCACCGCTCCACGATCGTGCGCCGGCTGCTGGGGCTCGAGGATGCCATTTCGATCGGCGTGTGCGGCCCCACGCACGACGTCCGCAGCTGGACCTTCGACCTGGACCCGGACGGGCTGGACCCGGTGCTGGGCATTCCGCGCCTGCAGGAGGCCTACTTCAAACGCACCCCCAACTACCCGCGCGGCATTACCGTCCCTGCCATTGTGGACGTGCCGAGCGGGGCCGTGGTGACGAACAACTTCCCGCAGATCACGCTGGATTTTTCCACCGAGTGGCGTGACTTCCACCGTGACGGCGCGCCGGAGCTGTACCCGGAAGCGCTCCGTGAGGAGATCGACACCGTCAACAAGCGGGTCTTCACGGAGGTCAACAACGGGGTGTACCGCTGCGGTTTTGCCGGGAGCCAGGAAGCATACGACGCCGCCTACGACCGCCTGTTCACGGCGCTGGACTGGCTGGAGGAGAGGCTTGCGACGCAGCGCTACCTGGTGGGGGACACCATCACCGAGGCGGATGTGCGGCTGTTCACCACACTGGTGCGCTTCGACGCCGTCTACCACGGGCACTTCAAGTGCAACCGGAGCAAGCTCACTGAAATGCCGGCGCTGTGGGCCTACGCCCGGGACCTGTTCCAGACGCCCGGCTTTGGCGACACCGTCAACTTTGAGCAGATCAAACAGCACTACTACATCGTCCACGAGGACCTGAACCCGACGCAGATCGTACCGAAGGGCCCGGACACGTCCGGCTGGACGACCCCGCACGGCCGCGAGGTGCTCGGAGGGCGCCCGTTCGGCAACGGAACGGCCCCCACGCGTCCCGTCGACGCCTAAACGGCCGCCCGGCCCGCCCGGCCCGCCCGGCCCGCCCGGGAGTCACGAGAGTACAGCTGTGGCGGCCTCCCTGCGAGGGAGGCCGCCACAGCTGTACTCTCGGCGCCGGTTCTCTCGGCGCCGGTTCTCTCGGCGCCGGTTCTCTCGGCGCCGGTTCTCTCGGCGCCGGTTCTCTCAGCGCCGGTTCTCTCAGCGCCGGGGCCCCGAAGGGCTGGTTTGGGTCAGCCGACGATCTTCAGCCCGGTGTTCCAGTTGAACGTCTCGAACGCGGGGTTGGCCTGGAGGGTCATGACCAGGAACTGGAAGCCTTCAAGCTCGCGGGAGCGCTTGAGGGCACCAACCACGATGGGCCGCATGCCGCCGTCGGAGACGAGGGAGGAGACGGCTGCCGTCGCGTCGGCGTTGTCCCCGGCGATAAAGACGTCCAGGGTCTGGCCGCCGGCTTCGCCGGCCACGAGCGTGCCGGCGAAGGTGGTGTTGAAGGCCTTGACGACGCTGGCGGGGGTGAGGGCGGCGATTTCCTCGGCGGCCGAGGTGCCCGGGGCGACGACGAGCGAGTCGAAGGTCTCGAAGTTCACCGGGTTGGTGATGTCAATGACGGTCTTGCCTTCCAGGGCGTCCCCGTAGTTGGACACAATTTTCTTGGCGTCGTCAAACGGCAGTGCCAGCACCACGATGTCGCCGGCGGGGGCCGTGCCCACGGTGCCGGAGGTGACGTTGCTGCCCAGTTCGGCGGCGAAGCTGCCGGCCTTTTCCGCGTCGCGGCCCAGTACCTCGACGCTGCGGCCGGCGGCGAGTGCGCGTGTGGCAATGCCGCGGGCCATGTTTCCGGTGCCGATGATGGTGATGGTGCTCATGGTGTTCCTACTTTCCAAGGGGTTTGCTGGAAGTCATTACTTGAAGCTACAACTAAATATAGGCCGGTTTAGTTGAACTGTCAAGTAAAAACTTTGGAACGTGTCCCACCCGCCCGCACATGGAAAGATGGTGTCCATGATTGAACAGGGGCCACGCTGGCTGAGCGTGGATGAGCGCGCGGCGTGGCTGGCGCTGCTGTCCACCACCACGTTGCTGCCCGGCGCGCTCGAGGGTCCGCTCCAGCAGGCGGCCAGGCTTTCGCTTTTTGACTACAATGTCCTGGCCATGCTCTCGGAGGCTGCCAGCCGCACGCTGCCCATGAGCGAGCTGGCGGCGCGGACGAGTGCCTCGCTGTCCCGGCTGTCACACGTAGTGAAGAAACTGCAGGCGCGCGGGCTGGTGGAACGGGCCACGCATGCCGATGATGCCCGTGTCACCGCGACCACCGTCACCGCGGAGGGCCTGGCGCTGATCACGGAACTGGCGCCGATCCACGTGGCATCCGTCCGCGAATTGGTCTTTGACCACCTTGACGAACAGGATGTGGCCGACCTGGCCCGCATTGGCCGCAAGCTCATGCGCGGGCTCGATGCCAACCACTGGATCCTGCGCACGCCGGCGCCCTAGGCATCCGCGCGCCGTGCTCGTATCCCACAGTGGCGCATCACGAAAATCCAATACGTCACACTAGTGTTCCCTAATGCCTGAAATCTCCGCTAGGGTAGGTAAGGCTTACTTAACTACAGCCGTCATCTACCTGCCTACGGTGAGGAACAATTGTGGAATTTTCGCGTCGACATGGATTCTCGTTCGGACTGCTGGCAGCCGCGGCTGCCGCCGCCACACTGGCAGGGTGCTCCACCGGAGCTACCGGCACCGTGGGAAACGCTGCGGAGAACACCGCCGCGGACACCTTTCCCGTCACGGTCCGGCACAAGTTCGGCAGCGCCGTCATCAAGGCCGCCCCGCAGCGGGTCGCCACAGTGTCCTGGGTCAACGACGACATCGCCATCGCCCTGGGTGTCATCCCGGTAGGCATGCCCAGGAATGACTGGGGCGGCAACGACCAGGGCTCCACCCCGTGGAAGGATGCCGCCCTGGCGAAGGCCGGCGCCGCCCTTGGCACCGACAAGGCCCCGGTGCAGTACTCCGAAGCCGACGGCGTCAACTTCACCGAGGTGGCCAAGACCAACCCGGACGTCATCCTCGCCGCCTATTCGGGGCTGACACAGGAGGACTACGACAAGCTCAGCAAGATCGCCCCGGTCGTCGCCTACCCGGAAGCACCCTACGGCACCTCCTGGCAGGACGCCACCACGTTGATCGGCGCCGCCCTCGGCAGGTCGCAGGCCGCGAAGGAGCTCGTCGCCGCCACGGGGAAGACCATTGCGGACCAGGCCGCCAAGTACCCGGCCATCACGGGCAAGACCTTCATCTACGGCAATCTGGAGCCGGCCAAGAGCGACGGCGTGAACGTCTACCTCTCCGGTGACAACCGGCCCAAGTTCCTCACCAGCATCGGGATGGAGCTGGCCCCCGTGGTGGTTGCCGCGGAAAAGGGCACAAAGGACTTTTTCATGCCTTGGTCCGCCGAGAAGGCCAATGAGCTGGACTCGCAGGTGTTCGTCAGCTGGGTTCCCGACGCCACGACGAAGGACGCCATCGTGGCGGACCCGCTGCTCGGCCAGATCCCGGCCATCAAGAACGGCGCCTTTGTGGCGGATTCGGACAACACGCTGACCTTGGCAATTTCCGCCTCCTCCCCGCTGAGCCTGCCCTGGGCGCTGGATGCCTTCCTGCCCCGGCTTGGCGCCGCGGCCGCCAAGGCTTAGGGCTGGACGCGATGGGCGCAGCCGCCCTTGAAGCCCGGGTTCCTGCCGCAGCCTGCGCTTCAGTGGCCGCCAGGCCGAGGATGCTGTGGCTGGCCACCGTCGTGGCCGCACTGGCGCTGTTGGTCCTCTTGTCGCTGGCCGTCGGCGCCCGGAGCGTTTCCCTCCCCGCCGTCCTGGACGCCCTGGTCCGCTTTGATGCGGCCGACGGGGACCACGCCGTCGTGGCCGCGCGCCTGGTCCGCACAGTGGCCGGCCTGGTGGTGGGGGCCTCCCTGGGGCTGGCGGGGACGTCCATGCAGGGCGTGGCCCGCAACCCGCTGGCGGACCCGGGGATATTGGGCGTCAACGCCGGCGCGTCGCTGGCCGTGGTGGCCGGCATCTTTTTCCTGGGCGTCGCGGGGGTCTCCTCCTACCTGTGGTTCGCCTTTGCCGGCAGCGCCGTGGCTGCCGCGGTGGTCTACGGCGTGGCCAGCCTGGGCCGCAGCGGGGCGACGCCGGTGAAGCTGGCGCTCGCCGGGGCCGCTGTGGCCGCCGGGATGGGCTCGCTCATGAGCGCCATGATCGTCTCGAGCCAGGACTCCCTGGAACTGTTCCGTACCTGGCAGGTGGGCGCGCTCGCCGGCAAGTCCTGGGGATCCATTGGCGCCGTGCTGCCCTTCGTGGCGGCGGGCGCCGTGATCCTGCTTTCCACGGGCAGGTTGCTGAACACCCTTGCGCTGGGGGATGACACGGCGCGGGGCCTGGGCCGGCGTCCCGGGATGGGGCGGGCTGTTTCCGCCGTGGGGATTGTGCTGTTGTGCGGCTCCGCCACGGCGCTGGCCGGGCCCATCTCCTTCATCGGCCTGGTGGTGCCGCACCTGCTCCGGGCACTCGTGGGATCCGACTATCGGTGGTTGCTGCCGCTCTCCGCCGCAGCCGCCCCGACGGTGCTGCTCGCGGCGGACATCGCCGGACGCGTGGTCCTGCTGCCCGGGGAGGTGCCAGCCGGTGTCCTGGCCGCCTTGATCGGTGCGCCCGTGTTCATCGCCGTGGTGCGGCGAGGACGGCGGGCCGAACTGTGAGCGTCCTGCACAGGACACGGCAGCCTGCCGCCGTGGGTGCCGCCGTGGGTGCCGCCGCCGGTGGCGCCTGGGTGCGCCAACTGCGCCGGGCGTCCTGCCGGCGTCGTGCCTGGGTCCTGGCAACCCTCGCCGCCACAGTGGCGGCGCTGTTTGTCGTGAACATCCTGCTGGGCAGCTACACCGTAACCATCCCGGACTTCCTGCGGCTGCTCGGCGGGGCGGACATTCCCGGCGCCCGCTTCATCGTCATGGACAACAAGTTGCCGCAGGCCGTGTTGGGGCTGCTGGCCGGGGCGTCGTTCGGCACGGCCGGTGCCGTTTTCCAGGCGATGCTGCGCAATCCGCTGGCCAGCCCGGACATCATCGGCATCAGCTATGGGGCCAGCGCCACCGCCGTTGCCGCGATTGCACTCTTTGGCGTGACTGGCGCCGGGGTGTCCGCGGCGGCCATGGCCGGGGCCCTGGCCGTGGCTCTCCTCATCACCTGGCTGGCGCGCGGCCGCGGCGGGACGGGGCTGGTCCTGGTGGGCATCGGGGCAGCCGCCTTCATGCAGGCGGGAGTGACATTCATGCTGTCCCGCGCGGACATCAACAACGCCCAGGACGTCATGGTCTGGCTGAGCGGCTCCCTGGGCCGGGCGAATTGGCAGCGTGTGGCCTTCCTCGGCCTGGCCCTGCTGGTCCTGCTGCCTGCCACCGGTCCGGGGGTGCGCCAGCTGCGCGGCCTGGCCCTCGGCGACGATACCGCCGCCGGGCTCGGCTTCAACATTCCGCGCGCACGCCTGCTGCTGACTGTCCTCGGCGTGCTGCTGGCCGCCCTGCCCACTGCCGCGGCCGGGCCCATCGCCTTCGTCGCGTTCCTCTCCGGGCCCATCGCCCGGAGGCTTAACAACGGCGCCACGTCCCTGCCGCTGGCCTCACTGGTGGGCGCCGCCATTGTGCTGGCCGGCAATTTTGCCGCCGTCAACGCGGTCCCCGGAACCACGCTGCCCGTAGGCGTGGTGACCGGCGCGCTCGGTGCCCCATTCCTTCTCTGGCTCCTCGTCTCATCCAACCGCACCAACCAAGGAGGCTGACCATGCCCCCCGAAATGCCCCTCGAAGCGCATGCCACACGACTGGGCGCCCGCAACGTGACACTCGGCTACGCCGGGGCACCCATCGTGGAGGGGCTCTCACTGGAGCTGCCCGCCGGGAAGGTGACCATTATTGTCGGTGCCAATGCGTGCGGGAAATCCACGCTGCTGCGCGGGCTGGCCAGGCTGCTGGCCCCAGGCCCAGGTGCCGTCCACCTCAACGGGACGGAGATCCACAAGTTGCCCACGCGCGCCCTGGCCCGCGAACTGGGCATCCTGCCCCAGGGCCCAACAGCGCCCGACGGCATTACCGTTTCCGAGCTGGTGGGGCGTGGGCGCAGCCCCCACCAGGGGTGGTTCCGGCAGTGGACGGACGCCGACGACGACGCCGTGGCGGCTGCGCTTTCCGTCACCGGCACGCTGGAGCTGGCCGCGCGCAATGTGGAGGAACTGTCCGGAGGGCAGCGCCAGCGCGTCTGGATCGCCATGGCATTGGCCCAGGAAACCGGAGCCCTGCTGCTCGACGAGCCCACGACGTACCTGGACCTGGCCCACCAGGTGGAGGTGCTGGACGTGGTGTCCGAGCTCAATGCGCGGCGGCAAACCACGGTTGCCATGGTGCTGCATGACCTCAATCTGGCGGCGCGGTATGCAGACCACCTGGTGGCCATGAAGGCCGGCCAGGTGGTGGCCCAGGGTCCGCCGGGCGCCGTGCTGACCGCGGCGCTGGTGCGTGAGGTGTTTGGCCTGGAATCGGTGGTTGTGCCGGATCCGGTGACGGGGACGCCGCTGGTGGTGCCGTTGGGGCGGCGGGCCGCGGTGCTTCGCCCGCGTTTGCGGCAAGGCGTGCCGGCATGAGCGCCGGGGCGTCCCTGGTTGAGGCTCCGGCCCGGCCACTGCGGACTTTTGCCCTGACCGTGGCGGCCGTGCGTCAGCTGACGCCACACTTCCGGCGCATTACGTTCACCGGTGGGGACCTGGCGCTCTTCGGGACAGGTGCCGGCGGCGAAACGCTTGACCTGCGCATCAAGGTGCTCATTCCGCCGCCCGGGCGCGGGCTGCCCGAGCTGCACGCGGTGCGAGGGTCCCTGCAGGACGGCTGGTACCCGGCCTGGCTTGCCGTGGACGAAGTCGTGCGGGGGGTGATGCGCACCTACACGGTAAGGGCGCTGCGGCCGGCCGTGCCGGCATCGCCGGATTTCCCGGGTGCCCCGGCGGAACTGGACATTGACTTTGTGCTGCACCCTGGCGCCTCCGGTCCGGCTGCGTTGTGGGCCGCGGGTGCCCAGCCGGGGGATCCGCTGCTGGTAATAGGACCGTGCGCCCGCTGGGGCCGCTGCCTGGGCATCGAGTTCGCACCGGGCGGCGCAGGGCGGGTGCTGTTGGTGGGCGACGAAACCGCCGTGCCGGCCATTGCCGCGATCCTGGAATCGCTGCCCCCGCACATCATCGGGCATGCGGTCCTGGAGGTGCCCACGGCGGCCGACTTCCTGGACATCCATTCGGCAGCCCGGGTGGAGGTGCGGTGGCATGCGCGCAACGGCGCGGCACACGGAACGCTGTTGGACGCGGCCGTCCGCAACGTCATCCTGCCCGCGGCCAAACGGCAGGGGGATGAGCCTGAGGAGGTTGACGTGGACTCGGCCGTATTGTGGGAAACGCCCGAATGCAGGCCCGGGCACGGCCTGTATGCATGGATTGCGGGCGAGGCCGCGGCCATCCGCGGCCTGCGCCGTTACCTGGTGCGCGACGTCGGAATGGACCGCAATTCGGTGGCCTTCATGGGCTATTGGCGGATGGGCCAGGCGCTTGCCGCATAGCTGATGACAGCGCGGGGGATCGGGGGCATAATGTCTTGCATCACAGTGCGAGCAACCCCCAAGGAGCACCGCCATGTCCGTTCAACTCAACCCCTATTTGAACTTTCGCGACAACGCCAGGCAGGCCATGGAGTTTTACCACTCGGTCTTCGGTGGCAAGCTTGACCTGAGCACCTTCGCCGAATTCCACGTCTCCGAGGACCCTGCCGAGGCGGACAACATCATGCACGGCCAGCTGGCAGGCGACAACGGCGTGGTGCTCATGGCCGCCGACGTCCCCCAGGCCATGGACATCAAGCCCAATTCAACCGTCTCGCTCTCCGGCGACGACGAGGAAACCTTGACGGGCTACTACAACAAGCTCTCCGAGGGCGGCACCATTGGCGAAAAGCTGGCCAAGGCACCCTGGGGTGACACCTTCGGCATGTTCACCGACAAGTTCGGCGTGCCGTGGCTCATCAACATTTCGGGAACCCCCGCCGCGTAGCTGTTCCTGGCCGCAACGCCAGGCGGGGCGGGCCGGGGTTAGCGGCCCAGCAGGGCCAGGATCCTGGCCAGCTCGGCGCGGTCTTCGGCAGCGAGGCGGGCAAAGTACTCGCTGGACCTGTCCCGGCGCTGGGCCGTGATGTCCGCAAAAAGCTGCTGCCCGGCCGCCGTTGCCACCACCAGGGTGGCGCGGCGGTCCGTGGGGTCCGGATCGCGGCGCACCAGGCCCTTGGCTTCAAGCTGGTCCACCACCTCGGTGGCTGAGCGCGGGGCAATGCGCAACCGCTCCGCAAGGTCCTTCAGCCGGACGCCCGGCGCGGAGGGCCCTGCAGGCGCGCCCAGTCCCGGCGTGCAGGCGCGCAACAGCGTCATGAGCGCCCGCCATTGGTGCGGCGTCATCTCCCACGGCGCCAGCTGCTCGGCCCAGGTGCGGCGCAGGCCGCGGAAGGCGGAGTGAAACAGCTCGCCCAGGTCTGCGGGTTGGTCTCCGGAGGAAGTCATGGTGCCAGTCTAGCCAGCTTGACCCATAACCTCATAGTGAGGTAACCTCCTGAATAATTGGTGCGACTCCCGCACCCGGCACACCATCTGGAGGTGCAGCCCATGACGGAGAGCAAAAAACCGCCCCACGCCGGCCGTGGACCCGCCCCCGTCAGCCCCGCCGACCAGGCCCAGCTTGCACGCCACCCCGTAAGCGCCAGGCGCATCGCGGCACTGTTCGCGCCCCACAAGGGGACCATCGCCGCCGTCGTGCTTCTCATCAGCGCCTCCAGCGTGATCGGCCTGGCGCAGCCGTTCCTGGTCCGCGGCATCATCGACACCGCCCTGCCGGAGCGGAACATCACATTGCTCGCCTGGCTGGCCGGCGCCATGATCGCCGTCGCCGCGGCCACCGCCGCCATTGGCGTGGTGCAGAC
Source organism: Arthrobacter sp. STN4 (assembly GCF_024539665.1). Classification (NCBI taxonomy): domain Bacteria; kingdom Bacillati; phylum Actinomycetota; class Actinomycetes; order Micrococcales; family Micrococcaceae; genus Arthrobacter; species Arthrobacter sp. STN4. The sequence continues at coordinate 48,137 of NZ_JAKZGX010000022.1, forward strand.
GTGGATGGCCACCGGCATGGGCCAAATGATCATGCACGCCCTGCGGGTCCGCTTGTTCACCCACCTGCAAAGGCAGTCGCTGGGATTCTTCACCCGGACCCGCAGCGGCGAGGTGCAGTCGCGCCTGAACAACGACATCGCCGGCATGCAGTCGGTTATCACCTCCACGGCCACCGGCGTCGCATCCAACCTGACCACCGCGGTCGCCACGGCCGTGGCCATGGTGGCGCTCTCGCCCCAACTGTCCCTCCTGTCCCTGGTGGTCATCCCGCCCGCCGTCTGGTTCTCCCGCCGCGTGGCCCTGCTCCGGCGCGACGTCACCTCCACCCTGCAGGCCGAGCTCGCCACCATGAACACCCAGGTCGAGGAGGGGCTGTCCATCTCCGGCGTCCGCCTGGCGAAGACCCTGGGCACCACCGGCCGGGACGCGGCCCTCTACACGGCCAGCTCCGAGCGCCTGATCGGCCTGGAACTGCGCTCGCAGCTGGCCGGGCGTTGGCGCATGGCCACCATGGGCATCATCTTTTCCGCCATCCCGGCCCTGATCTACTTTGCCGCCGGACTGCCTGCGAACGGCATGAGCATTGGCACCGTGGTGGCGTTCACGGCCCTGCAGTCCACCATTTTTCGCCCCATCATGGGCCTGCTGAACCTCGGCGTCCAGTGGGTCACGGCCATGGCGCTGTTCAGCCGCATCTTTGAATACCTTGACCTGGTCCCGGAGGTCACGGCACCGTCCCACCCGATCCCGTTGGATCCCGCCACGGTGCGCGGTGAGGTGCGCTTTGAAAACGTGCGTTTCGCGTACGACGGCGGGCCCGACGTCCTGCGCGGAATCGACCTTGCGCTGCCCGCCGGCTCGGCAACCGCCGTCGTGGGCCCCACGGGGTCCGGAAAGTCGACCCTTGGCTCGCTGCTTCCCCGCCTGCACGATGTCACGGCCGGGCGCGTGACGATTGACGGCGTTGACGTGCGCGACATCGCCCCGGAGGTCCTGGCCCGGATCGTGGGCGTGGTGTCGAAGGAAAGCTACCTGGTCCACGCCTCGATCCGCGACAACCTGCTGCTTGCCGCGCCCGACGCCGGGGATGCCGCACTGTGGCAGGCGCTCGGGGCAGCCCGGATCGCCGATCTCGTGGCCGGACTCCCCGGCGGCCTGGACACGCTGGTCGGCGCCCGCGGCCACCGGTTTTCGGGAGGGGAACAGCAGCGGCTGGCCATCGCGCGCACCATCCTGCGCAACCCGCGCGTCCTCATCCTCGACGAGGCAACGTCCGCGCTGGACAACACCACCGAGGCGCAGGTGCAGGCGGCGCTGGACCACCTCGCCGTCGGACGGACCACCCTGACCATCGCCCACCGGTTGACCACCGTGGAGGATGCGGACCAGCTGGCCGTCCTGGCCGGCGGGGAACTCGTGGAAACGGGCACGCCGGCGCAGCTGCGGGACGCCGGGGGAGCGTATGCGGCCCTCATCGCATCCGCCGGGCAGCTGGAGCCGGCCGCGTAGGCGCCAAAAACGGACCGGCCGGGGGCGGACATAGGATTGACCTGGTCAAGGCAGGTGCAGCAAGGAGGCGGGCGTGGAATATACGGAACGGTACGTGGCACTGGGCGACTCGTTCACCGAGGGGCTCGGCGACACGGACCCGGCGCTGCCCAACCAGGTGCGGGGCTGGGCGGACCGCACGGCCGAACAACTGGCCGCCGCCTGCCCGGGGGATTCGTTCGGCTACGCCAACCTGGCCATCCGCGGGAAGAAAATGAAGCAGATCCTGGCGGAACAGGTGGACGCGGCCGTGGCCATGAACCCCACGCTTGTCACCATCTACGCCGGCATCAATGACATCCTGCGGCCCAAGGTGGACATCGACGCCATGCTGGCTGCCTACTCGCTCGCCTTGGCCAAGCTGGCGGGCACGGGCGCCCGCGTGCTCGTCTTCACCGGATTTGATGCCAGCAGCTCCAAGGTTTTTGCCGGCATCCGCGGCCGCACCGCCGTCTACAACGAGCTGCTGCGGGAAGTGGCGGAGGTGCGCGGTGCTGAACTGGTCGACTACTGGCGCTTCCGCGAATACAACGACTGGCGGCTGTGGGGCGTGGACCGCATGCACATGTCCACGCCCGGCCACATCAACATGGCCAACCGGGTCCTGGAACGGCTGGGTGGGACGGCCCGCATCCCCATGCCGGAGCTGCCGCCCGTCCCGGTCCGGACCACCGCCGAAACGCTGAAGGACAACGCCGCCTGGACCCGCGAATACGTGGGACCGTGGATTGGCCGCCGCCTGCGGGGGGTGTCGTCCGGGGACAACCTCTCCGCGCGCTGGCCGGAGCTGCATTCGCCGCGGCGCAGGGGCCATGATAAGGACGATTGGTCTTAATGGCCCGCCAGCCACTAGACTGGGTAGGCGCCAGGTGGCGCGGAGCGTGTGCAATTGCTCCGGTTTGCGGTGAATATGTTCCCGCGGGCCGGTAGTTAGGGGCTCAAGTTGCGTGCATTCGGGTATTCGCCGGACGGCCTTTTCCATCATCATTGTCAATGAATTGTGGGAATCATGCTGTCCAGGGGCGGACGCTGCCTTGGCGCACGGTTTGCAGCAGCGGACCGTTTCCATTCATTTATTAGGAGTGATCATGGCAGCACACTGCCAGGTGACCGGAGCCGAGCCGGGCTTTGGACATAGCATTTCGCACTCGCACCGCCGCAACAAGCGCCGGTTCGATCCGAACATCCAGAAGAAGCGCTACTGGGTTCCGTCCCTGCGCCGCAATGTCACCCTGCAGGTTTCTGCCAAGGGGATCAAGGTCATCGATGTACGCGGAATTGACGCCGTTGTTGCACAGATTCTGGCACGAGGGGTGAAGCTCTAATGGCAAAGGACAAGGACGTACGTCCCATCATCAAGCTCAAGAGCACGGCCGGTACCGGTTTCACGTATGTGACCCGCAAGAACCGCCGCAACACCCCGGACCGCCTGGTCCTGAAGAAGTACGATCCCAAGATCCGCCAGCACGTTGAATTCCGAGAGGAGCGCTAAAGACTATGGCCAAGAAGTCCATGATCGCCAAAAACGAGAAGCGCAAGGTCATCGTCGAGCGTTACGCTGAAAAGCGCCTCGAACTGAAGAAGGCCCTCGTTAACCCCGCCTCCACTCCGGAAGAGCGCGAAGCTGCCCGCCTGGGCCTGCAGAAGCTCCCCCGCAACGCTTCGCCCGTGCGCGTCCGCAACCGCGACGCCATCGACGGCCGTCCGCGTGGAACGCTCCAGAAGTTCGGCATCTCCCGCGTGCGCTTCCGCAAGATGGCACACGCTGGCGAACTGCCCGGCATCACGAAGTCCAGCTGGTAAATTCCGGTTCTAAAAAGGGCGGCAACCTTCGGGTTGCCGCCCTTTTTTGGCGCCAGCGAAAGCGACGCGGCCTACGCCCGGCCTACAGCTGCAGCCAGGCCGTTGCCGCCCCGGGCAGTGAACCCGGCAGTGAACCAGGCAGGAGCCCGGCACTGGCCAGGAGCACCTCCCCGGCCGGCAGCGTGAAGGGGTCCGTGCCGAAGTTGGTGATGGACGTCCACCCGTTCGGGCGGCGGAACGCCAGGACGTCCTCGCGCCCGGTTTCCAGCCACTCCAGCGACTCTGCGGCCTGCAGCCGCGACCGCAGGGCGAGGGCGGCACGGTACATCGACAGCGTGGAATCCGCCACGCCGTCCTCCGCCTCGACGGACGATTCGGCAAACCAGGCAGGCTGCGGCAGGTGGGCATCCCCCGTGCCGAAACCGAAGGACGCCCCGGCCCGGGTCCAGGGCAGCGGCACGCGGCAGCCGTCGCGGCCCATGTCCACGCCCGGGTTGCGGAAGAACGACGGGTCCTGGCGTTGCCCCGCCGGAATGTCCGCCACCTCCTGAAGGCCCAGTTCCTCGCCCTGGTACAGGTAGGCGGAACCCGGCAGGGCCAGTTCCAGGAGGGTCGCGGCGCGGGCACGGCGCAGGCCGAGCGCGGCGTCGAGCCGGGGCACGGTGCCGCCGCTGAGCAGCCACGCCGAGCCCTGCTTGGCCGTGTCGCCGTTCCGCGCCGGCAGCCCGTAGCGGGTCGCATGGCGGACCACATCGTGGTTGGAGAACACCCAGGTGGTGGACGAACCGGACTCCGCGGCGAGGCCCAGGTTGAACGTGATGATGTCCCGGAACGCCCCGGCGTCGAAATCGGCCTCGAGCAGGTCAAAGTTGAAAGCCTGGCCCAGTCCGTCCGCACTCGCGTAGCGCGCCCTGCGGTCCGAGGCCACCCAGGCTTCGGCCACGGCCGTGCGGGCGGGGGTGTAGGCATTGAACACGGTGCGCCACCCGGCGTAAATGTCGTGTACGTCATCGCGGTCCCACAACGGGTGGTTGCCGTCCTTGGGCGTGGCGTCGAGTTCGGCCTGGCTGGGCAGGTCCTGGCCCAGGTCCTTCGCGAGGCCGTGCGCCACGTCGATGCGGAAGCCGTCCACGCCCCGGTCCGACCAGAAGCGCAGCGTCTGCTGGAAGTCCGCATGGACCTGGCGGTTGTTCCAGTTCAGGTCCGGCTGTTCCTTGGCGAAAAAGTGGAAGTACCACTGTCCGTCGCCCACGGGTTCCCAGGCGGGCCCGCCAAAGGTGGACACCCAGTCGGCGGGCGGCTCGGCACCGTCCGGGCCCAAACCGTCCCGGAAGATGTAGCGGTCGCGGGCGGCGGAACCCTTCGGGGCGGCCAGTGCCTCGCGGAACCACTCGTGGCGGTCGGAGGTGTGGTTGGGCACGATGTCCACGATCAGGCGGATGCCAGCGGCGTGCAGGGCCTGCGTCATGGCATCAAAGTCGTCCAGGGTGCCCAGGCGGGGGTCAACGTTGCGGTAGTCGTCGACGTCGTAGCCGCCGTCGGCCAGTGCCGAGGGGTAGAACGGGCTGAGCCAGACGGCGTCGATGCCCAGCTCCGCCAGGTACGGGATGCGGGAGGTGATGCCGGGCAGGTCGCCGATGCCGTCGCCGTTGGAATCGGCAAAGGAGCGGGGGTAGATCTGGTAGACGGCGGCCTGGCGCCACCAGGTCTCGTCGGGGGTGGGCAGCTGCCGTGCCGTGGCAAGTGTTTCAGTCATGGGGTTTGTTCTCCTTGGGTGGTGGTTTATTTGATGGCGCCCTGGGTCAGCCCGGACATGACCCAGCGCTGGGATATGAGATAGACGATGATGGCCGGGGCCATGGCCATCAGGTACGACGCGAAGGACACGTTGTAGTTGTTGCTGAACTGGGTCTGGAAGATGTTCTGCAGCACGGGCAGGGTCTGCAGGGCAGGGTCTGCCGTGATCAGCGTCGGCATCATGTAGTCGTTCCACGACGCCAGGAAGGCGAAGATGCCCACCGTCGCGCTCATCGGGGCCAGCAGCGGGAAGACCAGCCGCCAGAACACCTGCCAGGTGCTGGCGCCGTCGATCCTGGCACTTTCCTCCAGCTCGGCTGGAATGGAGCGCAGGAAGGCGGTGAAAAGCATGACGCTGAAGGACAGCTGGAACATGATGTGCAGGATGGCCACGCCCACCGGGTTGTCCAGGTGCACCATGCCGGTCAGCTTCACCTGGGACAGCGCAACCACCGGGAACGGCAGGAACATGGCGGCCAGCAGGTAGAAGAAGGACCAGCGGAACACGCGGTTTTCCCAGTTGTGTGAAATGGCGAAGGCGGCGAACGAGCTCAGGGCGATGGTGCCGGCCACCGTGACGGCGGCAATGAAAACGGAGATGGCGAAGCTGCGGGGGAAATCCGTGAGCGTCCACGCCTGGACAAAGCCGTCCAGGCTCAAGGGGAAGGGCAGCGAAAATGCGTTTCCGTCAACGGCCTGCCTGGTGGTCTTGAAGGCCATCACGCAGCTTGCATAGAGCGGGACCAGGACGGTGAGGGAGCAGAGGGCAAGGATGATGGTCAGCGCCCAGCTGCCGCGCCGGGCCCGGGATGGACGACGGCGGGGGCGGCTCCCCGCGGTGGCGGGAGCCGTGTGCGTGGCCGGGGCGGGCATGACTTGGGTGCTCATCTAAAGGGCCGCCTTTCCGCGGGTGGTGCGCAATTGAAGCAGTGCGATGACGATCGCGATCAGGAAGAAGATGGTCGCGTTGGCCATTTGGTAGGAGTAATCGCCGTTGGAAAAGCCGTTGAAGATGGACATGGCAACGCTGGTCGTGGAGGTGCCGGGGCCGCCCCCGGTCAAGCCGACAATGATGTCGTAGGTGTTCATGAAGCCCTTGAATCCCAGGATGAGGTTGATGACCACATAGCCGGCGGTCAGGGGGACGGTGATGGAGCGCAGCTGGCGCCAGCCGCCTGCCCCGTCGAGGGAGGCGGCTTCGTAGACATCCGAGGGGATGGCCAGGACGCCGGCGATGTAAATGAGCAGGGTTCCCGGGATGGCCTGCCAGGCGGTGACCACCACGATGGCAAGCCAGGCCAGGTCCGGGTTCGCCAGCACGCTTTGCTCCAGCGGCCCGAAACCGACGGCCGAGGCAACACTGGGCAGCGAGTTTGAGAACAGGTAGTTGAAGACATAGGCGATGACAATGCCGGAGACCACCATGGGCAGCACAAAAACCGCACGGAGGGCGATCCTTGCCCGGATCCTGGAGGTCAGGGCGATGGCCAGCAGGAACGCGACCACGTTGACCAGCAGCACCGTCACGACGGCGAAGCCAATCGTGAACAGGTATGCCGCCAGGATGGCCGGGTCGGAGAAGACGGCAATGTAGTTGGTCAGGCCGATGAACCTGAAATCGCCAAAGCCGACGGAGTTCGTGAAGCTGAGGGCGATGCCCATGACGGCAGGAACCATGATCGCCAGGGTGAACAGGATGACGGTGGGCAACAGGAAGAGATAGAAGACGGGTTCGACGCGGCGTCGCCGCCGGACCGGAGCCGGGGATGAAAGGGCCATGATCTTTACTCGATTCGTGGGTGCGGGACGGCGGTCAGGCGTTGCGCAGGGCGAGCCGGGACCAGTCGGAGTCCAGGGTGGCCAGTTCCGGCCCGGGGGCGGACCCAAGGGCGATGGCCTGGGCATAGTTGGCCACGGGGATGGAGGCCGGGATCAGCTGCGAGGCGCCCAGGTAGAAGGCGGCGCCGTCGTAGTATTTCTGCATGCCGGCCAGTGCGGGGTTCCTCGCCGGCGGGGAATCCGTCCGGACGCCGAAGCCGTTGTTGTCGGCATTGTATTTGTCGTTGACCTCCGGCTGCATGAGGAAGGACAGGAACTGGCGTGCCGCCGCCTTCTTTTTCGACGCTTCCGGGATCCACAAGGCGAGGTCGACGTTCACGCGCACCTTGAGGTCTGCAGGGTCTTCGGTGACCGGGAGGGGGAAGGTGCCCAGGTTCATCGTGGGCGCGGTCTTGGCAATTTCGTTCAGTGCCCACGGGCCCTGCAGGTACATGGCCGCCTTGCCTTGGGCGAAGGCGAGGTTGCCGTCGCCGTATCCGCGGCTTGCGGCATCCTGGTTCGCCAGCAGGGCAAGCTGGGACATGCGCTGCATGGGGGCCTGGAAGTCTTTTTGGAACGACGCGGCAGATCCGGCCCGCACCGAGGTGCCCTCGGCGTCCAGGGCGCTGAAGAACCGGGGGATGTCCACCATGCCGCCGACGCTGTAGTCGAACATGCCCTGTGCCACGGTCCAGTTGTCCTTGAGCGTGTTGTAGAAGGGGGAGATCCCGGCGCCCTGAAGCGTCCTGCACACCGCCTGCAGCTGGGACCAGGTGGTGGGCACGGCCAAACCGTGCCTGGCGAACATGTCCTTGTTGTAGATGACCGAGGCAGCCATGACCGAGTACGGGATGGCGCTGGTGCGGCCGGGGTAGGTGGCCGTCTGCTGGAGCAGTGGCCACAACTTGGGGTTGATCGACTTGGCCTCGGCCATGTCGGAGAGATCGCTCAGGGCCCCATGCCTGACGAAGGCCGCCACGGAGAAGTTGTAGTTCCAGCAGCCCAGGTCCGGGGGCTGGTTCCGCACGAAGTCTGCGGACATGCTTGACGTGGAATCGCGGATGACCCGGACGGTGTCCTGGCTCGCGTGGAACTGCTTGATCAAGCCGTCAAAATAGCCGATCACCTCCGGCTTGGAGACGTAGAAGGTGATGGTGGTGGTTTTCCCGCCGGACCCCTGGCCCGGGGCGCATCCGGCCATCGACAGCCCGGCTCCCAACGCTGCGGCACCGAACAGGAACGACCGCCTGCTCAGTCCCGGCTGCGCTGCTGGTGTAGTGGATTGCACGTCATTGTCTCCCTTGGCTGGACTTCCCTGGCTGGACTCCGATGGTCCGCCGGCTTCGCGGCGGCGTTTCTCTAACAACTAAATCTAGAATCTATATTTAATAAGCAAAGGTAATATTGCCTCACGACGGCGATGGGGTCAAGGGATGTTACGGGAAGATGTGGCGACGTCGCCGCAATTGTTGCGGCGCATGAACGTAGGGGCGGTGCTGCGCTATGCGTTGGCTGCCCAGACCTTTCTGGCGTCGGAGGTCATGGCGGCGACAGGGCTGACCCGGTCCACGGTCCTGGGGCTCTGCGACACCCTCGTGGCGCAGGGGTGGATCGACGAGGTGGCTGATTCCCGGGAGGCCGGCCAGTACAGCAAGGGCCGGCCCGCCCGCCGCTACCGGCTGCGCGACCGGGCCGGCTATATCGTCGCCGTCGACGCCGGCCAACACACGGTCACCGCGGCCGTGGCCGATCTGCGCGGCACCATCCTCGCCCGGACCGGCCACACGATCGACGGCGTGCAGGGCCCCGTCCGGCGGACGGCGGCGCGCGGTGCCGTCGATTCCGTGCTGGCACAGGCGGATGTGCGCCCGGAGGAGGTCTTCCTCGTGGTGGTCGGCGTGCCGGCCCCCGTGGACGGACAGGGACACTCCCCGGCGGGACACGACTATTGGCAGCACATGAATCCGGGCTTCCCTGCCGTATTTGACGATTGCGGCCGGACCATGGTCGACAACGACGCAAACCTGGCGGCGCTCGCCGAACACGCCCGCAACCCGGGCCTTGACTCCTTTGCAACGCTGTTGTCCGGTGAACGCTTCGGTGCGGGGCTGGTCGTTGACGGCAGGCTGCTGCGCGGCCGGCACGGCGGTGCGGGCGAAATGCGCCTGCTGGACATTGTCCAGGGAGCCGGTTCCTCCGAAGGGCTGGGGTTCCTGGCCCGGGAATGGGCTGTGGCGGCCAGCAAGGCCAGGACCCTGCCGCCGGGATCGGCGCTGGCGCAGCTTCCCCGGGCGCAGTTGTCCGCCGAGGCGGTGTTTGCCGCAGCAGCCGGCGGGGATGCGGCGGCGCAGGGCATTGTGGACCGCCTGGGGGAGCGGCTGGCCCGCGTTGCCCAGATACTGGTGAGCCTGCTGGACGTGGAGAAGGTCATCGTGGCCGGGGCCATCGCCCAGGCTGCGCAGCCCGTCATCGACAAGGCCGCCGCCGTGCTGGATGACGTTTTCCAGCCGCCCGTGCCCGAGCTGGCGGCGTCCACGCTGGGGGCCGACGGCGTGGTGCTGGGAGCACTGGAATGCGGGCTTTCCATGTTGCGCGACGAGCCGTTGTCGTTTGCCCCGTTTCGCCCCGGTGTGGCGCGTTGACGGGCCGTTTTTGGGCCGCTGCGGGCGCCCGGGGGTGAAAACCGGGGCAGGAATCACTGCAAATCGGTCCAAAAACCACGAAAAACGCCCAAAATTGCCGGAATCCCGCGGAAGAACTGGTAAGTTCGCTAGCAGTGGTTGACACGCAACCGCGTGGAACAAGAATTTCTTGACGTCCAGGAGGACAAACATGGCTAAGAATCGTAGCGAACTGGTTGCGGAAGTTGCTGCAAAGGCTGAGACCAGCCAGACCGCAGTGAACGGCGTCCTGGACGCACTGTTCTCGGTATTCGAGAGCTCCGTTGCCGCCGGTGAAAAGATCACCATCCCGGGTTGGCTCTCCATCGAGCGCACCGACCGTGCAGCTCGCACCGGCCGCAACCCGCAGACCGGCGAAACCATCCAGATTGCCGCAGGCCACAGCGTCAAGCTGTCCGCCGGCTCCAAGCTGAAGGCTGCCGTTTCCAACAAGAAGTAATCACCACAACTTCGCCGCGGGGGCGGCCGGCACCTGCCGGCCGCCCCCGCGTGTTTAATCCGCAGGTGAAGCTGGGAAGTCCCTGATTCGCCCTGGACGGGCATGGTGCCAGACAATGGAAGGGTGCCACCCGTAGAATCAGCCCCCGCCACGAGTCCCCGCCCGGAGATTGCCGCGCCAAAACCCGGTCTGGCCGGCACTTTTGCCGGCGGCATTCGCGGGCCGTGGTGGTGGCTTGGGCTGGCCGGCGCCATGGCCGGCGTCGTGGGCGCTTTGCTGTGGACCGGCGCCGCCGGGGTGCAGCAGCTCGGCGATCCGGGGGCCTTCACCCGCTGGGGCCTGCCCGTGGCCACCACCATCCACAACCTGGCCCTGGCCACGGTCGTGGGCTCGCTGGTGTTCGCCATCGTGATCCTGCCCAAGGATGCCACGGCCCGCCGGCCCCACAGCGGCAAGCAAAAGGCTGACTCCGCCAAGCGCCACCACGTCCCCGAACATCCCGCCTTCACCCGCGTCATGACGCTGGCTGCGGTGGCCGGCGGCGTCTGGACCCTGGCAGCCATCGCCGTCCTGGTGCTGACGTATTCAAGCATCTCCGGGCTGTCCGTGTCCGGCAGCAGCGAATACACCCACCAGCTGGTGTTTTACATGACGTCGCTGCCCGTGGGCCAGGCCTGGCTCATGGTGGTCATTTGCGCCGCCGTCACCACCACCCTCGTGTTTGGCCTGCGCAATATCAGCGCCCTGGCAGTACCCCTGGTCGTGGCCCTGCTGGCGTTTGTGCCGCAGGCGCTGATCGGCCACTCCGCCTCCAGTGCCGACCACGTTGGCGCCGTGAACTCGCTGTTCCTGCACATCACCGGCGTTTCGCTGTGGGTGGGCGGCGTCATTGTGCTGGTGGTGGTTTCCGGGGTGTTGGGCAAGATCACCGCCCCGACGCTGCAGCGCTTCTCCACGCTCGCCATCTTCGCTTTCGCAGGCGTGGCCGGCTCCGGAATTGTCAACGCCGCCATCCGCATCACCAACTGGCACGACCTCTTCTACTCCAGCTACGGCCAGCTGATCCTGGCCAAGTCCGCCGCCACCATCCTGCTCGGCGTGATCGGCTGGATGCACCGGACCTGGATCATTCCCCGCCTGGCCGGGGGTGAAAAACCAGCGACGGCGGCCCGCACCCGCCGCCTGCTCTGGCAGCTGGTCTTTGGCGAACTGCTGATCATGGGCATCACCAGCGGCCTCGCCGTGGGCCTGAGCCGCTCCGCGCCCCCGCAGTCCCGGGAACTGGTGCAGGCGGCGCTGACCCCGGCCCAGATTCTCACCGACTACCCGCTGCCACCGGAGCTGACCTTCTCCCGGTGGTTCACCGAGTGGCGGATGGACTGGCTGTGGGTGGCCTTCGCCCTGGCCGCCGCGGCCGCGTACATCTCCGGCCTCATCAAGCTGCGCCGCCGCGGGGACAAGTGGTCCGTGCTGCGCAGCGTGTCTTGGTTTGCCGGGCTCGTGTCCCTGGTCTACATCACCTCCGGCGGGACGGCCGTGTACGGCCAGGTCCTGTTCAGCGCCCACATGGTGGAGCACATGTCGCTGATGGTCATCGCCCCCCTGTTCCTGGCGCTGGGCTCGCCCGTGTCCCTGGCACTGCAGGCGCTGACCCCGCGCCGGGACGGCAGCCGGGGCGTCCGCGAATGGATCCTGGTGCTGGTGCACTCCCGGTACTCGCAGCTGATCACGCACCCGCTGTTTGCCGCAGCCAACTTCGCCGGCAGCCTGGTCGTGTTTTACTACTCGCCCCTGTTCAACCTGGCCATGCGCTACCACGTGGGCCACGAGCTGATGATCGTGCACTTCACGCTGACGGGTTACATCTTCATCATGAGCATGATCGGCTCGGACCCGCTCCCGCGCCGCTTCCCGTACCCGATGCGGCTGCTGCTGCTCCTGGCAACCATGGCGTTCCACGCATTCTTCGGGGTCTCCCTGATGATGGCCACCAACCTGCTCTCGGGCGAATACTTTGGCAACATGGGCCGGCCCTGGGGTGACTCGGCGCTGGTTGACCAGCAAACCGCCGGCGGCATCGCCTGGGGCGTGGGGGAGGTCCCCACCCTGGCCATTGCCATGGGGGTCGCCTACATGTGGTCGAAGTCGGATGCGCGCGAGACCAAGCGCAAGGACCGGGCCGCCGTTCGGAATAACTACGCCGACCTCAACGCTTACAATGACATGTTTGCCCAGCTGGCCCGGCGTGACGCCACGATGGACTCCGCCCACAGCGGACCGCCGCTGCCGCACCTGCACAACAGCCCGGCTGCGCCCCCAGCTTCACCGTCTGGTACCCCATCCGGTTCACGTTCCCAACCTGGGTCACAAGGAGAAAAGCACTAGTGGATTCTGCAACGAACACCGCCGCCACCGTCCGCGTCCGCGCCTCCGAACTGCAGGGCCGTGCCTGGCTCAACACCGGTGGCGCCGAGCTGGGCCTGGAAAAGCTGCGCGGCAAGATTGTCATCCTCGATTTCTGGTCGTTCTGCTGCATCAACTGCCTGCACGTGCTGGACGAACTGCGCCCCCTGGAGGAGGAGTACAGGGACGTGTTGGTCACGGTGGGCGTGCACTCGCCGAAGTTTGAGCACGAGGCGGACCCCGCGGCCCTCGCCGCCGCGGTCGAACGTTATGAGATCACCCACCCCGTCCTGGACGACCCCGAGCTGGCCACCTGGCAGGCCTACTCCGCGCGCGCCTGGCCCACCTTGGTGGTGGTGGACCCCGAGGGCTACATCGTGGCCCACCTTTCCGGCGAGGGGCATGCGGCCGGCCTGGCCTCCTTCATCCCCGAACTGATCGCCGAGCATGAGGCGAAGGGGACCCTGCACCGCGGCGACGGGCCCTATGTGGCTCCCGAGCCCGTCTCCCGCGACCTTCGCTTTCCCGGCAAGGTGCTGCCGCTGGCGGGCGGGAACTTCCTCGTCTCCGACACCGGCCATCACCGGCTCGTGGAGATGGGTCCGGACCTGGCCACCGTGGTGCGCACCATCGGGGCCGGGACCAGGGGGCACACGGACGGTTCCGCCGGGCAGGCCGAGTTCAACGAACCCCAGGGCGTGGCGCTGCTCCCGGCCGCACTGGCCGCGCGCGTCGGGTACGACGTGATCGTGGCCGACTCGGTGAACCATCGCCTCCGCGGGGTCACGCTCGCCACCGGCGAGGTGCGGACCGTGGCCGGCAATGGCGTGCAGCGGCTCCTGGATGCGGGCCCTGCGCGGGTGGACGACGACGGCGCCCCGGCCTCTGCGACGCAGCTCGGCACCGCGCCCCTCGAGATTGCGCTGTCCTCGCCGTGGGATGTGGCGTATTCCTCCGTGCTGGAGACAGTGGTGGTTGCCATGGCAGGAACGCACCAGCTCTTTGGCTTTGACCCGGCCAGCGGTGCCGTGGAGATTGTTGCAGGCAACGGGCTCGAGGGACTGCTTGACGGTCCAGCCCACCAGGCCTGGTTTGCCCAGCCCTCCGGCCTGACCGAGGACGCCCAGGGAAATCTCTGGGTGGCCGACTCCGAAACGTCAGCGCTGCGCGTGGTGAAGTTCGGGCCTGCGGGCGATGCCGGCGGGCGGACGGCGACCGTGGAGACCGCCATCGGCGAGGGCCTCTTCGACTTTGGCTTCCGCGACGGCGACGCCGCCCAGGCCCGCCTGCAGCACCCGCTGGGAGTCGCCGTGCTCCCGGACGGTTCCGTGGCCGTGGCGGACACCTACAACGGTGCCGTGCGACGCTACGACCCCGCCACACGGCAGGTCAGCACGCTGGCCCGCGGGCTGGCCGAGCCCAGCGACGTGCTGCTGGACGAGTCCGGCGACGTCCCGCTGCTCATCGTGGTGGAAGCCAACAAGCACCAGCTGATCCGCGTGCCGCTGCCCAAGCAGGCACTGCAGGTCGACGAGGGCGCCGCACAGACCCAGCGCCCCAGGACTGCCGTGGCCAGCGGCGGGCTGGCACTGACGGTGCGTTTCTCGGCGCCGACCGGGCAAAAGCTGGACGACCGCTGGGGCGACCCCACGCAGTTGAAGGTCTCCTCCACCCCGCCGGAACTGCTGGTCTCCGGCGGCGGCACGTCCGTGGGCCTGTCCCGGACGCTGGTGCTGTCAGCCGATGTGCCCGAGGGCGTGCTGCACCTGACCGCCCGGGCCGCGGCCTGCGACGGTCCGGAGGATGGGAACGGGGAGATCCCGGACCACGCCGCCTGCCACCTGTACCAGCAGGACTGGGGCATCCCGGTGGTGCTCTCCGCCGACGGTGCCAGCGAACTGGC
>NZ_JAKZGX010000023.1:0-59502 GCF_024539665.1 Arthrobacter sp. STN4
ACGCCCGGTACTTCCGCTCGATCTCCTCATTGCCCGGGAACACCGGCTCCTGGTCCGCAGGAATCGTGTTCACATAATCCGTCGTCGTGACCATCGGCACGCCAACACTCTGCGCCCCGGCACGCTGGAGCAAACTACGCATAATGAACTGCGCCCGCTCCGTGCCACGCTCACCAATCAACGCATCCAACGACTCCAACCACTCAGCCGTCTCCTCCGGATCACGATCAGGCAACGCACCAGTCAACCCGCTCAAAATATGGGAGTTATTGTCTCCTGCAGCCACGTCCAACCTCTCTTAAAAGCAGTGTGGGGATGCCCATTGCGGTGGCATTGGGCGTTTACAAACACTCTAGACCGCCGCCCGCGCTTGTGCGTAGCTGGGAAGGCTTGATGAAGGGGGCGGGGAGGGGGCCGCCGTCGGGCACTGCCTCGGCGGCGTGCCGCCAACGGTGCGGGCCACGCACACCGCGCGGCACGCCGGGGTAAGCTAAATCACAGCCCGGGCGGCGGCTGCTGGCGGCGGAAATGGCGTATTCGCCAGGTTCCCTGTCCGGGAGTAGAGGCAAAATGGCCGCAACCCCTAGACTGGAAGCTGTACAACTTTTAACCCAACGCGGAAGCGTTGAACGCAGGAGGATTCAATTGAGCGAGGCCGACGCCGGCACTGTGGCCATGGTGGCAGGCAAATTGGGGTTCAAGGATGGCGATCTCATCCAGGAACTCGGATATGACGAGGACGTCGATTTTGACCTTCGGGACAGCATTGAGGAACTTACCGGTTCGGAAATGCTCGATGAGGACGACCACGAAGTTGCCGATGCCGTCATCATGTGGTGGCGGCAGGAGGACGGGGACCTCGTCGACGCCCTGGTCGATTCCCTGACCACCCTGGATGAAGGCGGCGTCGTCTGGATCCTCACGCCCAAGTCCGGCCGTGACGGCTACGTGCCGCCGGCGGAAATCCAGGAGGCCGCGCCCACGGCCGGCCTGCACGTTACCACCACCGCCGGCGTGTCCAAGGACTGGGCCGCCACCCGCCTGGTTTCGCGCAAGCGCCAGTAGTGGACGACGCCGGCACGCATCCGGGCATTGGCGTCGGGGACACGGCGCCGGACTTTTCGCTGCCCAACCAGTTCGGTGAGCCGGTGTCGCTTTCCGGCTTGCGCGGCACGCCGGTGGCAGTGGTCTTTTACCCCTTTGCGTTCTCCGGCATCTGCACCGGGGAGCTGTGCGAGCTGCGCGACAACCTGGCCGGGTTTGCCTCCGCCGGGGTGCGGCTGCTGGCCGTCTCTGTGGACAGCAAGTACACGCTTCGCGCCTACGCTGCCGCCGAGGGCTACAGCTTTGACCTGTTGGCGGACTTTTGGCCGCACGGCCAGGTGGCCCGTTCCTACGGTGCCTTTGACGCTGTGCGGGGCACTGCCGGTCGCAGCACCTTCGTGATCGACCCTTCCGGCGTGGTGCGTGACGCCTTCAACACACCCCCGGGCACGGCCCGCCCGTTGGAGCGGTACCGCCGGGCGTTGGCGGCGTTGTAGTTGGCTGGGCAGTCTTGAACCGGGCCCTGGCCAGTGCTGCCGGACGCGAAGATCCCGTGCGGCCCGGCATCGGGTTGACAGGCCTGGTGCAAAACCCGCGGGGAGCTTCCGTGCCAGCCGGCCCCGGGACCGGCGGCGTGCCCGCCGGGCTGGAGCGCATGGTGCCACTGCTGGCTGCCGGCAGCTTTGCATTGTTGACCGGAGCCGGCCTGAGCACGGATTCAGGCATCCCCGACTACCGCGGGCCGAATGCTGCGCCACGCCAGCCGCTGACGTACCAGGAATTTGTGGGCTCCGAAGCGCTGCGCCGCCGCTATTGGGCGCGCAACCACATTGGCTGGGCCACCATGCGCCATGCTTCCCCGAATGCCGGCCACCGCGCCGTGGCTGCGCTGGAATCCGGCGGCTGCCTGACCGGCGTCGTGACGCAAAACGTCGACCGGCTGCACGAGGACGCCGGCGCCCGCAACGTGGTGGACCTGCACGGCCGTTTCGACAAGGTGGCCTGCCAGCAGTGCGGGGAGGTGTACTCGCGGGAGTTCATCGCCGTCGTGCTGGCAGAACTGAATCCGGGGTTCCTGGAGGCCGTTGCGGCCGCCGGCGGGGCAGCGGCCGGGCCCGACGCCGACGCCGACCTGGACCAGGAACAGTTGATCGACGGCTTCCGGGTGGCCCGCTGCCCACTGTGCGGTGGGATGCTGAAGCCGGACTTTGTGTTTTTTGGCGAGAACGTGCCCCGGGACCGGGTGGTGCGGGCCTTTGCCATGGTTGATTCCGCTGCGTCCCTCCTGGTGGCAGGGTCCTCGCTGGCCGTCATGAGCGGGCTGCGGTTTGTGCGCAAGGCCGCCAAGGACGGCAAGCCCGTGATGATCATCAACCGGGGAACCACGCGCGGTGATGCGCTGGCGGATGTCAAGGTGGAGGCAGGTGTCAGCGAGTCCCTGGGATACCTGCTGTCCAGGCTGGTTTCCTGATTGGCGCCGGGGGCGGCCCATCGGGTACAGTAATCTCTCGTTGGTCAGGCGGACGGAAGCAATTCCCGTTGGCGGCCGGACGTTGAAATGGGTCTTTAGCTCAGCTGGTAGAGCGCCACGTTTACACCGTGGATGTCATCGGTTCGATCCCGGTAGGACCCACCACGGCAAAACCCCGCCACCCGGCCCCGCAAGGGGCGGATGTGGCGGGGTTTTGTGTTTCAATCCTGGGGCCCGGCGTGTGGCGGCAGGGGCCCCGGGGGAACCAGAAAGGTCCCGGCAAGGCGTTGCCGCCCTGCCGGGACCCTAAAGCTGTTGGCCCTTATTCTCCGAGACGTCCCGCACGGGATTCGCTCTGGTCTTGCCCCAGCCCAAGAAACCAACAGCTTCGACCCTACCGTCTCCACATCGGGCTGGCAATGACCTGTCCGTGCCCGCAGCCCCGGCCCGCGAATCATGCTGCACCGGATGTCAGAGCCTGTCCGTAACGTACCGGGCATGACGTCAAAGGTTGAACATGTCCTGGTCCGCACCGCACCGTCCGGCGAGCCGCTGGTGGTGGAGCGGGGCGGGCACCAATGGCTGGTGGCCGAGGAGCCGCTGCGTTGGTTCGAGCGCACCAACTGGTGGGAGCGGGAGCGGCGGATGCCGAGGGGGCAGGGACGCATCGACGTGGAAGTGTGGCGCGTCCAGGCCCGGCTGGGGCGCAACCCGCGCAGCGACCTGGCCACGATGGAACTGGAACGCGACCTCGCGGGAGGGGGGTGGCGGCTCAGGCCTGCCGCTTAAACGCCCTGTCCGATGCACAGGGAGGATCCTGGCGGGGAATCAACGTCCGTGGGCTTAAAGTGAAAGGCTCCTCGCCACAGCTATTGGGGGACGCTGTGGAGAGGAGCCAGTGATAAAAATATAACGGTTGCCGGCGGCCGAAGCAAATCCGCGCGCCGGGGCCGCAATTTCACCAAAGGGGCTGGAGCGGCACGTTAAATGGAGGGGCCTTCCACTGTGGCTATTGGGGGACGCCACAGTGGAAGGCCTGCCCCTTAATATACAGGCAACGGGGCCCCGACACAACAGCGGACGTTCTACCTCCAGCCTTGGTCAGTATGATGGGAAGCGTTCATTGCAGTGAACGGATGGTTTTGCTGCAGGCACCGGGGCCGCGGGAAAATCCGGGGTCCCGTCCTTCCACTGTTTAGGAATCGCATGACGGAATCCCAGGCTTCAAAGCGCGGCGGTGACGGCCGCGGCCACTCCTCGCCCGCCCCGGCAGTCACGCGGGCGGCAGCCGTCCTTGATGCCCTGGCGGAGTCCCATTCCGGCCGGCTGACGCTCAGCGACCTGGCACGGGAGCTGGGGATCCCCAAGTCCTCCACCTCCAACCTTTTGCAGGCGCTGGAGGATGCAGAGCTCATTACGCGGCTCGGTGCCGACTACGCCCTCGGCGTGAAGCTCGTTGAACTCGGCGCCGCCTACCTGAGCCGCCGCGACGAGGTCCGGGAGTTCTACCGTTTTTGCGAACAGGCGCCGACGCTCAAGGGTGAGACGGTCCGCATCGCCATGCTCGACGGTGGGAACGTCATCTATCTGGCCCGTTATGAAGGGCATCCGGCCGTGCGGCTCACCTCCAACATCGGGGACAAGATGCCTGTGTCGGTATGTGCCGTGGGCAAGGCACTCATTTCCCGGCTGCATGACCATGACCTGCAGCAGTTGTACCCGGATGAATTGAAGCTGCCGGTCATGACGCCGAAGTCCCTGAAGACCGGGCGGGAATTGAAGGACGAGATCGTACAGATCCGTGCGCAGGGGTACGCCTTTGAGGACGAGGAATCCACGCCGGGGGTGGTGTGCCTCGGTGTGGCAGTGCCCACGCACGGGGCGCACGGGCCAAGCCTGGGGGTGTCCGTGACGGCGTTGAAGGCGACGTTCTCGGATGCGCAGCGCGACGCCATGGTCGGCGAACTGCGTGAACTGGTCCGCGCCCTCGGCAATCCCATGGGGTAGGGGCGAGACAAGCAGGTTTTCCTTGGCGACTTGTTCACTATGATGTACGCTGTTCAACATAGTGATCGGCTTCACGGTCGGCGTCGCGTTTTTCGGACCAACGGCGGTCCGCGAAGATTCAAGGGAGAACCAGTGACCACACACCCAATACATCCGCCGAACCCGGCCGTTGCGGCGGCCCCGGACACCGTGCCGGTGGACCCGCAGCAGCTGCGCCGGGCCACGCTCGCCAGCTCCGTCGGCTCGGCACTTGAGTACTACGACTTCTACATTTACGGCCTGGCCACGGCCCTGATCTTTGGTCCCCTGTTCTTCTCCCCGCTGGGCGACGCCGGTGCGCTGATCGCCTCCTTCGCCACCTACGGCGTCGGCTTCGCCGCCCGGCCCTTCGGCGGACTGATCTTCGGCTACGTGGGCGACCGCTTTGGCCGCAAGCAGGTCCTGCTGTTGACCATCGGGCTGATGGGAACGGCGTCGTTCTGCATCGGCCTGCTGCCCACCCATGCGCAGGCGGGCATGCTCGGTGCGGTCCTGCTGGTGCTCCTGCGCATCATCCAGGGCCTGGGCGCCGGTGCCGAGCAGGCGGGAGCCACGACCCTCATCTCCGAGGTGGCCCCGCGCAGACGCCGCGGCTTCTTTGCCGCGCTGCCATTCGTCGGCATCCAGGTCGGCACGTTGCTGGGCGCCGGCACCTTTGCCCTTATGGGCCTGGCCCACCCGGAAGTGCTGACCGGCTGGCTGTGGCGGGTGCCGTTCCTGGCCAGTTCCATCCTCATCGCGATCGCCATCTACATCCGCCTGAAGTTGAAGGAAACGCCCGTATTCCAGGAGCTGGAAAAGCACAAGAACGTCACCCGGAACCCGCTGGGCGTGCTGTGGCGGACGTCGAAGAAGAACGTGCTCATCGGCATGGGCCTGCGCATGGGTGAAAACGGCAACTCCACCATCTACTCCACACTCCTGGTCGGTTTCATGGGTGCCAAGGGCGGCATCTTCGAGGGCGACAAGTTCATCGGCCCCGTCGGCCTCCTCATCGCCGCCGGGTTCTCCGCCATCATGGTGGTTGCCTTCGGCGCCCTGTCCGACCGGGTCGGCCGTGTCAAGGTGTACCGCTACGGGGCGCTGTTCCAGCTGCTGTTTGCCTTCCCTGCGTTCTACCTGATCTCCCTGGGCAACGTCACGCTGGTCTGGATTGTCATGAGCGTGGGGATCGCCCTGGGCGTGCAGTCCATGCTTGGCCCGCAGTGCGCATTGCTGCCCGAACTGTTCGGCTCCACGCACCGCTTTACCGGCGTCGCCATGAGCCGCGAGATCTCTGCCGTGTTTGCCGGCGGCATTGCCCCGTTTGTCGGCGCCGTGCTGCTGGGCGTGACCCACCAGTCCTGGACGGTGCTGGCGGGATATTCGCTGGTGCTGGCCGGCATTTCCTTTGCCGCCACCTTTGCCACGCCGGAAACGGTGGGGCGCGACCTGCTCCTGACAGAGGACGCCTAGCCTTCGCGCCGGCTGCCTGCCATGGCGGGCGCGCCGGCGCTGGTGGGCGGCAGGCAGGAAGGGGAGCCTCCGTGTGGAGGCTCCCTCTCCTGCGCGCTGCGGCGGGTCGCGCTTAGTAGAAGTGGACCGGGTCCACCACGTGCAGCAGCGGTTCTCCGGCCTGGAAGCGGGAGAGGTTCTCGATGAACCGCCCGGCAATCAGGCGGTTCTCGGCCCCGCTCAGGGCCGAGGTGTGCGGGGAGACCATGACGCGGGGATGGCCCCAGAGGCGGCTGTCCCGGGGCAGGGGCTCCACGGCGAAAACGTCCAGGCAGGCGTAGGAAACCTGGCCGTTGTCCAGTGCGTCCAGCAGGGCATCCTCGTCGATGACGGTCCCGCGGCCCACATTGACCACCACGGTGCCGGGCTTCATGGCCGCGAAAATCCCGGCATTGATCATCTTCTCGGTATAGGGCGTGCCGGGCAGGGTGTTGACCAGGGCGTCGGCGTTGGCCAGCAGTGCGGGCAGGCCGTCAGCGTCGGTGACGGTGCCAACCCCGCTGACCGGTTTGACGGTGCGCTTGGTGCCGCTGACGTTCATGCCCATGGCGCGGGCCAGCCGGGCGGTCGCCACCCCAATTTCACCCAGCCCCGTGATGACCAGGTTGGAGCCGCTGACAAGGCGGGTGGGGGTGCGCAGTTCGGGCCAATGCCGTGCAGCCTGGTCCGCGGCCATCTCGGCGGTGCGCTTGAAGCCGTTGAGCACGCCCATCATCGCGAACTCCGCCAGGGGCAGGCCGTGGACCCCGGCGGAGCTGGTCACGGCAATGCGCTGCAGTCCGGCCTCCGACAGATTGGCGGCCTTGACGGCCCCGCCCGCACCCGCGGCCATGGCCTGGATCCACCGGACCTTGCCGCTGGCGGCGATTTTGGCCAGGCCGGCCGCGTTCTCGTTGGGGAAGCCGTACAGCACATCCGCGCTGCGCAGCATGTCCCAGTAGCGTGCCTCCTGCTCCGGCGTCCGTGCGAAGGCGGGGTCCCCGGCGTGGTCTGCGGGAAAGCGCTCCGGCGGCAGCAGTTCCGGATCGTAGAGCACGCACACTGCGGGGTGGGCGGCCTTGATGGCCTCCACGTGTTCGGCCTCGAGGGGGACGGCAATCGCAACGGTGAGATTCTCAGGGGTCATGGTGTTCATCATACTGAATTGTGGATAGGATACTGAACAAATACGAAGCAACGACGAACACGCCACCAGGCAGTGAGGACCGGCCATCACATGACGCAGGGTTCGGAGACACGGGGTTCGGTGACGCAGGGTTCGGTGACGCAGGGTTCGGCGCCCTCCCGGGACGCCCCGGCCGTGGGATTCGTGGGCCTGGGCCACATGGGCGCCCCCATGGCAGCGAATGTCCTGGCCGCCGGCTGGCCCCTGGCGGTGTGGAACCGCTCACCGCGGGCCGTGGACCGGCTGGTGGCCCGGGGAGCCTCGGCCGCGGACTCCGTTGCAGCCCTCCGCGACCGGGACGTCATCATCTTCATGCTTCCGGACCTGTCCTTCATCGACGCCGCCGCCCAACCGCTGCTCAGCTCGTGGCGGGCCGCCCCACCCCGGCCGGGGACCGCCGTCGTCGTCATGAGCAGCGTGTCACCGGCGCGGGTCCGGACCTTTGGCGCCGTGGTCGGCGAAGCAAGCGCCGGCCACGCCTCGGTGGTGGACGCCCCCGTCAGCGGCGGGACCGTCGGCGCCGAAAACGGCACTCTGGCCATCATGGCCGGCGGCAGCGCGCAAGCCTTCCACGACATCCTGCCAGTGCTGAAGTCCATGGGAACCACGGTCCGCCGGCTCGGGGACCTGGGCGCCGGCTCGCTCGCCAAGGCCTGCAACCAGCTGCTCGTGGGAACGACGGCGGCGGCCCTCGCCGAGGCGGCCGAACTCGCCGAACGCTCGGGCCTGGACGTCGCCGCCCTGTTTGAGGTGCTCGCCGGCGGCCTGGCCGGGAGCCGGGTGCTGGACATTGTGGGGCCGCGGATCGCCGTGAAGGATTACGCGCCGACAGGTCCGGCGAAGTTCATGCACAAGGACCTCGGCTTTGTCATCGACAGTGCCGTTGCGGCCGGATCTGCCGTGCCGATGGCAACAGCCGGGCACCGGCTGTACGGCACGCTGACGGCGCAGGGCCTCGGCGAACTGGACCTGGCGGTGGTCCGCGAGAGCATCGCCCGGCTCCAGCCGCGCCTTTAGCAAACACCAGGGCCGTCCCATCGGGCAGCCGTGAACCGGGAAAAGGATTGTTGCATGAGTGGAATGTTTGACCTCACCGGCAGGGTGGCCCTGGTGACCGGCTCCAGCCGCGGTATCGGCAACTCGCTGGCCCGCGGCCTCGCCGGGGCCGGGGTCACGGTGGTGCTGAACGGGCTCGACGCCGGGCGGCTGGCCGCGGCGCAGGCCGCCATGGCCGCCGACTTTGCGCCCGGGCGGATCCGCTCCCTCGCCTTTGACGTCACGTCCGACGCCGCCGCGGCGGACGGCATTGCCTGGATCGAGGCCAACGTGGGGCCGCTGGACATCCTGGTCAACAACGCCGGGATCCAGCACCGCGTCCCGCTGCTGGACCTGGACGTCAGGGACTGGGACCGGGTCCTGGCCACCGACCTGACCGGCGCCTTCCTCGTCGGCCGCGAGGCAGCCCGCGGCATGCTGGCCCGCGGCCGGGGCAAGATCATCAACGTCTGCTCCGTCCAGACGGACCTGGCCCGGCCCACCATCGCCGCGTACACGGCGGCCAAGGGCGGGCTGCGCAACCTGACCCGGGCAATGACGGCCGAATGGGCGTCCGGCGGGCTGCAGATCAACGGCATCGCCCCCGGCTACATCCACACCGGGATGACCCAGAACCTCGTGGACGACGACGCATTCAACTCCTGGATCCTGGGCCGCACGCCGGCAAAGCGGTGGGGGACCGTGCAGGATTTGGTGGGGCCGGCCGTCTGGCTGGCCTCGGACGGGTCCAATTTTGTCAATGGCCAGACCATCTTCATCGATGGCGGCATGACGGTGGTGGTGTAAATGATGGACACCTTTGAACTTCCCGCCAGCGCGCCCGCCGTGGTGGCCCACGGCAAGGACGACCTGCGCATTGAGGACGTCCGCCTCAAGCAGCCGGCCGCCGACGAGGCCGTGGTCGAAATCGCCTACGGCGGCATCTGCGGTTCCGACCTCCACTACTGGCTGCACGGCGCCGCGGGGGAATCCATCCTCAAGGACCCCATGGTGCTCGGCCACGAGGTGGTGGGCACAGTGGCCCGCGCCGCGGCCGACGGTTCGGGGCCCGCCGCGGGCACGCCGGTCGCCGTCCACCCGGCCACGCCAGGACCCGGGGCCGCCCGCTACCCGGCGGACCGGCCCAACCTGTCCCCGGGCTGCACGTACCTGGGCAGCGCCGCCCGCCGCCCCCACACCGACGGGGCGTTCCTGCGCTTTGCCAACCTGCCCGCCAGGATGCTGCGCGCACTTCCTCCGGGGCTGCCCCTGCGCCGGGCCGCCGTCGTCGAGCCGGCCAGCGTCGCGTGGCACGCCGTGTCCCGCGCCGGGGACGTCATGGGCAGGCGGGCGCTCGTGGTCGGGGCCGGACCCATCGGCGCCCTGGCCGTCGCCGTCCTCAAGCGGGCCGGCGCCGCGCACATTACCGCCGTCGACATGTTTGACAAGCCCCTGGAGATTGCCGCCGCCGTCGGTGCGGATGCCGTGGTCAAGGGGGATGACGCCGATGCGATCGCGGCCGTGGAGGCGGATGTTGTCATCGAGTCCACCGGCAACCGCTTTGGCCTGGCCTCGGCCATCAACGGTGCCGTGCGCGGCGGCCGCGTGGTCATGGTGGGGCTGCTGCCCTCCGGCCCGCAGCCGGTCGCGGTCTCGCTGGCCATCACCCGGGAACTGGAACTGGTGGGTTCGTTCCGTTTCAACGATGAAATCGACCAGGTCATTGCCGCCCTGGCCGACGGCTCGCTGTTTACGGACCCGGTGGTCACGCACGAATACCCGCTGTCCCGCGGCCTGGAGGCGTTTGACATGGCCCGCGACCCGGCCCGCTCCGGCAAGGTCCTGCTGGACTTCGGCGCCTGAGGGGCGTTACGCCGTCGTCCGGCCAAGTTGGCCTGAATCTGCACAGATGTTCCAACCGTGCAACATTGCCGGGGAAATCACGGCCCCGGCTGGGGAAGCGCCACGGGGGCCGATAAGCTGGGGGAAACCCTGTGTTCCCACCAATGGAGGAAAGTATGTCCGCACAAATTGGCGTAACCGGCCTTGCCGTCATGGGCGCAAACCTGGCCCGCAACCTTGCCCGCAACGGATACACCGTGGCCCTGCACAACCGCTCCGTGGCCAAGACGGACGCGTTGCTTGAAGCGCACGGCGACGAAGGCGACTTTGTCCGCACCGAGACGATGGCCGAGCTGGTCGACGCCCTCGAAAAGCCGCGGCGCGTGCTCATCATGGTCAAGGCCGGCGCCCCCGTGGACTCCGTGATCGACCAGCTGGTGCCGCTCATGGAGCCGGGCGACATCATCATTGACGGCGGCAACTCCAACTTCCAGGACACCCGCCGCCGTGAGGCCGCCCTGGCCAAGAAGGACCTGCACTTTGTGGGCGTCGGCGTCTCCGGCGGTGAGGAGGGCGCGCTGCTTGGCCCGTCCATCATGCCCGGCGGCTCCAAGGAATCCTACAAGGCCCTGGGCCCGCTGCTGGAGAAGATTTCCGCCAAGGTCGACGGCCAGCCCTGCTGCGCCTGGATCGGCACCGACGGCGCCGGCCACTTTGTGAAGATGGTCCACAACGGGATCGAATACGCGGACATGCAGGTCATCGGCGAGGCCTACGACCTGCTGCGCAGCGCCGCGGGCATTGAGCCGGCCGCCCAGTCGGAGATCTTCGCCAAGTGGAACGAGGGCCAGCTGGCCTCCTTCCTGATCGAGATCACCGCCGAGGTGCTGGGCCACGTGGACGCCAAGACGGGCAAGCCGCTCGTTGACGTGATCGTGGACTCCGCCGGCCAGAAGGGCACGGGCCGCTGGACGGTCCAGTCCGCCCTGGACCTTGGCTCGCCCACCTCCGCGATCGCCGAATCCGTCTTTGCCCGCGGGCTCTCCAGCCAGCGCGGCCAGCGCGCCATCGCCCAGGATGTCCTGGCCGGCCACGAAGGCACGGTGGAACTGGGTGCCGACTTCGTCGAGGACGTCCGCCAGGCGCTGTACGCCTCCAAGCTCATCAGCTACGCCCAGGGACTGGACATGCTCACCTCCGCCGCTGTGGAGTACAACTGGGACCTGAAGCTGGACGAGATCGCCTCGCTGTGGCGCGGCGGCTGCATCATCCGCGCCGAGCTGCTCAAGGACATCACCAAGGCCTACGCCGCCAAGGACAAGCCCGCGAACCTGCTATTCGCCCCGGCCTTCACCGCCGAAATTGCCGCGGTCCTGCCGGCCTGGCGCCGCGTGGTCGCCACGGCCGTGCAGCTGGGCATCCCGGTGCCGGTGTTCTCCTCCTCGCTGGCGTACTACGACGGCCTGCGCCGCAAGCGCCTGCCCGCCGCCCTGACCCAGGGCCTGCGCGACCTCTTCGGCGCCCACACGTACAACCGCGTCGACGAGGAAGGCACCTTCCACACGCAGTGGAGCGGCGACAAGAGCGAGGTCAGCGCGGTCGACACGCACTGACCCCTCCGCAAGCTGTGTTGCAGCAGTTGGACCGATGTGGGCGATTTTCGCCGATTTTCGTCCAACTGCTGCAACACAGTCTTTTAAGGGGCGGACGACGGCGGATGGGCTGCGTTCCAGCGCGCCGTGCCACGCCGGACGGGGCCGCGTCAGTCAGGGCAGGAGGTGAGGACTTCGGGCCCGTTTTCCGTGATGGCCACGGTGTGTTCGGTGTGGGCGGTCCGTGCGCCCGTTGCGCTGCGCAATGTCCAGCCGTCGGCGTCCATGACCAGCTTCGCCGTGTCTGCCATGACCCACGGCTCGATGGCGATCAGCAGGCCCGGCTGCAGGATGTAGCCCCGGCCGGCCCGGCCGTCGTTGGGGATGTGCGGTGCCTGGTGCATGGTGGAGCCGACCCCGTGCCCGCCGAATTCGGTGTTGACACTGTACCCGGCGGAGGCCAGGACGTCCCCGATGGCATGGGAAATGTCGCCGATCCGGGCACCGGGCTGTGCGGCGGCAATGCCGGCAGACAGGGCGGCGCGCGTGGAATCGATGAGGCGTTGGTCCTCCGGGCTGCGGGGCGTGCCCACGATGAAGCTCACCGCGGCGTCCGCAACCAGCCCGTTCAGCGAGACGGCAAGGTCCAGGGTCAGCAGGTCCCCGTCACGCAGGGAGTAGTCGCGCGGGAGCCCGTGCAGCACGGCGTCGTTGACCGAGGTGCAGATGACATGGCCGAATGCGCCCCGGCCAAACGCGGGCGAGTAGTCCATATAGCACGAGACGGCTCCGGCTTCGGCAATCATCTCCGCGGTCCAGTCATTGATCTGCAGGAGGTTGGTGCCGACTCTCACGCGCCCCTGAAGCGTCTTGAGCACGCGGGCAACAAACTTCCCGCTGGTCCTGGCGCGGACAATTTCCGCGGGGGTGAGGATTTCGATCAAGGCGGCACCTTCCAGGTTTCCAATAGTTATACCGGTAATACTATACCGCTATGATGGAGGCATGGTCCGTTTACCCTTGTCCCCGGAAGAAGTCATGCGCGGGAAGCTTTTGGGGGAGATGCTGCGGCGTGCGCGCGGCGGGCAGTCGATGCTTGACGTTGCGCTGGCGGCTGGAATTTCCCCTGAGACGTTGCGCAAAATCGAGAGCGGCAGGGTGCCGACGCCGTCTTTTTCGACAGTTGCGATGCTCGCCATGGCCCTGGGGCTGTCGCTGGACACGGTGTGGCGGACCGTCCAGGAAGGGGTGGGGGCCGGTGTGCCGGGCGACGCCGTGCCGGTGAAGCGCCGGGCGTCGTGAACCCCACCGGCAACCGCAGGTAATCCGCCCGTGCCGGGGCGGATTACCCCTGGCGGATTACCCCCGGGCGGGGCGCATGGCGGGTTGGACGCCGTCGGGCGCGTTGGCAGCAGCGTCGGCTTAGATCCACATGGCGGGGTCGATGTACTCCGCCGGGTCCACGGCGGGCGCCATTTCCTTCTTGGAGTCGCGGTGGCGCCACGTGGCAGGGATGCCGGTGATGATGGAGTTGGCCGGGGCGTCCTTGACCACCACGGCGTTCGCGCCCACCGCGGAATCGTCACCGATGGTAATGGGGCCCAGGACCTTGGCGCCCGCGCCGATGGTGACGCGGCTGCCGATGGTCGGGTGGCGCTTGACCTTGGCCAGCGAGCGGCCACCGAGGGTGACGCCGTGGTAGATCATCACGTCTTCGCCTATTTCCGCGGTCTCCCCGATGACCACGCCCATGCCGTGGTCGATGAAGAAGCGCCGGCCGATCGTGGCGCCGGGGTGGATTTCAATGCCCGTGGCAAAGCGGGCCAGCTGCGAGAGCGCGCGGGCGGGGAAGCGCAGGGACGGGTTGGCCCACATGCGGTGGGTCAGGCGGTGCACCCAGATGGCGTGCAGCCCCGAATAGACAAAAAAGTTTTCCGCCGAACCCCGGGCCGCCGGGTCATGAGACCGGGCGGACTCGAGGTCCTCGCTTAACCTGGTGAAAAATCCCACGGACTTCCTTCAGTGCGGTTTTAGCCGCGGATGTCGTCGTACAGAACGGTTGAAATGTAGCGTTCGCCGAAGTCGGGGACCACGGCCACAATCAGCTTACCGGCGTTCTCGGCACGCTTGGCCAGTTCCAGGGCGCCCCATACGGCGGCGCCGGCGGAAATGCCGCCAAGGATGCCCTCCTGGGTGCCCAGGGCACGCGCCACGGACACGGAATCCTCCAGCGTCGCGTCCAGGACTTCGTCGTAGACCGCCTGGTCCAGCACCTCGGGGATGAAGTTCGCGCCGAGGCCCTGGATCTTGTGCGGGCCCGGGGCGCCGCCGTTGAGGATGGCGGAGTCGGACGGCTCCACGGCAACCACCTGCACGCCCGGCTTGCGGGACTTGAGCAGCCGGCCGGCGCCGGTGATGGTGCCGCCGGTGCCGATGCCGGCGACGAGGATGTCCACGGCGCCATTGGTGTCTTCCCAGATTTCCTCGCCCGTGGTGGTGCGGTGGATTTCCGGGTTGGCCTTGTTGGCGAACTGCTGTGCCCAGATGGAGTTGTCCGTGTTGGCCACAATTTCCTTGGCCTTTTCGACGGCGCCGCGCATGCCTTCGGAACCGGGGGTGAGGACAATTTCAGCACCGAAGGCGCGCAGCATGACACGGCGCTCGGTGGACATGGTTTCCGGCATGGTCAGGATCACCTTGTAGCCGCGGGCCGCACCCACCATGGCCAGCGCGATGCCGGTGTTGCCCGAGGTGCCTTCAACAATGGTGCCGCCCGGGCGGAGCTCGCCGGAGGCCTCGGCGGCATCGACAATGGCCACGCCAATGCGGTCCTTGACGCTGTTGGCCGGGTTGTAGAACTCCAGCTTGACGGCGATGGTGGCATTGAGGCCCTCGGACAGGCGGTTCAGCCGCACCAGCGGGGTGCCGCCGACCAGCTGCGTAACATTGTCATAAATGCGTCCCATGGATGGTCCTGTTCTTAAGAGTGTGGATGCCGCTTGGCGCGGCACAGTTATGTTAAACGCCAGCGTAACGAGGTGCCTGCCGCGGATTCTACGCGGTCAGCCACTCGGCGTAATGTTTTCTGACTTTGGCGATCTTCGGGTTGATAATGACCTGGCAATACCCCACCTCGGGACGCTGCGCATAAAAGTCCTGGTGATAGTGCTCGGCCGGATACAGGTGGCCCAGCGGCACCACTTCGGTGACGATCGGGTTCGGCCAGTGCTGTTGGTTGCGTTCGATCGCGGCCCGGAACGCGGTCTCCTCCCCGGGGCTCTTGTAGAACATCGAGGACCTGTACTGCGTGCCCGTGTCATAGCCCTGGCGGTTGAGCGTGGTGGGGTCGTGCTGGGTAAAGAACATGTCCAGGATGGTGTCCTCAGGGATCACCGTCTCGTCAAAGGTCACCGAAACCACCTCGGCGTGCCCTGTCATGCCGGAGCAGATCTGTTCATAGCTCGGGTGGGGGACGGCGCCGCCGGTGTACCCGGACACCACCGACTCCACTCCCTTGGTCATCTGATACACGGCGTCGAGGCACCAAAAGCAGCCACCGCCCAATACAAAGGTCTTCACATTTATCTACAAGACGACGCAGGCGCATTTGATTCCCGGGCCGCCGGCCGGCCCCGCCCCGGCTAAGGTGGAAGGATGAGCAAGGATGCAAGTGATCCGACACATGATTCCGGGCACGACGCCGGCACCCGTCCGGGCGTGCACCCCGCCGACGCGGTGGGCAAAGGGGCCGGTGGGGTTGCCGCCCACGGTGTTGGGCCGGGCGCAGTGGTGCCGGGCGAGAACGATGCCCCGGCAGGGCCAGGTGTGGCCGGGGAGCAGGAACCTGCGGCTGAACCCGCGCCTTCCGGGGAGCCCGCGGGTGTGGCCGGGGAGCCGGAACCTGCGGCTGAACCCGCACCTTCCGGGGAGCCCGCGGGTGCGGCCGGGGAGCAGGAACCTGCGGCTGAACCCGCACCTTCCGGGGCGCCCGCGGGTGCGGCACCGGGCGGGCCGGACGTTCCTTCCTGGCCCGCCGGGGCCGGTGAACCGGGCGGACATGTCGAAAAGTTTCCGGCCGTGACCTTCGGGACCGTGCCGGCCGCGGCGTCCCTTCCCGCCGGGGCCCCCGTCTCCGCGTCGCCGGCCTCCGCGTCGCCGGCCCCCGCGTCGCCCGGCGCGGACGGCGCCCTGCCGCCGGAACAGGCGGCGGGGGTGCCGGCGTCGGACGTGGACGTGCCGGCGGAAGGCGGGGAAGGGCTGGTCACGCCCGTGCTGTCCGAGGTGTTGCTGGCCGTGGAGGAATTGTGGCCCGAATCGCTCGCCGAGGACTGGGACCGTGTGGGCCTTGTTGCCGGGCGGCCGGAGGCGGACGTGGACAGGATCATGTTTGCCGTGGACCCCACCCTGGAGGTCATTGACGAAGCCCTGGAATGGGGCGCCAAGCTGCTGGTCACGCACCACCCGCTGCTGCTCAAGGGCGTGAACTCCGTGGCGGCGACCACCGGCAAGGGCCGCGCCGTGCACCGGCTGATCGAGGGCGGCTGCGCGCTGCTGACCATCCATACCAACGGCGACAGCGCGGTGGGCGGGGTCTCCGACGTGCTGGCCGACGTCCTGAGCCTGGAGGACGTTGCCCCGCTGATGCCTGCCGCGCACGGGCTGGTGGAGGAGGGCATCGGCCGGGTGGGCATGCTGCCCGGGGTGGAGAAGCTGGGCGAGCTGGCATCGCGGATCTTCCTGACGCTGCCAGCGGTGGCCGGGGGGGTGCGCGTGGCCGGTGACCGGGACGCGCTGGTGCGCAAGGTCGCCGTCTGCGGCGGCGCCGGGGACAGCCTGTTCGACGCCGTCCGGGCCTCGGATGCTGACGTGTACGTCACCGCGGACCTGCGCCACCATCCGGCGTCGGAGGCACGGGAGTCCAGCAGCGACGGCCGCCCGTACCTCATCGACCTCTCCCACTTCGCCAGCGAATGGCTGTGGCTGCCCGTGGCCGCCCATGCCCTGGCAAATGTGCTGGCGGACCAGGGGTTCGAGGCGGAACTCGCCGTCAGCCAGACCAATACGGATCCGTGGGACTTCATTTTGACTCCCGGCCACTGACTCCGGCCGTACGCACCCACCCGCTAGCGCCTAGCGGCCTCCCCATACTCGCAAGCTCGCACGGGGCCCCTCGGCCGCTAGGCTGGGCAGCAGGGTATTACCGTATTGTCCCTTTTACAGGAGGAAGCACATGGCGAAGGCAGCACCGGCGGAACAAATGCGTTTGCTGGACATTCAGGTTTTGGACGCCAAGCTGCGGGCCCTGGACGCCCAGGCAAAGGCGCTGAAGGAGGACCCGCGGCTGCCGGACCTTCACGGCGGGGTGACGGTGGCCAAGAGCGACCTGGGGGTCCTGGACACTGAGGTGGGGGACCTTTCCCGCAAGCTCACCAAGGCCGAGGACGACGTCGCCCAGGTCACCTCCCGCATTGCCAAGGACGACGCCAAGCTCAACAGCGGCACCGGCCTGTCCAAGGACCTCGTGGCGCTGCAGAACGACATAGAAACATTGAGCCGGCGCCGCAGCGCGCTCGAAGACGCCGAACTGGAAGTGATGGAGGCGCTGGAGGACGCCAGGGGCCGCCAGGGCGCCCAGCAGGCGCTGGTGGGCCAGATGCAGTCGGTCCTGGACGGCGTCGTGGGGGAGATCCGCGGCAAGCTCGGCGCCCTGCGCATGGAGCGCGACGCCACGGCTGCCGAGCGTGCCGAACTGGCCGCCAGCTTTGACCCGGCCCTGCTGGCGATCTACGACCGGACCCTGGCCAAGTACGGCGTGGGCGCGGCGCGCCTGTTCCACGGCACCTCGGAAGGGTCCGGCATGCAGCTGAGCCCGGGCGACCTGGCCGAAATCAAGGGTGCCGCCCCGGACGACGTCGTGTTCTGCCCGGACTCCGGCGCCATCCTGGTCCGTTCGCCCGAATGGACGTAGTCGCACCCCGGTCCGGCAGCGTCCGGACGGGCCGCGGGACGCCTGTCAGCCGGCCAGGATGATGTTCAGCGTGTGGTGCTTGCGTGCCGTGCCCGGGACCAGCTCCACGGCCCATTTTTCACCGGCGGCACGGGCCAGCTGCTCCGGCGTCTCCGGGGACTTGCCGCGGCGGGTGAGCAGGTGCCGGGCCAGTTCGCCGCGCGTGTGCTTGGCAAAGTGCGAGACCACCTTGCGGGTGCCGTCGCGCTCCGTGAAGACGTTCACGGCAACGGTCCGTTCCGGCGCAGGCGTCCACGCCGCCGCATAGGTGCTTGAGCGGCAGTCGACCAGCAAGTGCCCCTTCGCGTGCGCCTCCAGTGCGGCGCCCAGCTTCGGCTTCCAGAAGCCGGCCAGCTTCCCCACTCCGGGCAGCCCCACGGACATGGACAGCCGGTACGCCGGAATGCGGTCGGCAAAGGCGACAGCGCCCCAGAGCCCCGAGACAACCACGACGCCGGCATCGGCCTTGCGCTTCTGGGCCGGCGTCATCCGGTGGTAGCCCAGGGCGTCGTACAGGACGCCTGAGTAAATGCTGTGGGCCGGCGCCGCCGGCTCGGCTGCCAGACGGGCGTTGCGCAGGACATCGTGGGCCAGCGATGCGCCGACCCCCAGATGCGCCAGCGCATCCTCCCGGGCGGACACGTCGGCCAGTGCCGCGGCAACTTCCCGCCGGGCCCCGGTCAGCCCGGGAAAGTGCAGCTGCCCCAAATCCACGGGCGCTCCGGCATCGGCGGGAGTCTTACCTTCGGACGGGGGCAGCAAAATCAACACCCTGAGAGCCTACCGGTTCCCGCCCGTCCTCCCATCCCCGTCCAATCCCGGCTCCGGGACGCACGGACGGGCAGACGCCGTGGCTGCAGCGCTGCGGCCCCCCGCCGCCTGCCGCTTCGCGGGAGTTGGCTCGGAATGTGTAGACCGGTCTAGTGAGGTGCGGCACGGAACTCGCAGATACCACCCGGCGCCCGCCTAGAATGTTGATTGGCTTGGACCAAGGGTGTTTTAGGCCAGGAAGGTAATTTTTCGTGACGCTCAACCACGCTTCAACGGACAGCGATTCCGCCTTGGACTCCTGGATCCAGCGCGAGACCCTGGCGGAAACCATGATTCCGCTGATCGGCCGCCTGTACCGCGAAAACAACGTCATCACCAGCATCCATGGACGGTCACTGATCAACCAGTCGGTGATCGACCTGCTCAAGGCGCACCGCTTCGCCCGCCAGATCGACGACGTCGAACTCCCGCTGGCCGAGACGCTGCCCCTCCTGGAAACACTCGTCACCTTGCAATTGGGGGCCGCCTCCTTGGACCTCGCCCGCCTCAACGCCGGGTTCAAGGCCTCGGGCCAGACGGACCTGGAAGCCTTCCTGCGCACGGAGCTGGCCGACGTCGTCGACGGGCACGGCTCGGACGGGCGCACCAGCACGGACGTGGTCCTCTATGGCTTTGGCCGCATTGGCCGCCTGCTGGCCCGCATTCTCATTGAGCACTCCGGCGGCGGCCACGGCCTGCGCCTGCGCGCCATCGTGGTGCGCAACGGCGGCGACGCCGACCTGACCAAGCGCGCCAGCCTGCTGCGCCGCGACTCCGTCCACGGACCGTTTAACGGCACCATCACCGTCGACCGGGAATGCAACATCATCCAGGCGAACGGCACCGCCATCCAGGTCATCTACTCGGACAGCCCCGCCACCATCGACTACACCAGCTACGGCATCCACGACGCCCTGGTGGTGGACAACACCGGCCGTTGGCGCGACGAGGAAGGACTGTCCCAGCACCTGCAGAGCACGGGTGTGTCGCGCGTCCTGCTGACCGCGCCCGGCAAGGGCGGGCTGAAGAACATTGTGCACGGCATCAACCACGGCACCATCCAGCCCGGGGACAAGATTGTCACCGCCGCCTCCTGTACCACCAACGCCATCACGCCCGTGCTGAAGGTCCTCAATGACAAGTTCGGCATCGTGCACGGCCACGTGGAAACCGTCCACTCCTTCACGAATGACCAGAACCTGACGGACAACTTCCACAAGGGCGACCGCCGGGGCCGTTCCGCCGCACTGAACATGGTGCTGACCGAGACGGGCGCCGCCAAGGCCGTTGCGAAGGCGCTCCCCGAGCTCGAAGGCAGGCTGACCGGAAATTCCATCCGCGTCCCCACCCCCGACGTGTCCATGGCGATCCTGAACCTGACCCTGGAAAACGGCACCACGAAGGACGAGGTCAACACCTACCTGCGTGACGTGTCGCTGAACTCGGAGCTGCGCAAGCAGATCGACTACATCGACTCCCCGGAAGTGGTCTCCACCGACTTCGTCGGATCGCGCCGCGCCGGCATCGTGGACGGGCTGGCCACCATCAGCACCGACAAGAACCTGGTGCTGTACGTCTGGTACGACAACGAGTTCGGCTACAGCTGCCAGGTGGTGCGCGTCATGGAGGAAATGGCCGGCGTCCACCCGCGCCAGTTCCCCGCGCTGGACGACGCAGCCGCGCCGGACGTTGCGGCAACAGGCTCCGGGACCGGACTCCCCGGAACCGCGCAGGCCGCCGCCCTAGCGGCCCCGGCGCTGGCCTAAGGCCAGGCACCCGGGACAGGTCCCGGCGTCGTACCCGGCCGGCAACGGCAGGGTGCGGCGCCCGGGGCCCCTCGCCCTGTAGAGTGGGACGCGGATAGGGCGTCTGGGCAACCGCGCGTCGCGCAAGCGGCTCGAGGAACGTCCGGGCTCCACAGAACAGGGTGGTGGGTAACGCCCACTCGGGGTGACCCGCAGGAAAGTGCCACAGAAAACAGACCGCCTGCACGGCCCCGGCCGGCGCAGGTAAGGGTGAAACGGTGGTGTAAGAGACCACCAGTTCCGCAGGTGACTGGGGAAGCTAGGTAAACCCCACCCGGAGCAAGGCCAGACAGGGCATGCTTGAGGGCTGTTCGCCCGAGTGCCTGGGTAGGCCGCTAGAGGGCGTCGGCAACGGCGTTCGTAGATGGATGGTTGCCTACCCGCCGCGGGCAACTGCGGCGGATAACAAAACCCGGCGTACAGGACGCCCTATCCCGCCAACATCCCGCGTAACAGCGGTTGGAGCCGCGGCGGCGCGGGTGCGTAGACTGGCGGGCATGTTGATACGCGAGGCGGCCGCCGCCGACTGGCCGGGGATCTGGGCCGTCATGGAACCCATTGTCCGCGCCGGCAAAACGTACACTTTCGCCACCGATTCCACCGAAGGCGCCCTGCGCAACGCATGGCTCCCCGCTGCTCCCGACGCTGCCCCGCATGACGCCGTTTCCCCCGGGCGCGTGCCGCGCACCTATGTGGTCACGGAGGAAACGGGCGGGCAATCACCCCCGATGATCGTGGCCACCGCCCAGCTGCACCCCAACCTTCCCGGCGCCGGCAGCCGCATCGCCAATGCCTCGTTCATGGTCCACCCGGACCACGAAGGCAAGGGATACGGGCGGCTGCTGGCCCACCACGTGCTCAATGCCGCCTTCGCCGACGGCTACCGCGGCATGGTGTTCAACGCCGTGGTCGAGGCCAATACCGGGGCGGTCCACCTGTGGGAGTCGTTGGGCTTTGACATCATGGCGACCATTCCCGCCGCCTTTGACCACCCGTCGCTCGGGCCCGTGGGCCTGCACATCATGTACAAGGCACTGGGCGGCTGAGCCGGGCCCAACCAGGTCGCAGTTGTTGCAGCGGCAAGCGCTTTACGCAGGTGCCCGGCTGCAACAAGTGCGACCCAGATTCCGGACGGACGGGAAGGTGTGGATAACTTCCGGCAGTCTGGGTTCCGGATGCCTAGACTCGAACCACGGTGGGCAGGCAATGCCCGCGACGGCCATGCCGTGAGGGACGTGGCGCCGGCGGGCCGATGGAAGGCGTGGGTCATGGCCCGGCATGAATTGGTGGTTGCGGCGCGCCGGCGTGCCCGGACCGGGCCGCCTGCCCGGCCTGCCCGGCCTGCGCGGCCTGTGCGGCACGCAGGCCGCGGCCCGGGGGACCGGCCCGGCAGGACCACGGAGGGCGGGCTGCTGCGGGCTGCGGCGCTGCTGCTGGTGCTGCTCACGGTGGCCGTAGGCGGCTGGCTCCATGCCGCCGGCCGGTGGCCGTTCGAGCCCGACGCGGGACCGCCGCCCACGGTCAGCACCCCGCCGCCCGGCCTGGGCACGCCGGTGCTGCGGCTGGGGCCGGCCACGGCCCTGGCCGTGCTGGACACGCTGCCGGTCAAGGGCCGCTCGGCCAAGACTACGTACAAGCGCAGCGAGTTCGGTGAGGCGTGGCTGGACGCCGACGCCAACGGCTGCGACACCCGCAACGACATCCTGCGCCGCGACCTGCACAGGGCCGCCTTTGAAAGCGGCTCCCAGTGCGTGGTGGCCTCGGGCACCCTCGCGGAACCGTACACGGGCCGGACCGTCGACTTCCGGCGCGGCGCCGCCACGAGCGCCGCCGTGCAAATCGACCACGTGGTGGCCCTGGGCAACGCGTGGGAAACGGGTGCGCAGCAGCTCACGCCCGTCCAGCGCCAGAGCCTGGCCAACGACCCCCTGAACCTGCTGGCCGCAGACGGGGAGGCCAACCAGGAAAAGTCGGACGGCGACGCCGCCACCTGGCTGCCGCCGGACAAGTCGTTCCGCTGCCGGTACGTGGCGCGGCAGGTCTCGGTCAAGGCGGCCTACAGGCTCTGGGTCACGCCGGCGGAAAAGGCCGCCATGGTGCGCGTGCTGGGGGCCTGCCCCGGGCTGCCGTCGCTCCCGTCGGGCTACGCGGCGCACCCGTAGCGCACCCGCCGTGACACGCGGCAGGAAACAAAGTGGACGGTGATGGCCCGCCGTGGCAATCGGTGCAATGATGCCCGTATGAGCGAATCAGAATACAGCAACCCGATGCAGCTGGCCCAGGACAACCTCGACGAGGCCAACCGGCAGCTGGCCCAGGCCAACGCCGATTTCAACGCCGGCAAGATCACCCAGAAGCGCCTTGACCAGCTCCACGAACTGCGTGACTTTGCCGCCGCGGACCTCACCCGCGTGCTGAAGGAAAACTAGGGCAGGGGGCCCGGCCGGGGCTACTCCCGGCTGGTGCCGATCTCGGCCAGCGGCAGGTCCGGGTGGTTCTTTTCCACGCGGCGCATGGCCCAGACATCGTTGAACAGCGCCAGGAACTCCCCGTCGCTGCGCTCGAGCACCTCGGCCCCGTGGATGCCTGCCAGCACGGCCGTCGCGTCCGCCGTCGTCAGCCTGGCCAGGGAATAGGGGAGGCGTTCCAGGCGCATGGGGGCATTGAAGTCGTGGTGCATGCGGTCCTCGACCACTTCAAACTGCATGGGGCCGACGGCGGCCAGCACCGGTGCCTGGTCCCCGCGCAGGTCCGAGCGCAGCACCTGGATGACGCCCTCGTGTTCCAGCTGCTCGATGCCGCGGCGGAACTGCTTGTACTTGCTGGGGTCCTTGGAGCGGGCCACCTGGAAGTGCTCGGGCGCGAACAGCGGGATCGCCGGGTACTCCACCGGCTCCTCCACGAACAGGCTGTCGCCTACGCGCAGGGCGGAGGCGTTGACGAGCCCGACGACGTCGCCCGGGAACGCGGTGTCAATCACCTCGCGCTCACGGCCGAACACCTGCTGGGCGTACTTGGTGGCGAACGACTTTCCGGTGCGCCCCTGCGTGACCACCATGCCGCGCTCAAACATGCCCGAGCAGACGCGGATGAAGGCGACGTGGTCGCGGTGCGCCTGGTTCATGCCGGCCTGGACCTTGAACACGAAGCCGGAGAACGGGGCCTCGACGGGCCGGGTGCCGCCGGTGACGTCGGGGCGCGGGGCGGCCGGGGGAGCATAGTCCACCAGAGTGTCCAGGACCTGCTTGACACCGAAGTTCAGTGCCGCAGAGGAGAACAGCAGCGGCGTGGCCCGGCCGGCGTAAAACGCCTCCAGGTCCAGGGGCGCGCCGGCATCCACCACGAGGGAGGCCTCGTCGATGGAGTCCTGCCACGCAGCGCCCTCGGACTCCGCCGCCTGTTCCGGCGTCAGGTATTCGGTCAGGGCAATCTGGGCCCCGGCGCTGTTGCGGGCAAACTTGGCAAACTCGTTGCGCTGGATGTCCCAGACGCCGCGGAAATCGCCGGCAATCCCGATGGCCCAGGTCAGCGGCATGGGGGCCAGGCCGGTGCGTTCGGTGATCTCGTCCATGAGCTCCAGCGGGTCCAGGCCGGGGCGGTCCCACTTGTTGATGACCGTGATGATGGGCAGGTTCCGCTGGCGGCACACCTCGAACAGCTTCATGGTCTGCGTCTCCAGCCCCTTGCCCGCATCCACGAGCATCACGGCGCAGTCGACGGCGGCCAGCACGCGGTAGGTGTCCTCGGAGAAGTCCGCGTGGCCCGGCGTGTCCAGGAGGTTGATGACGGTGTCCCGGTAGGAAAACTGCAGGGCCGCGGAGCTGATGGAGATGCCGCGGTCCTTTTCCATCTGCTGCCAGTCCGAGACGGTGTCGCGCCGGTTGGATTTGCCGTTTGTGGCGCCGGCGGTGCCAATGACCTTCGCGTGCAGCGCCAAGGCCTCGGTCAGCGTCGACTTTCCGGCATCCGGGTGCGAGATCACCGCAAAGGTGCGGCGCCGGCCCGCCTGGCCGGTAATTTCCGTGACGCGGGCGGGGGACTGGACCGGAGAGGACACAAGACTACTTTCTGGGGATGCCGGATGTACTTTTGGCGCTGTCCGTCCCGGGTGCGTTCGCAGCCTTCCCGGCGCAGCGGGTGCGGGCGGCGGGGCGGGTGCCACGGGGACGGACAAAGGCGCCAAATCCCAAGTTTACCGCAGCCCGGGTGCGGTTACGGGAGCTGCAGGCAGCCGTAGCCGACCTGCCAGGCGCCGCCGCCGGCGATGCGGTCCAGGACCAGCCGTTGCAGCGCCGTGGTGCGCGGAAGGGTGGGGAGCACGTCCATGCTGCGGGTGCGGAAGGTGAAGTAGACGGCGTCGGAAGGTTCGTCGCGGGGCGTGCCGTACGGGGTGAACAGGGCCGCGAAACGGAAGATGTTCGACCATGTGTCGATGTGTTCGGACAGGTAGGGGTCCAGCAGCCAGGACTCGCAGTTGGCGTGCCGCACGGGCTGCGCCGGGAAGTGCCTGTCGAAGAAGGGGCGGGCGGCCGCCAGGCTTTCGGCGACCGGGCCGGTGCCGAGTCCGCCGTCTTCGGGGATATGGACGCCCAGGACCCATTCGCCGCCGGCCGTGCCGGGGACGGGGACGGCGGGCTGGTGGATCAGGAACTGCAGCCGGCCCAGGGCAAAGAGCCGGCCGGCGAAGTGGTGGGTGAGCCACTGCCACGTGTCCATGCCGAAGCGGCCGTGGACGCGGCGGTTGATGGCCAGGTTGCGCCCGAAGTCGGCCAGTGTGTCGCGGGTGACGGCGTCGGGAATGTCCAGTTCGGCATGCCAGGTGCGCAGCGCGGGCACAAAGCGGAGCATGCCCTCCAGCCAGTCGGCCTCGGTGACGGGCAGGTCCCGGGTGCCCAGTTCCGGCACCGGGGCGGCCGGGCTGCCGAGGCTGGCGGAGAGGTGGTCCTGCACCACTGCGGCCGCGGGGCTGATCTCGCCGTCAAGGAGTTGCAGGCAGCCGTCCCGGTCCTCTTCCGCCACTGCGAGGTAGTCCAGGGACAGTTCTGTGCTCAGCGCGGTGTGCGGGATCATCCTGCCAGTTTACCGACCCCCCTGCCGGCCTTCGTCACAAACAGCGTGTCCGCCTGTTCCAGGGACATGCCGTTGGTCTCGGGAACCTTGACCATGACAAAGAAGAACGACGCCGCCGCAAACAGCGCGTACAGGCCGTACGTCAACGGCAGGGAGGCGGAG
Source organism: Arthrobacter sp. STN4 (assembly GCF_024539665.1). Lineage (NCBI taxonomy): Bacteria > Bacillati > Actinomycetota > Actinomycetes > Micrococcales > Micrococcaceae > Arthrobacter > Arthrobacter sp. STN4. The sequence continues at coordinate 25,544 of NZ_JAKZGX010000023.1, forward strand.
GCCATGACAGGGAAGCTGAGGGTGATCAGGAAATTGGCGATCCACTGGGCCGCCGCCGCCAGGCCCAGGGCGCGGACCCGGATCCGTGAGGGGAAGATCTCGCCCAGCAGCACCCACACCAGCGGGCCCCACGACGCTCCGAAGCTGATGACGAACACATTGGCTGCAACCAGGGCCACAGCGCCCCAGGCGCCGGGCAGCGTGATCTCCGCCCCCGTGCCGGTGGCCGAGGCAAACGCCAGCGCCATGGCGCCCAGGGACACGGCCATGCCGGTGGAACCTGCGAGCAGGATGGGCCGGCGCCCGATCCTGTCCACCAGGGCGATGGCGACGAGGGTGACCAGGATGTTGACAATGGCGGTGACGACGGAGATGGCCAGCGAGTCGCTTTCGTGGAAGCCCACGGCCTTCCACAGCGTCGTCGGGTAGTAAAAGATGACGTTGATGCCGACAAACTGCTGCAGGACCGAGAGGATGACGCCGATCCAGGCCCACCGGCAGGAGGCCGAAGCGCCCGCCCCGCAGCGAACCCTTGCGGGCCGTGAGGGAGTCCTCCTTGACGGCGTCCCTGATGTCACGGATGTTCCTCCCGGCGTCCTCGTCGGGGGCAATGTCCGGGAAGACCTTCCTCGCCGCATCCTCCTTGCCCTGCAGGACCAGGAAACGCGGCGATTCGGGCAGCACGAAGGCAATCCAGCCGTAGGCGACGGCGGGAACGATGCCGGCCAGGAACATCCAGCGCCACGCCGGCAGGCCCAGCCACAGCACGTTGACGGCGCCGCCGGCACGGGTGGCGAACAGGGCATCGGAGAGCAGGGCGGCAAAAATTCCCACCGTGATGGCGAGCTGCTGCAGGGACGCCAGCCGGCCGCGGTGGCGGCGGGGCGAAATTTCGGAGATGTACGCCGGTGCGATGACGGAGGCGAGGCCGATCCCCAGGCCGCCGATGAGGCGCCAGAAGATCAGGTCCACCACGTTGAACGCCAGGCCGGTGCCGATGGCGCTGGCAAAAAACAGCAGGGCGCCCAGCTTCATGGCCGGGATGCGGCCCTTCGCGTCGGCGATCCTGCCGGCAACGTAGGCGCCCGCGGCGCAGCCCAGAAGTGCGACGGCGATCGTGAAGCCCGTGAGTCCCCCACCCAGGTGGAACTGGCCGTGGATGGCGTCGACGGCGCCGTTCACCACGGAGGAGTCGAAGCCGAACAGGAAGCCGCCCACGGCGCCGGCCACGGCCAGGCCCACGACCTTTTTGGGTGCTTTCGCCGGCGGCAGTTGTTTCGGTCATGGCTCCCCCCTGGATCCGGGCCCGGGCAGGGCCGGCCGGATCGTGTGGTGTTCAAAGAATGTGGCGTACAAGGAATCCTGTAGGCCAACGTACTCCATGACCGTCACGGGTCAGCGGAACCGGCGTAAAAATAGGCAGTACGCGACACTTCCCGCTTTGGCTTGGGGCGGGTCAGTGGCCGAAGGGGTCCGGGTCCACGCCGGGCATCCAGGTCAGGCCGGGGACCCCCCAGCCGCGTTCCTTGCGGGCGCGCTTGGCCTTGCGGGCATAGCGGTCATTGAGCCGGTCCACGTAAAGCCTGCCGTCCAGATGGTCATATTCGTGCTGCATGCAACGGGCAAACCAGCCGGTCGCCTCAAAGTCCAGGGGGGCGCCGTCGGCATCGAAGCCGCGCACCCGCACCCACTCGGCGCGCTTGAGCGGGAAGTCGATGCCGGGGACGGACAGGCAGCCTTCCACCTCCTCGTCCGGGTCCGGGGCCTTGCCGGAGATCTTCCCGACCGTGAGCGAGGGGTTCACCAGGACGCCCCGGTCCGGGACGCCGTCGTCGTTTTCCATCTGGTAGGTGAAGACACGTAGTCCCACGCCGATCTGCGGGGCGGCCAGGCCCACGCCGTGGGCGGCGTCCATGGTGTCGAACATGTCGGCCACGAGCGTCTTCAGCTCGCCGTCGAAGCTCTTGACCTCCTCCGCCCGGCGGTGCAGCACGGGCTCGCCCAGGATGGTGACGGGGTGGATGGTCATGGCGGATCCTTCTTGACGGGAAACGGGGGACGTAGGGAAATGAAAAACACCCCGATCGGATGACCGGGGTGTTCCGTGTTTCGCTGCCGAAACACCTTGGGGTGAGATACGGGGGTTGAACCCGCGACCTCCTGGACCACAACCAGGCGCTCTGCCAACTGAGCTAATCCCACCATGCGCAGCCGCGGAGCGGGCACACTCTGAGGGTGTATCCCGCGCTTTGGGCAACGACGATTAGTCTACCCGGTCCCACGGGCGCCCATGACCAAAACCGGCCGATTTGGAAAAAATGTGGTCCAGATCCCATTTTTGGCGGACAACTTCCGCAGGTTTACGGGGTTTTAGCCGGGGAACCTGGCCGCAATTTTCTTCGCCGTCTCCGAATCCGGGCCCGGCGCCGGCACAAAGACGGCCTCGCGGTAGTATTTGAGCTCGTTGATGCTGTCCTTGATGTCGCCCAGTGCGCGGTGGCCGCCGGTCTTCGCCGGGGACTGGAAGTAGGCGCGGGCATACCAGCGGCGCGCCAGCTCCTTGATCGTGGAGACGTCGATGATCCGGTAGTGCAGGTGCTCCATCAGCTCGGGCATGTCCCGGGCCAGGAACAGCTTGTCGGTGCCGATCGAGTTGCCGGCCAGAGGGGCCTTGTTGGGCACCGGGACGTGCTCCTTGATGTAGGCCAGCACCCGGGCCTGCGCGTCTTCCATGGTGGTGCCGCCAGCCAGCTCGTCAATCAGCTTCGACGAGGTGTGCATGGCGCGCACAAAGTCGCCCATCTGGGCCAGGGCCTCATCGGAGGGCTTGATGACCACGTCCACGCCGTCGCCGAGAATGTTCAGCTCGGAGTCGGTCACCAGCGCGGCAACCTCGATCAGGGCGTCGTTGACGGCGTCCAGGCCGGTCATTTCGCAGTCGATCCACACAATGCGTTCATTAGTAATAGGCACCCGTCCAATGTACCGCGTCCTGTCCGGGCGCCCTTGGCATGGCGGGATTGGCATGGCGGGATTGGCATGGCGGGATTGGCATGGCCGGATCGGCGCTGCCAACCAGGCTCCGCCTTTGCGGTGCTGCTGCCAATTTGGCGCTGGTAAAATGAAGCCTTCCCCGCGCAGCGCGCGTGCGGAACCCCTTATCCCGCAGCACCTTTCGATGGCCGGAGGCTTGGCATGGCAACCTCCCACCGCGCCGACAGTTCCATCCGGCAGGCGGGGGTGCGTCCACGGACCGCCCTGCTGCAGGGCCTGGCCGGCTCGCTGCTGGTCCTGGCCGGATCCGTGGGCGTGGGCTGGATCGCCAACGGTTCGCCCATGGTGCGCAACCCCCTGGTCATCGCCCTGCGGACCGAAGGCGCCGGCGTGGTCGTGTCCACCGTCCTGCTGGTGGTCGGCGCCATGGTGCTGCTGCGCTCCTGGCTGCGGCTGGGCCAGCGGCTGGCCGGCTGGGGCCCGGGTGCGCTGCGGCAGGTGGTGCTGGCGGTGGTCCTGTGGGGCGCCCCGCTGCTTGCCGCCGTCCCCATCTTTTCGCGTGACGTGTACGCCTATGCGGGGCAGGGACGGCTCATGGCCGAGGGGCTGAATCCGTACACCACGGGCATTTCGGCCCTAAGCAACTGGTACATGCTGGGCGCGGACCCGTCCTGGGCGGAAAACCGGACGCCCTACGGGCCGCTGTTCCTGTGGCTGGCCCAGGGGGTGGTGGCCCTGACGGGTGCCCAGCCGGACCTGTCGGTGCTGCTGTTCCGTCTCCTGGCCTGCGTTGGCGTGGCCCTGTGCGTTGTCTACGTGCCCCGGCTGGCGGTGCTGCTCGGCAGGGGCGGCGCGCGCGCCCTGTGGCTCACGGCGGCCAATCCGCTGTTCCTGATCTCCTTCATTGCCAGCGCCCACAACGACGCCCTCATGGTGGGCCTGGCCGTGGCGGGCGTCTACTACGCGGCGGCACGCAGGCCGCTGCTGGCCATTGTGCTGGTCACGGCATCCATCGCCGTCAAGCCCATCACCCTCGTGCTGTTGCCGTTCATCGGCCTGCTGTGGGCGGGAAAGGAGGCCGGATGGGGCAGGAGGTTCCTGCTGTGGGCCGCCACCGTGCTGATTTCCGGCGCCTTGTTGTTCCTGGCGGGCCTGCCGGACGGGCTGGGCTTTGGGTGGACGTGGGCGCTGACCGACGGCACGCCGGGCTACACCGGCTATTCCCCGTCGGGCTTTGGCGGCCAGCTGGTGGAGCTCGCCGGCAATGCCGTGGGCCTGGACGGAGGCCTGGCCGCGGGCATCTTCCGCACCGGGCTGACCCTGGCCGGCATCGCCGTGGCCGGCTGGCTGGTGCTTTTTGGCGACCCGCAGAAGGTGGTGCGCCGGCTCGGGCTGGCGTTTGCCGCCGTGGTGCTCCTGGCGCCCATCATCCAGCCCTGGTATGTGCTGTGGTTCCTGCCGTTCCTGGCGGTGACGGGCATCCGGAACAACTGGCAGGTGAAGGCCGTCTACGTGGTGGTGGGCTTCTTCGTGGTGTTTGGCGCCCAGGACCAGGTGTTTGTCTGGAACTTCGTGGACCTGCCCATCCCCGCCCACGCCCTGGCCTACTGGGTGGCCCTGGCGGCGGTGGCGTACCTGCTGCTGGTGGACGTGCACACACGCAAGCTGCTGTTCAACCGCCCGGCCGCGCCCCGCGAAGCTTAGCGGCTACGGCCGGGCCGCCGCGGGCCGGGAGCGCGCCGCCCCAGTTCCGCTGTCCGGCGCACGGCCCACACCAGCAGCGTCACGAGCAGCACGTTGCGGATGGTGAGCACGGCGGCCATGGCCGGGTTGGCGTGGATCAGCGGGGTGTAGAACAGCGGGTAGATCACAAACGTGGTGAACGCAATGCCCATGAGCAGCGTGGCCGGCACCTTCCAACGGTCCCAGTCGTGGACCAGCCCGGCAACCACCACGGGGGCCAGCCAGACGATGAACTGCGGTGAACCCACCTTGTTGAACACGATGAACGCACTGACCATCAGCAGCGAGCCCTCCAGCAGCAGTTCCGCCCGTTCGGCGCCGCGGCGCAGCGCCCACACCATGAGCAGGACCCCGGCCGCCGCCGCAACGATCAGCAGCGGCTGCATGAGCTGCGCCGCCACCGGGGCGCCCGGACCGTAGACCTCCGTGGAGTTGATCGCCACATTGTCCGCAATCTTCGACCCGCCCAGGCCGAACACGCTCAGCCACACCCACGGGGTGGAAAACGTGGCCTCAAGCTGCATGCCGCGCTCGCCCTGGTTGACGGCAAAGTCCAGCAGGTGCGCACCCGCCCCGGAGGCCACGGTGGCACCGGCCACCGAGGCGCTGACCACCACGCCCCACACGAACACCCGGACCCGCCGGGCGCTGGCGATCAGCAGGGGAAGGACGACGGCCGCCGGCCAGACCTTGACCCACGTCGCCACCGCGAGCAGCACGGCCGCGACGCCGGGGCGCTCGGCCGCATACAGCAGGGCCACGATCACGATCGGGGCGGTGATGCCCTCCACGCGGGCAAAGCTGAGGAAGCCCATGAAGACCGTGAAGAACAGCCAAAACCAGGCCGGCGCAATGCCGCTGCGGGCGCGCCGGCCGCGGGTCAGGAACGCCAGCGCCACCGCGTCCAGGGCCGTGATGATCAGCGTCCAGCCCAGCAGGTACAGCGACGGGCCAAACATGTTCGCCGCAAAGATCGGCAGCTGGGCCAGCACCGGGTACACCCAGGGGCTGATGCTGCCGTGCAGCTGGGCCGGGTTGTAGCCCAGCAGCGCCCACTGGCGGTACTGTTCGGTGTCGCTGAAGGTGTCGCCGTGCACAAAGAAGGAGAACATCCAGCCCAGGAAGAACAGGTGGACGGCAGCGAAGCCCCACCACACGCTGCCGGGGGTGCGGAACCAGGCAAGCACCGCGGGGGAGAGGAACCGGCCCCGCGCCACCACGGCGCGGCCCAGGACCCGGTCGAAAAGTGGCGTGGAAATGTCAGGACTCCTTGGCACCGGCGGGCGTTCCGGCGTCGTGCGTGGAAGAAGCAGGACGGGCGGGCCGGCGGCCCATCAGGAACAGCGCGCGCACACTCCACACAAACAGGACCACCAGCATGAGGTTGCGCAGTGTCAGCACCGCGGCCATGACGGGGTTGTTGTGCGAGAGGGCGTCGTAAAAGAGCGGATAGACCACAAAGGTGAGTGCGCCGATGGCGATCAGCAGGGTGGCCGGGACGCGCCACGCCCGCCAGCTGTAGGCCAGGCCCACGGCCACGGCGGGAGAGAGCCACACCATGAACTGCGGCGAGCCGACCTTGTTGAACACCACAAAGGCGGTGGCCAGGGCCATGGCGCCCAGGAGCAGCAGTTCGGTCCGGTCCGCGCCGCCGTTGCGCTTGCCGGTGTGCAGCGCCCAGAAGACGAGCCCGGCCACCAGCAGGGCGGCGGCGATGAGCAGGGGCTGCATCAGCACGCTCATCACCTCGGTGCCCGGCCCGTCCACCTGCATGGAGTTGATGGACTGGTTCATGTACATGCGGGCGCCGCCGATCCCCAGCACGCTCATCCACAACCAGGGGGTGGTGAACGTGGCCTCCAGCTGCATGCCGCGGTCGCCCTGCTGGAGCAGGAAGTCCAGCAGCTTCGGCAGGGCCTGCATGGACAGTGCCAGGGCCACCACCAGCACGGTGGCCAGCACGCCGGCCAGCACCACCCGGACCCGCTGCCGCACGACGGTAAAGAGCGCCAGCACGACGGCGGCGGGCCAGACCTTCATCCATGTCGCCGCGCTCAGGATGAAGGAGGCGAGGAAGGGGCGGGCCGCGCCGATGGACAGGGCAACCAGGACCACCGGTGCCGTGAAGCCGTCCACACGGGCAAAGCCGAGCCAGCCGAGCAGGGCCGTGAAGGCCAGCCACCACAGGGCGGCCGGAATGGCCGCACGCCGGCGGCCCCAGCTGGTGAGCTTCGCCACGGCCAGGAAGTTCAGGGCGCTGATCATCAACACCCACAGGAACAGGAACGGTGCATTTCCGAACACGTGGGCCGCGGCCATCGGCAGCAGCGCCAGGATGGGGTACACCCAGGGGCTGGGCCCGGTCACGCGCGAGGCGTCGAAGCCTGTTGCGGCCCAGGCACGGTAGATGAAGGTGTCGCTGAACGCCTCCCCGCGCAGGGAAAGGATCGCGGCGAAGACCAGGAAGAACAGGTGGACGGCGCCAAAGACGCTCCACATGCCCCGGGGCGTTTTCAACCAGGCCTGGGCCGGTGCCGGCAGGATCCTGTCCCGGGTGCGGGAGAGCGCGGCAAAGAATGGGTCCGTGGAGATGGTTGGGTCCTTCTCAAGCGTGGTTCGGTAGACTGCCAAGATAAGGTGGCCCTTGGCATCTATCATGTTAGCGCAGCCCGTGGTCCGCCCATGGGCCCGCCAGGGTGCGCCGGGGCGGTGACCGCCTCCGGGGAGCCGCCCGCCAGTGATTGTCCCGCCAGTGATTGTTCAGGAGAAGAGTAATTGACCAGCCGGGAAGTTGCCGGGCCCGCGACGAGGAGTCCGGTGCCTGTGAAGGAGCCGCGGCGCAGGTGGACCGGCAGGTCCGCGATGTGGCAGGGATTTGCCGGTTCGGTGCTGCTGCTGCTCGGCTCCATCAGCGTCGGCTGGATGGCGACCAGCGTGTCCCCGCTGATCCGCACGCCGCTGTTCATCCTGGCCCGGACCACCCCCGCGGCCGTCATTACGTGCACGGTGATGCTGTGCGTCGGGGCGCTGCTGCTGCTGCGGGCCTGGCTGCGGCTGCGCCAGCACCTGGCCGGCTGGGACCCGTCCACCCGGCCCCTGCTGGTGAAGGCGCTGGCCCTGTGGACGGCCCCGATGATGTTGGCGCTGCCGCTTTTCAGCCGCGACTCCTATGCCTACATCGGCCAGGGCCGGCTCATGCAGCAGGGCCTGAACCCGTACACGAACGGCATTTCGGCGCTGAGCAACTACTACAACCTGGGCCCGGACACCCTCTGGACCGAGGCGCCCACCCCCTATGGCCCGGTATGGCTGTGGCTGGAGCAGGCCGCCGTCGGCCTGGCCAACGGCAGCCCGGAACTGGCCCTGGTCCCGTTCCGGCTGGCGAGCCTGCTGGGCCTGGTCCTGCTGGCCGTCTACGTGCCCAGGCTGGCCGCCCGGCACGGCTTCAACCCGCAGCGGGCCCTTTGGCTGGTGGTGCTGAACCCCGTGCTGCTCATCAACTTCATCGGCAGCGTCCACAACGACTCCCTCATGCTGGGCCTGGTCGTGGCCGGACTCTATTACGCCTCCGGCAGGCATCCGGTGTGGGGGATTGTGCTGGTGACGCTGTCCATCGCCATCAAGCCCATCACGCTGATCGCCCTGCCGTTCGCGGGCCTGCTGTGGGCAGGCTCCCAGGCCGGCTGGCTGCGCAAGTTCGGGCTGTGGGCGGCCACCCTGGGCATCTCCATGGCCATCATGGCCGCCATGGGCCTGGTCAACGGGCTGGGCTTCGGCTGGCTTGCGGCGCTTAACACCCCCGGGACGGTGTGGATCTGGTATGCGCCCGTAGGCCTGGTCTCGCACGTGGCCGGATTCGTCGTCACCTGGATGGGCGGGGGCGGTGGGGTGGTGACCGGGGTCATCCAGGCGCTTGGCCAAGGCACGTCCATCCTGGTGGTTGTGCTGCTGGCCCTGGTCCCCGTGCGTACGACGCCGGACGCCGGCCTGGGTGCCGGGCCCACCGCCGGCTCCCGGTACAGCCAGGCGGTGCTGCGCCGGATGGCCTGGGCGTTTGCGGCGGTGGTGGTGCTGGCCCCGATGATCCAGCCCTGGTACATGGTGTGGCTGCTTGCCTTCTTCGGCGTCACGGGCCTGAAGGAGGGCCGGGTGCTGCGGACTGTTTTCTATCTGTCCGTGTTCTTCATGCTGATCGCGCTGACGGACCAGCTGAGCGTGTTCCAGTGGATCCCCGTCGTGGCCGTGCGGAGCACAGCCATAGGCGTCAGCGTGCTCGGGGCGCTGTGGATCATGCTGGGGGACCGGAAGACACGCCGCTTGTTCCGGCCGTCGCTGGCCACGCGCGACCTGATGCATGACGGGCGTCCATAACGGCCTTTTTGCTGCCACCGCCGGCTGCGCCGCTGTTCGTGCCGGTGCCTCAGCCGAGGTGCTTGAGCGCTTCGCGGCGGGAGAGCGGGCTCAGCTGCCCGGCGTAGCGTTCGGCGAAATCCAGCACCCACGCCGGATCGGTGCGGGCGTGTTGGCGCAGCGCCCAGCCGACCGCCTTGCGGATGAAGAATTCCCGCTCCGGCAGGTTGGGCACCAGCACGTCATGCAGGAGCCCGGTGTCGGTGGCGGCCTTCGCCGGCAGCTGGGCGATGATGGCAGCGCGCCGGAACCAAAAATTGCCGTGCCCGCTCCAGCGGCGCAGCAGCGGGTCCATGGATTCGGGGTGTGCCAGCAGCAGCCCGCACAGGCGCGGCGCCACCGAATCCACATGGTCCCACCACTGGCCTTCGGCAATGGCGGTGGCATAAAACGGCAGCATGCCCGGATCGCCGCGGACCAGACGCGAGTCCGTAAGCATGATGGCCGCGTGGCGTTCCTCCCGAAACTCCGCGGCGCCCCACATCCGGGCTGCCGTGGCATACAGCTGTCCGGCGCCGGCCAAGGGGTGCTCCTTCACGAGTGCCCGCACGATCCTGCGGACCTCGGGGGTGCGCACGCCCAGGTACGGCATGGCCGACTTCATGTACGCGGCCATGCCGGCGGCCCGTTCAGGCTCCGCAGCCTTGCCCAGGGCCGGGCGCAGGGCTGCCAGGAAGTCAGGGTTGGGGGCAACGGCGCCGTACGTCATGAACCCAGCGTAACGGTGGCCGCAGGGCGTCCCGGGTCGGAGCGGGTGCGCAGTTCCGGCGGGTGGCGCCGGTTGCACCCGCCCCAGCTGTGGTGTCGGCGGGCGGGACCGCGAATAGCTCCCGTGGCGTGGCCCCGGGCAGCCCGTCCCGCGCTAGTGTTGGACGGATATGAAGCAGATTCCGGAAAATGACGTCGCGGCACTCGTGGCGCGGTTGCGTGCGGCCGGCTGTGTCTACGCCGAGGAGGAGGCTGGAATCCTGCTCGAAGCGGCCGCCGGGACCGATGGGCTTGATGCCATGGTGCGGCGCCGCGTGGACGGCCGGCCGCTGGAACACATCGTGGGCTGGGCGGCCTTCCGCGGACTCCGGATCGGGGTTGTCCCGGGCGTGTTTGTGCCGCGGCTGCGCACCGAATTCCTGGTCATGCAGGCCGCCGGGATCCTGCGCGGCGCGGCGGGCGCCGTCGTGCTGGACCTGTGCTGCGGCAGCGGGGCCATCGGCACCGCGCTGGCCTCGGAATTCCCCGGGGTGGAGGTCCATGCCGCGGACATCGACCCGGCCGCCGTCGAGTGCGCTTCCGGGAACCTGTCGCGCTTCGGGGGGACCGCCCACTGCGGGGACCTGTTCGACCCGCTGCCCCGGGAACTGCAGGGCCGGTTTGCCGTGATTGTTGCCAACGCCCCGTACGTGCCCACGCAGGAGATCGCCTTCATGCCCCAGGAAGCGCGGCTCTTTGAGCCGGATGCAGCGCTGAACGGCGGGGCCGACGGGCTGGACATCCAGCGGCGCATTGCAACTGGTGCCGGGAAGTGGCTGCGTCCCGGCGGGCACGTGATCGTGGAGACCAGCCCGGCGCAGGCTGCGGAGTCCGTCCGGATTCTGGCACGCAACGGCTTCACGGCCGCGAGTGTCCACTCGGACGAGGTCGGCGGCACCGCGGCGGTCGGCCGGCTGGGGCGCTGAGACGGCTTTTCGTTCCGGGCCCCGGCGGGCCCCGGCAGCGGTCCGGTCGAACGGGACCGGTCGAACGGGACCCGGGACGGGATGCGGCGGCATGGAAAAAGTTATTGACAGGCGGGCCCCGTGGATCTACTTTTAAATGGTCAACCAACTGGTTGATAAAATCATAGGTTGATTAAAGGCGGTCAACGCATGCAGGGCACCGGATCCGACGACGAACGGCTGGACAGGGCCTTCCTGGCCCTGGCCGACCCCGTGCGCCGCAGCCTGGTGGCGCGGCTCTCGCGCAGCTCGGCCACCGTGAACGAACTCGCCGCACCGTTCCAGGTGAGCAAGCAGGCCATCTCCAAACACATCCAGGTGTTGGAGAAGGCCGGGCTCATCACACGTTCCCGGGACGGACAACGCCGCCCGTGCCACCTGGCTCCCGCCGCCCTGGAGGAGCTGACCTCCTGGATCGACGGCTACCGGCTGGCGGCGGAGGCACGCTTCCGGGCGTTGGACCGGGTCCTGGCCGCCACCAAATCAGCCGACCATCCCGAACATGAGTGAAAGAAGTTGGGAAAAATGACAACTGCAAACGCCCTCGTTGTCACGGCCGAGCCCGGCGTGCCCTTCGTGGACAGCGTCCGCGAAGTCGACGCCCCGGTCGCGGACGTGTTCCGCGCCTACACGGACCCGGACCTCGTGGTCCAGTGGCTCGGGCCGCGGGAACTGGCCATGGACCTCAGCTCCTGGGACGCACGCATCGGCGGCACCTGGGCCTACACGAGCAGGGACCCGGCCGGCAACAGCTACGGGTTCCGCGGCGTGTTCCATGATGTGGACCCCGGCCGGGGCATCGTCCAGACCTTTGAATACGATGGATTCCCGGGCCACGTCAGCCTGGACAGCGTGGTCTTTGAGGACCTGGGGGAGCGCACCCGGATTCGCAACCACACCACGTTCCAGTCACAGGAGGACCGCGACGGCATGGTGGCCTCCGGCATGGAGCGCGGCATGGCCGAAGGCTTTGAGCGCCTCGAGGAACTGCTCGCCGCCAAGTGAACACACTGCCGGAACGGCGTCTCCGGCGCGGCGTCGGAGGCGCGTGCCGGGGGCCGGGTGTGGCGGCAGGGCCCCTATGCGTCCTGGTCCGGGCCCTCGGCGGCGTCCTGGGAGTGCATCCGGATTTCCGGCATGTCCGTGCCGTCCGTCCCTTCGGCGGCTGTTTCACTGTGTTCCCGGGACGGGGCCGGATTGGCGGCCGCGGCGGTTGCGTCGGCTCCGCGGGCGAATGCTGGTGTCTGTGTCATTGACCTGCCTTCCCTCCACCGCCTGGCAATCCACCACCAAACGGCCTTCTTCCATTGTCCGCCCGTTCGTGCCGCTTTGCACGTGTCCCGGCGGAAGGTACCGTTCAGCCGGGACAAGGGGCAGGATGGAAGCATGGAGACATCACCAGCTGCACGGGGCGCCGCGGGCGGCAACCACCAGGGGGCCGGTCAGGGGCACCCCTGGCACCGCTTCGTGGCCTTGGGTGATTCGTTGACGGAAGGGCTGGGCGATCCGGAACCCGGCAGCCCCAACGGCTTCCGTGGCTGGGCGGACCGGGTGGCGGAGGAACTGAGTGCCGGCTCCAGCGGGTTTTCCTACGCCAACCTGGCGGTGCGGGGCCTGCTGCTGCGCCAGGTCATCGACAGGGAACTGCCCCAGGCCCTGACGCTCCGCCCCGACCTTGTCTCCATCCAGGGCGGCGGCAACGACCTGCTGCACGCCGGGGCGGACCCGGACAAGCTGGCCGATGCGATGGAAAAGGCCGTCATGGAATTGCGTGCCATTGACGCCACGGTCCTTGTATTTGTCGGCCCCGATTCCGGCCGGTCCACCATCATGGGACAGTTCCGGACCAAGATTGCCATTTTCAACGAAAACGTCCGCAGCCTGTGCGCCCGCCATGACGCGCTGGTGGCGGACATGTGGGCCATGACCGAGCTCGCCGACCCGCGCCTGTGGAGCCCCGACAGGCTGCATCCTTCCGCGCTGGGGCACCATGCGATGGCCGCCATGGTGCTGCGTACGCTCAACGTGCCCCACACCCTTGCCCCGCTCGCCCCGAAGCCGCTGCCGGCCCGCAGCTGGCGCCAGGCCCGGTCGGAGGACCTGGAATGGGCGCGTGAATACTTCATGCCGTGGGTGCTTGAGGGCCTGAAGAACCACTCCCACAGCAGCGGCTTCCAGGCCAAGCGGCCCCTCCCCGGCCCCGTCACCTTCGGCGCTTCGGTGCCGCCGGCGGCCGACGACGTGCAGCCCGGTTTCTGAGAAGGGCAGGCCGGCACCCATGGAAAACGTCCTCGCCCGCTGGCGGCGCGAGCTGCGCGGCACCTTCAGCGCCAACTCACCCACCGTTCCCCAATGGGAGCGGGACCTGGAAAAGGGCGACGACGGAGGCTACTTTGCGCCGGAATCGGCGGCCTGGGCTGTCCACGGGTCCATGACGCCCGTCGTGGCCGGCATCCAGGCCCTGTTGCTCCAGGCCCTGCACCCCGGCGCGATGGCAGGGGTCCACGACCACTCCGACTACGCTTCCGATCCGCTGTCACGGCTGGCCGGCACCATTCGCTGGATCTTCACGGTGACCTATGGCGACACGGCGGCCGCCCAGGCCGCATCCAGCAAGGTGCGGCGCATCCACACCCACATCAGCGGTACCTACCAGGCCAACCCGGGGACGCCGGCCGCTTACACGGCCAACGATCCCGAACTGCTGCGCTGGGTGCACCTGGCGTTTACTGAAGCGTTCCTGGCCTGCCACCAGGCGCTGGGCCGGCCGATCCCCGGCGGCGCAGACGCATACGTGGCGGACTGGGCGGTGGCCGGACACCTCATGGGCGTCCCCGACCCGCCCATGACGATGGCCGGCCTGGACCGGCAGCTGGCCGGCTTCCGGCAGGAGCTTCGCTGCGACGAGCGGGTACAGGAGACGGTGGAATTCCTGAAGCGCCCGCCGCTGCCGCGCTCGCAGCAACTTGGTTACAAGGTGCTGTTTGCCACCGCCGTCGCCACGCTTGACCCGCGTTACCGCACGCTGCTTGGCCTCCATGCGCCCCACGTGGGCCCTGTGCAGCTTCCGGTGCGGTGGGCGGCGAAGGTGGTGCTCGGCGTCGTCCATCTGGGGCTGGGAAAAACGGGGCCAAGTGAACAGTCAGCCCGGGCCCGGCGGCGCCGGCTCGGCCTGGACCGTCCGGCGCACGGATAGCGTGCGGGACTCCGGCTACATGGTGTCCAGCTGGTGGGCGGTGCAGGAGAGATAGATGCGCGAATCGTCCACCCTGTCAATGGCAGCCATCGGCGCAAAACGGCTGCCGGACCACAGGCCGTGGCCGGAAATCTTGACAAAGCCGGCGCGGAAGAGGCGTGCGGACAACTCCTTGGGCACGCGCGGGGTGGCACCGAAAATGGCGGTCAGCATCAGGTTGATGGGATCCTGGGTGGAGACGCTGGCGGCTTCCTCAAAATCAGCGATTTTCTCATTGGCCGGTTCCACATGGCTGACCCTGCCAACCTCGCGTCCCTCCGAGTCGATAACCAACATGCCTTTGACGACGTGGTCGTAAGTGATCATTGCGACATCCTCCTTGAGCCCTTACCTGAACTATATAACCGCCCCGTGAAAAGTATCTGCAAAGTTCGTTCCTATTACGCAACGTCGGGAACAGGCGTTCACCGGCGCGCGGGCCCGGCCCCCTCGGGCGTGTCGCGGACTTGTCCAAATAATCTGTTGAGAATATGATCTTCTGTACAACGTATTGAAAAAAGGGAGGCCGGCATGGAAATCGGTGCGTACAGTTTTGGTGACACCCCGCTGAATCCGGACGGGACGCCGGGGTCCACGGCTGAGGGGGTCCGGAACCTGTTTGAGGCCATCGTCCACGCGGACCGGGCGGGCCTGGACTACTTTGGCGTGGGCGAGCACCACACCGTGTCCATGCCGGCCTCCTCGCCCGGCACCGTGGTGGCGGCTGCGGCCGCAGCCACCTCGCACATCGTGCTGGGCAGCGCGGCGAGCATCATCAGCACCGATGACCCTGTCCGCGTCTTCCAGCAGTTCGCCACCGCCGACGCAATTTCCGGCGGCGGGCGGATCGAGATCACGGCCGGCCGCGGCTCGTCCGTGGAAACGTTCCCGTTGTTTGGCTACGAGCTGCGTGACTATGACCAGCTGTATTCGGAGAAGCTGGAGCTGCTCATGGCGCTGAACAATGCCGGGAGTGAAAACGTCAGCTGGAGCGGCACCGTGCGCCCGGCGATCGGGAACCTCGCCGTCGTCCCACGCCCCGTGCGGGGCAGCCTGCCGCTCTGGATCGCCACCGGCGGCAGCCCGTCGTCGTCCGCCCGGGCGGGGCGCCTGGGACTGCCCATTTCCTATGGGATCATCGGCGGCGCGCCGCACCGGTTTGCCCCGCTGGCCGAGCTTTACCGGAAGGCGGCCGTCCAGGCGGGGCAGGCCGCCGACGGCCTGAAGGTGTCCGTGGCGGCGCTGGGGCTGGTGGCTCCGAGCAAAAAGGAGGCGCTGGAGCGTTTCTATCCGGGCTGGTACAACCTCAATGTGGAAATGGGCCGGCTGCGCGGCTGGCCGGCGCCGGACCGGGGTGCGTTCCTGGCCCAGGCCGACGCCCCCGGCGCCTACTACGTGGGCGGCCCGGACGAGGTGGCGGAACGGATCGTGCACCTGCACGGCTACCTGGGCCACATGCGCCATTTCCTGCAGATGGACATCGGCGGGCTGCCGCACGCGCACCTGTTGGAATCGATCACGCTGCTGGCCACCGAGGTCAAGCCGCGCGTGCAGCGCCTGCTCGCCAAAAAATAGCCCGGCGCCGGTGGCCGGCAGGGGTCAGGCGAAGGCGCTTTGGCCGGTGATGTCGCGTCCGATCAACAGCGTCTGGACGCTTTCGGTCCCTTCGTAGGTGTGGATGGATTCGATGTCCATGAGGTGGCGGACCACGTGGTTCTCCAGCAGGATCCCGTTGCCGCCGAGCATGTCGCGGGCCATGGCGGCGAGCTGGCGGGCCTTGCGGGTGTTGTTGTACTTGGCCATGGACGCCTGCGTGGGCAGCAGCGTGCCGGCGGCATCCAGGGTGGCGGCCTGCACGCACATGAGCTGCATGCCGGTCAGCTCGGCCAGCATCTGGGTGAGCCGTTCCTGCACCAGCTGGAACCTGGCCAGCGGCTTGCCGAACTGGATACGTTGGTTCGCGTAGCTCAGGGCGGCCTCATAGACGGCCGTGGCATGTCCCAGCGCGGACCACGCCACGCCCAGCCGCGTGGCCACGAGCACCTTGGAGGTGTCCTTGAAGGTGTGGCTTCCGGGCAGGACGTTCGACGCCGGGATCCTCACCCCGTTCAGCGAGATGCGCGCCTGGAAGATGGCCCGCAGCGAGCCCTTGCCCGTGATGGTTTCGGCCTCGTAGCCGGGCGTGTCCTGCTCCACCAGGAAGCCGCGCACGCCGCCGTCGTCGTCCGCCCCGGCATCCGCCACGCGGGCCCAGACCACGGTCACGCCGCCCACGGAGCCGTTGCCGATCCACTTCTTTTCGCCGTCGAGCACCCATTCGTCCCCGTCCCGGCGTGCGCTGGTTGTCAGCCCCACGGAATCGGAGCCGTGGTCGGGTTCGGTCAGGGCGAAGGCGCCGTATTCCTCGCCGCGGGCCAGCGGGCCCAGCCAGCGCTCCTTTTGCGCGTCGGAGCCGAAGTAGGCGATGGACCTCATGGCCAGCCCGCCCTGGACGGCCACGACGGTGCCCAGGGAGCCGTCGATGCGTGAAATCTCCATGTTCACGAGCCCGGCGGCCATGGGTGACATCGTTTCCAACCCCGGCACCTCCAGGCCGTCCGCCAGCAGGTTCAGCTCGCCCATGCGCCTGACCAGGTGCAGCGGGTAGTCGGCACGGTCCCAGTAGTCGTTGATCTGCGGCAGCGCCTCGGCGGCCAGGCTGCGGGCGCGGTCCCACACCTTCCGGTCCTCGGGGCTCAGCTGCGCGAACGCGTCAAAATAGTCGGTGTCGAGGGGTTCGCTGACGTCGTAGTCGGGCATGGGGCATCCTTGGCGGGTAGGTTTATTGGCTGCCGCCAGTCTGTCGTGAAACTCAGTCCCACGTCAAGTGAAACTGGGTATCAGGTGGTGCCGTCGAGTGCCCTCCGCACCGCAGCCGTGATGTCCGCCGGCGGTGTCGACCGGGAAAACACGGCAACCACGACGTCGTCCGCGGCCCGGGACGCCCCGCCCGCCCGGGTGACGCCCGCGTGTCCCCCTACGGCCTGTCCAGCACCTTTCGGGGCACCGCCTGCCGCGGCACCGCCTGCCGGGGCACCGCCCCGGGCGGGTTCCGCCGGGCCGTCGAGGACCCCGAAAAGCCGGCGGACGTCGTCGAGCGCCGCACGCATCTGTGCCCCGGTCACCGGCCGGGCACCGCGCATGAATTCGCGCAGCAGGTAGTTGTGCGTGGCGATGACGGCCGCGGCGAAGCGGACCGGGACCAGCGGGTCGAGGGCCGGCAGGGCGCCGCGCAGGTACGCATCGAAGAGCTTTTCATAACGGAACACCGTGACCAGTTCCTTGTCGCGCAAGGCCGGGTGCGCGTTGACCACGGCATAGCGCAGCCCGGCCGGCGCGTCCTCCGCCGCGAAGTGGGCAAAAACCTGCTCGGCGGCCTCGCACACGGCCAGCCACGGGTCCTCGTGCGGTCGGGCCAGGAACCCGCGCAGCAGCTCCAGCAGGGCGGCGTGGTCGGCAAACACCACATCCTCCTTGGAACCGAACTGCCGGAAGAAGGTGCTGCGCGAAATGCCGCAGGCGGCGGCAATCTGGTCCACGCTGGTCGCGTCAAAGCCGTGCCCGGCGAACAATTCCAGGGCGGTGCGGGCCACGGCCAACGGGAACGGGGCCGGCTCTGCGGGTGCGTGCATGCCTTCCACCTTAGCGCCCGCACCGCCCTTGACACCCGCCCCGGCAGCTGCACACCATGGCATCAGCCGAAGCACCCTTTGTGGAGGAGCCCGTCATGGAACATGGTCCAGGTCTCGCCGGAACGCCGGCACCCACCCCGGTGCAGCTGGCGGCACTGCGCCCCCATGTCGTCGAACTGCAGGACGGCAAGTTTGCCACCACCGCCGAACTGAACACCACGCCGGCGGACGTCGACGCCATCTTCGCCACCCACCTCCCGGCCTTTGTGCAGGCCCGCGGCGGGGGAGGGGTGCCGGTGGTTTTTTGGGCACACGGAGGGCTGGTGGATGAACGCAAGGCGC
Source organism: Arthrobacter sp. STN4 (assembly GCF_024539665.1). Classification (NCBI taxonomy): domain Bacteria; kingdom Bacillati; phylum Actinomycetota; class Actinomycetes; order Micrococcales; family Micrococcaceae; genus Arthrobacter; species Arthrobacter sp. STN4. Next base: position 43,651 of record NZ_JAKZGX010000023.1, read on the forward strand.
TGGCCCAGGCCCTGCACGACATCCCCTGGTGGCTGGCCAACGGCATTTACCCCGTCCATTTTGTGTGGCACACCGGTTTCTGGGAAACCCTGGGCGAACTGCTGGCACAGCACTATGCGGAACTTGACGCGGCCGCGCCGCTGGCGGGCCGTCATCGGGCGGCGGTGCCCGTGGTTGCCGGCACCGTGCCGGCGCCCCTGCCCGGCCCCGCGCCCGCCGGGCCGGGCGCGGTCTCCGATGCCGCGGACACCGACGTTACCGACGGGCTCATCGAGGACCTGCTGCGGTTTATCGGCGGGCCGGAGGTGTGGGCGGCCATGAAGGACAGTGCACGCCTCGCCTCGGAACCCGGGGGCGGCGCCGCCTACGTGGCGGATGCGCTCCGGGCCTACGTGGCGGCGCATCCGGGACAGGTGTCCGTCCACGCCGCCGGTTTCAGCGCGGGGGCCAACTTCCAGCGGTACTTCGTGCCCGCCGTCGTCCGGGACGGGACGGCCGGCGTCAAAAGCTGCAACCTGCTGGTGCCCGCCCTGCGCACCGCGTCCTTCAAGGAGGGACTGGAACCGTTGTTGGGCACGGGCATCCAACGGCTGGCGCTGTTCGGGATGCACCAGGACCTGGCGCTCGCGGACAACACCTTCGGCATCTACCACAAGTCGCTGCTCTACCTGGTCCGGGCCGCACTGGATTCCACGCCCGGCACCCCGATCCTGGGCCTGCAACAGTGCATCAACGAGGACCCGGGGCTGGCTGCGCTGTTCAAGGAAGCGCCTGCCGCCGGGGTCGCGGAGGCCGTGTGGTCGGTCGCGGCCGGCGGTCCGCTCGATGCGCGCAGCACCGCCACCACGCACACCGCGTTCGACAACGACGCCCCCACCATGGACAGCGTGGCCCGCCGGATCCTGGGCCGGGACAGCATCGTCTCCTACGGTGCCACGCAGCACCGCGGGGTCCTGCGGGCCGCCGCGCAGTCGGCCCCCTAACGCCCAGGCTGCACCGCAGCGCCCGGGCTGCACCGCTATGCCCCAGGGCCCCGCGCGGCGTCGGGGCCTGACGCCGTTCCCGGGCCAGACATTCCCGGCTCAGTGGGTCAGGAAAAGCCGGTCAGGCGAAGCCGGGGAGCATGGGCGCATCGGTGAACAGCTCTGCGGCGTCGTCCGGGGCGGCTTCAAGGATGAAACTTTCCACCGGAGGCTCGCCCAGGGCAACGAGGAGCTCGTTGATGGAGGTTTGGCCCTCCAGCACCTCGGGAATTTCACTGTCCATCAAGCAAGCCTATGGTTCCGTGCCGCGCTGCCGTGCCGGGACACGCCCGGGGCCGGCGCGTAGTGCCGGCAGTGCCTGGGGGAACGGAAACTTTTCCCGGCCCGGAAGCGTAAAAACCCTTGACGACCCTAAAAACTGAATGTAGTCTCATTGAAAATGAACCAAGGTTCATTTTCAATGAAAACCAATTCAGTGAGGCATTCATGAGTCCCGCACCATCCACCCGCCTGGACGATCCTGCCAAGGCAGCCACCGCAGCCAGGGCCTCCCTGCGCAAGCGGCAACTGCTCAGTGCGGCGGCCCGGCTGATGGAACGCGATGGCGCCGACGCCGTGTCCATGCAGGCACTTGCCGAAGAGGCATCCGTCAGCGTTGGGCTGATCTACCGCTACTTTGGCAACAAGGAAGACCTCCTGCTGGCCGTCATCGTGGAAGTGCTGGATGCCTTCGAGGTGCAGGTGCCCGCGGCCATCGAGGCGGCCGGGACAGATCCCGTGGAGCGGATCGCGGCCGGATTCGCCGCCTACTGCACCGTCATCAACGACCACCGCGATGCGGCCGTGCTGTCCTACCGGGAATCCAAGTCCCTGGGTGCCGAAGGCCGGGACAAGATCAAGGACATGGAAGTGAGCACCGTGGCACCGCTCCAGCAGGCCGTCGTGGACGCGATCCGCGCCGGGTGGCTGGTGCGCGTCGACGCCGAACTTTTTGCCTACAACCTGCTGCTGCTGGCCCATGCCTGGGCGCTGAAGCGCTGGTACTTCGAACGCAGCTTTGACTTTGAAACGTACGTCCGGAAGCAAACGGCGGTGGCGCTGGGCGCCGTCGTGGCTGCCGAACACCGCGAAAGCTATTCCCATCTTTTGGACCTGAGCTAAGGAAAGAGTTCCCCGTGACCAACTTTGAAGACATCATCTATGAAGTCGACGGCCCCACCGCCGTCATCACCATCAACCGCCCCGAGCGCTTCAACGCCTTCCGCGGCCGCACGGTCGATGAACTCATCAAGGCCTTCCGTGCCGCCTGGGCCGACCGCTCCGTCCAGGCCGTCATCCTCACGGGCTCCGGCGAAAAGGCCTTCTGCACCGGCGGAGACGTCAAGCAGCGTGCCGAGACCGGCGACTACGGCCCCACGGAATCGGGCATGTTTGAAATCGGCAACCTGCACAAGCTCATCCGCGACATCCCCAAGCCCGTCATCGCCGCCGTCAATGGCATCGCGGTGGGCGGCGGCCACGTGCTGCACGTGCTGTGCGACCTCACGATCGCCGCCGACACCGCCCGGTTCGGCCAGGCCGGCCCCCGGGTCGGCTCCTTCGACGCCGGCTTCGGCTCGGCCTACCTGGCCCGCGTGGTGGGGGAGAAGCGCGCCCGAGAGATCTGGTACCTGTGCCGCCAGTACGACGCCGTCACGGCCGAACGCTGGGGCCTGGTCAATGCGGTGGTCCCTGCGGCGGAGCTTCTGGCCGAGGCCAAGGCCTGGGCTGCGGAGATCGCCGCGAAGAGCCCCACCGCCATCCGCTTCCTGAAGCAGTCGTTCAACGCCGACACGGACCACCAGGCCGGCCTCAGCAACCTGGCGATGTCAGCCCTTGACCTGTTCACCGCCTCGCCCGAAGGCCTGGAAGGGGCTGCAGCCTTCGCCGAAAAGCGCCAGCCCGACTTCAACAGCCGCGTCCTCACCCACTGACGGCACCAAGGAAGACATCATGGACTTCACACTCAGCGAAACGCAGAAGCAGTATGTCAAGGAAGCCCGCCTGGTGGCCGAGATGATCGCGCCAGGCTACAAGCAGCGCGAAATCGACCGCGGCATCGACCCCGGGCTGCGCCGCGAAATCGGCGCCCGCGGGCTCATCGCCCCCGAGCTGCCCGTGGACCTGGGCGGCCGCGGCGAGCCCCGGCTGACCTCGGGGCTCATCACCGAGGAAATCGCGCGCGGCGACTTCAACGTCGCCTACCTCCAGGTGGTCGGCTCCCTCGTGGGCCAAATCCTGGTCCGGAGCGCCACGCCCGCCGTGGCGGCCACCTGGGTGCCCCGTATTGCCAGCGGCGAGGACATCGTGGCGATCGGCCTGTCCGAGCCCGGCGCCGGCTCCGACGCCGGCAACCCTTCCCTGACTGCGCGACGCGGGCGTGGCGGCTGGGTCCTGAACGGGACCAAGTCCATGTCCTTCGCCCAGCAGTGCGGCGCCGCCGTGGTGTTTGCCAAAACCGACCCGGACGCCGGGCGGGGGCGTGGCATCAGCGCGTTCCTCGTTGACCGGTCCGGGGACGGCCTGCAGGTTGAGGGTGTCAGCGACATGGGCACCCGGGCCGTCACGCGCGGCTTTGTGCACTTCACCGACGCCTGGATCCCGGAGGAAAACCTGGTCGGGCCCGAGGGCGCCGGATTCACCCAGGTCATGCAGGGCTTTGACTTCAGCCGGGCACTGATCGGCCTGCAGTGCATCGGCGCGGCCGCCGTCACGGTCGAGGAAACCTGGGCACACGTGTCCGCCCGCCAGGCCTTCGACCAGCCGCTGAGCAAATTCCAGGGCGTCTCCTTCCCCTTGGCCGAAAGCGAAACCCTGCTCACCGCCGCACGGCTGCTGTGCCACCAGACGCTGTGGCTGAAGGACGAAGGCCTGCCGCACACCGCCCAGGCCGCCATGAGCAAGTGGTGGGCACCCAAAACCGCCTACGACGTCATCAACTCCTGCCTGCTGCTGCATGGCCAGTTCGGCTACATGACGGACAATCCGATTGAGCAGCGCATGCGCGACGTCCTGGGCCTGCAAATCGGTGACGGCACGGCGCAAATCATGAAGCTGATCATCGCCCGCCAGTCCGTCGGCCGCGAATTCGCACCCTGAGAAACGCCATAACACCCCTGAGACCCATCAAGAGCAACGGAGCACCAACCATGGGAACGCTTGAAAACAAAATTGCCATCGTCACCGGTGCCGGCAGCGGGATCGGCCGGGGCATCGCCGAAAAGCTGGCTGCCGAAGGCGCCACCGTCGTCGTCGGGGACATCAACGAGGCGGCCGCCAAGGAAACCGCCCACGCCCTCGGTAACGGCTCGGTCGGCGTGGCGGCGGACGTCACCGACCGCGACTCCGTGGATGGGTTCGTCCGCGGCGTCGTGGCCGAGTTTGGGCGGATCGACGTGCTCGTCAACAACGCAGGCTGGGACAAGGTGGAACCCTTCCTGGACAGCAAGGTTGCCGACTGGGACCGGGTCATCGCCATCAACCTCTACGGGACCCTGCACTGCAGCCAGGCCGTGCTCGCCGTCATGGCCGGGCAAGGGCACGGCGCCGTGGTCAACATCGGCTCCGACGCCGGACGGGTCGGTTCCTCCGGGGAGGCCGTCTACTCGGCGGCCAAGGGCGGCATCGTCGCCTTCACCAAGACCGCGGCCCGCGAAATGGCCCGCCACAACATCACCGTGAACTGCGTCTGCCCCGGGCCCGCCGACACCCCGCTCTTCGCCGCGATCAGCGCCGAAAACCCGAAACTGCGCACGGCCCTGGAACGCGCCATCCCGATGCGCAGGCTGGCTGAGCCGTCCGACCTGGCCAACGCCGTCGCCTTTTTCGCCTCCGACGAATCGGCCTACATCACCGGCCAGACGCTGTCCGTCAGCGGCGGCCTGACCATGAGCTGACGTGCGTCCGCGAAGCCCAGCCATCCCCCACCGACGAGCACAAAAGGTTGCACAATGACTTTTGAGACCATTTTCAACCCGGGCCTTGCACAGCACTACGCAGAAGCCGGCCTCTGGCAGAACAAGACGCTGGCCGACTTTCTCGACGAGGCGGCCACGGCCACCCCGGACAAAACGGCCAGCGTCGACTCCCGCGGCAGCACCACCTATGGGGAGCTGAAGCAGCAGGTGGACAGGTGCGCGCTGGGACTGCTGGAACTCGGCGTTGGGCCCGGGGACGTGGTCTCCATCCAGCTTCCCAACTGGCGCGAATGGCTCGTGGCGCACTACGCCGCGGTCCGGATCGGGGCCGTCACGAACCCCCTGATCCCCGTCTACCGGGACCGCGAGATCGGCTTCATGATGGGCCGCGCCGGAGCCAGGGTGGCCATCGTTCCAGCCACCTTCCGCAACTACGACTATCCCGCCATGATCGCGCGGCTGCGGCCGGAACTGCCCACCCTCGAGCACGTGCTGGTGGTCGACGCCGGTCCCGGGCCGGCCCAGGGCTTCACCAGCTGGGAAGACTTCATGGCAACGCCGTGGGAAGAACGCCGCGACCCCGCCGGGCTGGCAGCGCTCCGCCCGGACCCCAACAGCGTTTCGCTGCTGATCTTCACCTCCGGCACCACCGGCGAGCCCAAGGGCGTCATGCACACCCACAACACGCTCGTCGCCGGCAGCATGCCGTGGCCGGACAAGCTGGGCATGGACAACTCCGCCGTCATCCACATGGCCTCCACCTTCGCCCACCTCACCGGCTACCTCTACGGCGTGTCGCTGCCATTGCAGCTGGGCGCCACGGGCGTGTTCCAGGAGACCTGGAACGCGGAAACCTTCGTGGAACTGGTGGAACGCCACCGCATCGGGCACACCTCCGGAGCCACGCCCTTCCTCCACGACCTGCTCAACGCCGGCAACCTCAACCGCCACGACGTTTCCTCGCTGAAACGCTTCTGTTGCATGGGCGCCCCAATTCCCCGCGTCATGGTCCGCCAGGCGCACGGGGAACTGCCCGGCATGAGCGTCTTTGGCGGCTGGGGCCAGACCGAATGCGGGCTCGTCACCATGGGTCACCCCGCCGACCCGCTGGAAAAGATCTTCACCAGCGACGGACGCCCCTTGGCCGGCATGCAGATCCGCATCGTGGACCTCGACGGCGTGGAGCTGCCGGCGGACACCGACGGCAGGCTGCAGATCCAGGGGCCCTTCCTGTTCCAGGGCTACCTGGGCCGCCTCGAGGAGACCCGCGCGCTCCTGGACGGCGACTGGTTCGACACCGGCGACCTCGGAAGCATCGACGCGGACGGCTACCTGCGCATTGCCGGGCGCACCAAGGACGTCATCATCCGCGGCGGCGAAAACATCCCCGTCGCCTACGTTGAAAACGTGCTCTACGAACACCCCCTCGTCGAAGAGGTGGCCGTTGTGGCCATCCCGCACCCGCGCCTGCAGGAGATGGCCTGCGCCGCCGTCGTCCTCAGGGAAGGTGCCGGCCTGACCTTTTCCGACCTGCAGCAGTTCCTCACGGACAAGGGCGTCGCCAAGCCCTATTGGCCCGAACGCCTGGAAATCCTGGGCGAGCTGCCCCGCACCCCGTCCGGAAAAATCCAAAAATTCCACCTGCGCGACCGTTTCGCCAGCCCCCTCCCCACCACTGAAGGAATCCGATGAACGCCATGACCACCGCCACGGAGACCGCCAAGCGCTCCGACGTCTTGAACCTTGATGCCTTGTTTTCTGCCGATGAGTTGGCGTTGCGGGGGAGGGTGCGTGAGTTTGTGGATGGGCGGATCCGGCCGAACATTGCCGGGTGGTTTGAGGATGCGCATTTTCCGGTGGGGATCGCGCGGGAGATGGGTGCGCTGGGTCTGTTGGGCATGCATTTGAAGGGGTATGGGTGTCCTGGCCGGTCGGCGGTGGAGTACGGGATTGCGGCGATGGAGTTGGAGGCGGGGGATTCGGGGTTGCGGACCTTTGTGAGTGTGCAGGGGTCGTTGGCGATGTCCGCGATCCATAAGTGGGGTTCGGAGGAGCAGAAGAACGCGTGGCTGCCGGGGATGGCGAAGGGCAGGGTCATTGGTTGTTTTGGTTTGACGGAGCCGACGGCGGGTTCGGACCCGTCCTCGATGGCGACGCGTGCGGTGCGGGACGGGGACGGCTGGGTGTTGTCGGGGGCGAAGCGGTGGATCGGGTTGGCCTCGATCGCGCAGATCGCGGTGATTTGGGCGATGACGGATGAGGGTGTGCGGGGTTTTTTGGTACCCACGGACACGCCCGGGTTCACGGCGAGACCGATTGAGCCGAAGTTGTCGATGCGGGCCTCGATCCAGTGCGACATTGAGCTGGCGGATGTCCGGTTGCCGGCGGATGCGCTGCTGCCGGGGGCGAGGGGGTTGCGGGGGCCGTTTTCCTGCCTGAACGAGGCCCGCTACGGGATTATTTGGGGTGCGATGGGTGCGGCACGGGATTCCTATGAGGCGGCGTTGGCGTATTCGTTGGAGCGCCTGCAGTTCGACAAGCCGTTGGCGGCGTACCAGATCACGCAGGAGAAGCTGGTCAACATGTTGCTGGAGATCCAAAAGGGGGTGTTGCTGGCAATCCATACGGGGCGGATGAAGGATGCCGGGACGTTGGAGCCGGTGCAGATTTCGGTGGGGAAGTTGAACAATTGCCGGGAAGCAATCCAGATTTGCCGTGATGCCCGGGCCATCCTGGGCGGCAACGGGATCACCTTGGATTATTCGCCATTGCGGCATGCGAACAACCTGGAATCGGTGCGCACCTATGAGGGCACCGACGAGGTCCATACGTTGATCCTGGGCAGCCACATCACCGGCATCCCGGCCTTCCGTTAGGAGCACGATGAGTTACGAGACGATCCTGACCGGGGTCCGGGACGGGCTGGGGACCATCACGATCAACCGGCCCGCGGCCCGCAACGCGTTGAACTGGACGGTCCTGGAGGAGATTGCCGAGGTCCTGGCCGCATGGCGGGAGGACCCGGAGGTGGGCGTGGTGGTGTTCACCGGTGCCGGGGAGAAGGCGTTCGTGGCCGGGGCGGACATCAACCAGCTGGCCGGGTACACCATGGCGGACGGGCTGTCCGGGGCCATGGCCGGGCTTTATGACACGGTGGAGGCGTACGAGAAGCCGACCATCGCGGCGATCAATGGGTTTGCCCTGGGCGGCGGGAACGAGCTGGCGATGTCCTGCGACATCCGCATCGCGGCGGACACGGCCCGGTTCGGGCTGCCGGAGACGAACCTGGGCGTGTTGCCCGGGGCCGGGGGCACGCAGCGGCTCTCCCGGCTCGTGGGCAAGGGCCGTGCGGTGGAGCTGATCCTCACGGGGCGCATCTTTGATGCCGGGGAGGCGTTGCGGATCGGGCTCGTGACGGAGGTGACGGCGCCGGAGGGGCTGCGGGCCGCGGTGGAACGCACGGCCGGGCTGATCCTGGCCAAGGGGCCGCTGGCCGTGCGGCTGGGCAAGCTGGTGGTCACCAACGGTGCCGAGACGGACCTGCGCACCGGGCTGCTGCTCGAGCGCCTGGCCCAGTCCCTGCTGTATACGAGCAATGACAAGCGCGAGGGCGCGGCCGCGTTCCTGGAAAAGCGCCCGGCCCGCTTCGAAGGGAACTAGGCCATGGAGATCAAGAACATCCTGGTCGTGGGGTCCGGGGCGATGGGCTCGCAAATCGGGCTGGTCGCCGCCCTGGCCGGCTACACGACCACCGTGCAGGACATTGCGGAGGAGTCCCTGGCCGCGGCCCGCGGGCAGCTCGCCGCCCGCCTGGACGCTTCGGTGGCCAAGGGCCGGCTGGGCCGCGGGGACGCCGATGCCGCCCTGGCCCGGCTGTCGTTCACCACCTCGCTGGAGGACGGTGCGGCGGACGCGGACCTCGTCATAGAGGCGGCCACGGAAATACTGGAGGTCAAGCGGTCCATCTTCGCCGCCCTCGGCCGGGCCGCGCCGGCGCGGGCGATCCTGGCCACGAATTCCTCCACGCTGGGCTCCTCGAAGGTCGCCGATGCCACGGGCCGGCCGGGAAAGGTGTGCAACATGCATTTCTTCAACCCGGCCCTGGTCATGAAGTGCGTGGAGGTCGTCCGCCACCCGGGCACCTCCCAGGACACGGTGGACACCGTCATGGCACTGGCCCGCAGCCTGGGCAAGGCGCCGGTGCTGATCAACAAGGAAGTCCCCGGCTTCGTCGCCAACCGGCTCATGGGCGCCATCCGCGACGAGGCGCTGCGGCTCTACGCCGACGGCGTGGCCGGGTTTGAGGACATCGACACGGCCGCGAAGACCGCGCTTGGCCACCCCATGGGACCCTTTGAACTCATGGACCTCGTCGGCCTGGACGTCAGCTACCTCATCCGCCAGGCCACCCACGCCGAAACCGGCGACCCCGCAGACCTGCCCCACCCCGCCCTGGCCGCACTCTACGAACAAGGCCGCTACGGCCGCAAAACCGGAAAAGGCTGGTACAGCTATGACCATTGAGGACCAGTTCACGGCAGCCCTGGCCAAGGGGCTGACGGACGCCCGGGATACGGATCCCTACCTGCTGATGGGCAAACTCAGCGACGCCGACCGCGCCGTCATGCTCAGGGTCCGCGGTTTCGTCAACGACCGGGTGCTGCCGGTCATCAACGGCTACTGGGAACGGGCTGAATTTCCCTTTGAACTGCTGGACCCGCTGTCCCGGCTCGGCATCATCGGTTCCACCATCCGGGGCTACGGCTGCCCCGGGCTCAGCAGGCTGGGTGCCGGCATGGCCACGGTGGAGATGTCCCGCGGCGACGGCTCCATGAACACGTTCATCGGCGTCCAGTCGAACCTGTCCATGGGGACCATCAACATGCTTGGCAGTGAGGCACAAAAGCAGCGTTGGCTCCCGCGCATGGCCGCATTGGAGCTCATCGGTGCCTTCGCCCTGACCGAACCGGGCCACGGATCCGACTCGGTGGGCCTGGAGACCACCGCCCGCCGCGACGGCGGCCACTGGGTGCTCAAGGGCCGCAAACGGTGGATCGGCAACGCCAGCCACGCCGACGTCGTCGTCATCTGGGCCCGCGACGAGGCCGACGCCAAGGTCAAGGCCTTCGTCATGGAGAAGAACGACGACGGCACGTACCCGGACGGGTACCAAACCGCCGTGATCACCGGCAAGGTGGGCAAGCGGGCCATCCTCCAGCCGGACATCGCCCTGGACGGGCTGCGCATCCCGGAGGCGAACCGGCTCGCCAACGCCAACTCATTCCGGGATGCCTCCGCCGTGCTCGCCTCGACGCGCGGCGGGGCGTCCTGGGAATGCCTGGGCCACGCCATCGCCGCCTACGAGGCCGCCGTCACCTATGCCGGCGTGCGGGAGCAGTTCGGCCGGCCGATTGCCAGCTACCAGCTGGTCCAGCACAAGCTGGCCAACATGCTGGCCGAGCTCACCGCCATCCAGCTCATGTGCTTCCGCATGGCCGAGCTGCAGGAGGCGGGGGAGTGGACCGGGACCATGGCTTCCATCGCCAAGATGCACGGTGCGCAGAAGGCCCGGTGGATCTGCCAGGAAGCGCGCGACATCCTTGGCGGCAACGGGCTGCTGCTGGACTTCCACGTCTCACGGCACCTGACGGACATGGAGGTGGTGCACACCTACGAAGGCACCGATTCGATCCAGTCCCTGCTGATCGGCCGCGCCATCACCGGAATCCCGGCGTTCAAGTGACCGTCCCGGTGGGGGAACCCGCCGTCCCTGACCAACGCCCGGTTGCTTCCGGGGCGTTTATGCCGAACGCTCCCGCGCCATCGGCCGGGACCCCTGCTCCCCGTGTGCTCGTCATTGGCGCCGGCGGGATCGGCGCCGAGGTGTGCCGCGGGCTGGCGGCATCCGGTGCCGGCCTGTTCTTCACCTACCACGCCAACCGTGAAGCCGCCGCGGGGCTTGCGGCCGGGCTGCCGGGTGCCGGATGCGCCCGCCTGGATGCCACGGACCCAGACGCCGTCGCCGAAGTGGTGGCGCAGGCAGCCGCGGCGCTGGGCGGGATCGACGTCCTGGTGGTCACCGCCGGCCACCGGCACGGGCTGGAAACCTTTGAACGCACGACGCCGGCAGGCACCGGCGCGGTCCTCGCCACGGAGTTGGGCGGACCCATGAACGCCGTGCGCGCCGTGCTGCCGTCCATGCAGGCCGCAGGCTTTGGCCGGATTGTCCTGGTGGGTTCCGACAGCGGCAAGACAGGCTCGTTTGGCGATGCCGCGTCGTCGGCGGCACGCGGCGGCCTCATCGCCTTCGCAAAGTCAATCGCGCGGGAAAACGCGGCCGCCGACATCACCATCAACGTGGTTTGCCCCGGCCCCACCGACACGGAACTGCTGGCCGGGCTGACCTCCGCCGACGGCCTCACCGGTAAGGTCATGAACACCATCGTGCGGGCGGTGCCCAAGCGCCGCACGGGCACCGCGGCCGAGGTCGCCGCCGCCGTCGCGTTTCTGGCCGGTGCGGGGGCCGGCTTCATCACCGGCCAGGCTGTCAGCGTCAGCGGCGGCCTGGCGATGCAGTAGGGGATGGGACATGGGCATTGACAGTGGCCTTGCCGGCCGGCAGTTGGGGTCCGTCCGCCGCAGCTGGGATGCGGGCACGGCCATTTTGTATGCCCTCGGGGTCGGTGCGGGCGCCCTTCCAGGCCACGGAGAATTGGCCTTCACCACCGAAAACAGCGCCGGCACCCCCTTCCAGGTGCTGCCCACCTATGCCTCGGTGCTGGGCTTCCCGGCGCTGGCCCTGACCGGGAACGGCGCCGGGGGTGCGGCGGACATCTTCGGCGGGTTCCCGCCGTCGTCCATCCTGCACGGGGGACAAAGGCTCGCGGTGCATGCACCGCTTCCGGTGGAGGGTGCGGCCGATGTCAGCGCGGTGGTGGCCGACGTTCACGATGCCGGCGGGCACGCGCTCGTCACGGTTGCCACCGAGGCAACGGACGTGCGGGATGGGCGCCTGCTGGCCGGCAGCCGCGCCATCTTCCTGGTCCGCGGAGCCGGCGGTTTTGGCGGTCCCCGCCCGCAGCCGGACGGGTGGCTGCAACCGCGGCGGGCGCCCGACCACATGGTCGAATACGTCACCAGCCCCGCCCAGGGGCTGCTGTACCGGCTCAGCGGTGACCGGAACCGGCTGCACTCGGACCCGGCCGCCGCGCGGGAGGCCGGCTTCGACGGTCCCATCCTGCAGGGGCTGTGCACATGGGGCTTTGCCGGCCGGGCACTCCTGCACGCCGTTTGTGGTGGCAACGCAGCCGGGTTTGGCGCCATGGCGGCCCGCTTCACGAGCCCGGTCATGCCGGGCGAATGCCTGGCCGTGAGGCTCTGGGATTGCGGCACCGACACGAAGTTCCAGGTGCTTGTTGGGGACCGTGTGGTCATGGACCGCGGCCTGTTCACCCGAAACAGCGCCAACGGCACCGGCTCCGCCGACGGGTGAGGCGTCTCCCGCCGGCCGGGTCAGCCGGTGAAGCTGACGTCCGCCGTCGGGGTGACTGCGGCGGTGCGGCCCGGCGCCTCCTGGTATTGCCAGTAGAGGTTGGTGTGCGCGATGACTGCCTCCGGCGGCGGGGCACCCCAGGCGCTTTGGTCCTCGGTGGTGTGGGCGTCGCCCACCAGCGTGACGTCATATCCGCGCGTAAAGGCGCCGTGGATGGTGGACCGGATGCAGGCATCGGTCTGCGCGCCGGCCACCACGAGCCGGCCCACGCCGGCCCTGGCCAGCACCGCCTCCAGGTCCGTGCCTTCAAAGGCGTCGCCGAAGGTCTTGTGCACCAGCGGTTCGGGTTCGCGGCGGACCAGTTCGGGGACGTACTGCCAGGCCTCGCTGCCTTCCGTGAGCTGTTCGTCGGAATGCTGGACCCAGACCACGGGCGCACCGGCCTCACGTGCCTTCCCGACAAGGGAACCGATGTTGGCGACGACGGCGTCGCGGCCGTAGGCCCCGTCCACCACGCCGTTCTGGACGTCGATGACGACCAAGGCGGTATGGGGGCGTTCCTGAAGCGTTGTCATGGCGCTTGTCCTTGCTGGTCGAAGGGGTGTTTCTTCCGCCATCAAGCCTAGTACCGAGCAGTGACGTGCACCACAGGCCGTGGAGGGTGGCTGGCAGAACCGGACGCCTCAGGGACGGGCGGTGGGCCACGTCAGATGCAGGAGAGCAGGCCCTCCAAGGGCGCCGGCACCCTGTCCAGGGCCAGGCCGTTGGCCAGGTGCCGGCCGTAGTTGATCTTGCGGCCGCCCTGGGTGCCCATGAAGCGCCGCAGCTGCCGATCGACGGGCCGGCCGCGCTGCGCCGGCTGGTTCTGGAACAGCCGCCAGGAGCGCAGGTCACCATGGTCCGCGACAACCTGTTCGACGGCTGCCGGGCCCAAGGCGCGGATCAACTCGTCCTCGAGGTCGGCGACGCACACGAAAAAACCCAGCTTCTCCAAGGCGCCCCGGCCCGGGCAGGGGCCCAGCCCCGCGCGTTCCAATCCGCGCATGAAATAGCGCTCCTCGCCCGCGTCACAGAGGCCCGCCAGCTCAAGTCCCAGCCCGCCGGGCCCGAGCAGTTCCACGTACCTGGCAATGTTCGTCGCGCCTCCCATGGGCACCGTGGCGACACCGCCGGCGTCGAGCTTGACGCCCTTCCGTGCAGCCAGCGCCTCAACCGCGGCGGAATCGCTGGCGCCTTCCACGAGAACGGCCATGCGGATGTTTCCCACCAGGTCCCGGACAGCCGCCCCGGCCGCGGCATCGCCGGCCGCCCACCCGGCCACGGCCTGGCGGAACCGTTCCATCGTGTCCGTGGCTTCCATGGCCGGGCTTCTCCTTCCTTCCCGTGCGTGGCGCTACGGCCTGTTTGACGCGCCGGCCGGAGCTTTTGCACGACTTTACCTGCCGGCAGGTTCAGGACGTGGACTTCACCGTCCAAAAGTCGTTGGCCAGTGACGGGCTCAGCAGGTAGGCATAGGGCATGGTGGCGTACCCCGCCGTGCCCCAACCGCTGCCCCAGGAGTTGCGGATGGTGAACCGCTGGCCGGCGTCGTCGTAGCCCACCGCCACCACGCAGTGGCCGCCCAGGACGGATTCGCCCGACCCGGGCATCGGGACGACGCCCGTCGCGGCCACCTCGGGGCTTTCGAAGCTTGCGTAGACGGTGAAGCCAAACACAATCGGGTAGCCGGAGGCCAGGCAGCCTTTCAGCTGGGTCAGCGTCTGGCCGACGCGGGCGTAGACGATGGCGCGCTGCTTCCTGGCCGCCGTGTAGCAGGCCGCCTTCGGCTTGAGTGCGAACTTGGCGATGTCGTAGGGCCACAGAGATTCGTCGCAGACACCCGTTGTGGCAACCGACTTGATGCCGTCGCGGATCTGGGCGCCGGCGTCCGACTTCACCGTGCCTTCCATGACGCGCTCGTTGTAGTAGATGAACAGGCGTGACGGTGTGGACGTGTCCGGCAGGGCCTCCTTCAGGGCATCAAACTGCAGAACGCCGGCCACGCCGTTGCCGGTGCAGGACCCCAGCCGGCCCTGGTCGTAGACCGGCGGGCAGTGGGGGGGTCAGGTCAACGGCGGGCGGCAGGCTTGCCTGTACGGCCGCCGGTGCCGCGAAGTGAAAGTCACGCTGGTCCGGCAGGTCAGGGATCCACCCGTACCGGGGATTGCTTCTGGACATGGCCTGGGTGCCTCCTTGCCCGCATGCCGTGGTCCGGGGAGACCTCCAACAGCATGGTTGGAGCTGAGGTTCCTCCTGACGGTGGCGCAAGTCAAGGCACCACGGCTACTGGAACGCCCCGCGGCCAATCGGCGGAACGGAACCGGGGCAGGCTTCGCGCGGTCCCGGCCTGCGGCGCGGCTCTCGCCGCCGCAGGCATTGCGCACTAACGTAAGTGTGGACGGGCCAAGCGAAGCAGGACAACAGCCTAGGAGATGTGGCATGGACAACAATGAGGTGCGCCAGAAGATCGAGGAACTGGTCAAGTCCGAACAGGAACTGCGCGAATCTGGTCCGGAACAGGCCAGGCAGCCCGGGCACACGGCACAGCTGAGGTCCATCGAGATCCAGCTGGACCAGTGCTGGGACCTGTTGCGCCAGCGCCAGGCCCGTGTCCACGCCGGCGAAAACCCGGACGAGGCCCGGGTGCGCCCGGCCGGCGAAGTTGAGGGCTACCGCCAGTAGCCGTCGTCCACTGTCTGGCCGGGGCACCGGCGCCGCCGAACCTTGGGGTCGCCTGGATCCACGGCAGCCCGCGTCGGAAGGCATCAGCTGGACCGTCGATGCAGGTCCACCGGCACGACGGCAACGGCTTGATGCTGCGCCAAAGCAAGACGACCAGCTTTGAGGCACCCTTCCTTTGACTGTTGATTGGCAACAGCGGGGCGTTGCTGATGGACACCGGAGGTGCCGCCGATCCGGCGAGGTTTGCGCTGCGTGCCACAGTGGACTCGCTGATCACGGCATGGCCCGCCGCGCATTACCGGCCGTCGTGGCCTGTGTCCGCTTCGGGCTGCATCGCCGGCCGTCGTGTAGGACGCTTGATCAGGGAGGGCGGATTGGGACCGGTAGTGCCTGCGTCACCGGGAAGTTGGCCGAAGGTGGTTCGATTTTGCGGGTTGTGGTGCCTCGGGCACAGGGATACAGATGGAACTTCGGCCGGTAAATCTTAGCGCGGCCCGGATGCGTGCGGCCGGGGTCCCGGACGGGAGTCGCGCGCCGGTGGCAGGTGGTGTCCGTGCGGCAGGTCGGGCGCCTGGGCCGCGGCCTGCGACGGTCCGGAGGATGGGAACGGGGAGATCCCGGACCACGCCGCCTGCCACCTGTACCAGCAGGACTGGGGCATCCCGGTGGTGCTCTCCGCCGACGGTGCCAGCGAACTGGC
>NZ_JAKZGX010000024.1:0-58332 GCF_024539665.1 Arthrobacter sp. STN4
TTCTCCCTGCCCTGGAAAGCCATCGGCCTCCCCTTTATGCTTCCCGCACCGCCACCGAAAAACCCCGGAAACGCCACGGACTGTCAACCAGTACTTCGGACCAACACCCCCACCGGATTGGCGGCCGGCCCGGAAAGTTTTTTCACTGCCGCGCCGGCCCTGCCGTGGGCGCGCGGCTTCCAGGAATGCGGCGACACGGATTTCGCTTCGAGGGCCAACTCCCCCAGGTCCTGATCGGGCAATGGGGCTTGGGCCAGGACGGCCGTCAATAGATGGCCTGCCAGGGTTCCCAGCGGGCTAGTATGCAATGGAACCACGTAGTAGCGGGGAATCGTAAAAGCACTGGAAATGGGGATCATGGGATTTGCGCGCCTGCTTGCCGTGGGGGTCATTGTCGTTTCAGCCGCGACAGGATGCGCCACCGTGGCACCGACCCCGCCCAGGCCCACACCCACGGCTGCCGGCTCCGGGCCGACAGCGACGCATACAACGTCATGGACGCTTTCGGGCACGTTCGTCCCGCAAGGGGCCCCGACGAGAGGGCAGGTGCGGATCACTGAAAAGCCGGGCAGCCTGGTCCTGACGTTGTCGGACTTTTCCACGGGTCCCGGGCAGGACCTGTACATTGACTTCAACCCGGGAGCCATGACACGCAACGCGGCCGGGGACAATGTCGTGGAGGACCCGAACACGTTCCAGGTGGTGGCACTGAAGGACATTACGGGAACACAGAGCTATGACTTGAGCTATTTGATCCCCGTGTGGCCCCAAGTCCGCAGCGTCACCATCTTCAGCAGTAAGTCGCGCGAGGCCTTCGGCACGGCAAATCTGCGCTAAGGGCAGGACCGCGAATCGCACCTGCGTTTCGGGGCGGGGAAGCGTGCGGCGACACCGCTAAAGCCATCCGAGGGGAGTGTGCGTCTTGCCGCCGTCCTGTCCCCAATGGGCGCATGCCTGTTTAGAATGGCCGCATGGTCCCTCCAGCCCCACCGATCATGCCCACCGGAGACGCTGCGCATCGGCACCGCGAACTCGCAGAGTCGTTTGGCAAGGATGCTGCCAGCTATGACCACGCCCGCCCACGGTACCCGGCAGCACTCGTTGATGCCGTCGTCGAACGGATCCGGGGGCACACGATCCTCGACGTGGGGATCGGAACCGGAATCTCCGCAGAGCCCTTCCGCGACCGCGGACTCGCCGTGCTCGGGATCGACCCCGACCCGCAGATGGCCAGGCTTGCACGGGCCAAGGGATTTAACGTAGAGGTCGCCAGATTCGAAGACTGGCCGGCCGCCGGACGGACGTTCGACGCCATAGCCGCCGGACAGGCCTGGCATTGGGTCGACCCCACCGCGGGCGCCGCAAAGGCCGCTTGCCTCCTCCGGCCAGGGGGCGTCCTGGCGCTCTTCTGGAACGCTGGACGCCCGCCTGCAGAACTCGCCACGGGGTTCGCCACGGCTTTCGACGCTCTCCACACCGGGTTGCCGTTCAATCCCTGGGCCGCTTTGGCCGGGGCCGACCCGTATGGGGCAATCATCGACGCTGCCGCGGCGGGCCTTCGCACCACTGGGGCATTCGGCGCGCCCGAGCGGCTCTCCTTCAAGTGGCAGGCGACCGCCACCCGCGACGAGTGGCTTGGGCAGGCGGCCACCTCGGGCGGCATCAACCGCCTCCCGAAGGACAAACGGAAGGCGCTCGTCAACAGCATGGGTGCCGCCATCGACGCCGCAGGCGGCAATCTCACCATCGACTACACCACCGTTGCAGCCATCAGCGAGCGGCTGCCCATTCGGAGCAACGTGGCCGCCGAATAAACCAGGCGGAACCAGGGCCGGCACGCACTCCACCAGTTTTTTGGCGGCCGGGCGGTCATTGTCCGTGCTTGACCGTGAGGATGGTGAGCACCGCGGCGTTGACCTTGGCCAGGAAGTCCGGACGCTCCTGGGCCAGCTTCAGGACGCCGGCATACATGTAGGGGACGGCGTTGGGGTTGGCGCACAGGACCATCGTGCCGCCGGCGTTGACGAAGTTCTCGGCCCGCACCGCCCAGCTCCAGGGCGACAGCTGCGCGGCGCTGCACAAGTCGTCGGAGAGGATGATGCCGGTGAACCGTGCATTTTGCCGCAGCATGGTGCCCATGACGACGGTGGAGAACGGTGCGATCTTGCCGGGGCGGGAATCAATCAGGTCGTAGTAGGCGCTGGAGACCATGACCCATCTGGCGCCGTTGTTGATGGCGGTCTGGAACGGGAGCAGGTTGGGGTCGTTGATGGTGGTCTGGGTGTCGTGGACGTTGGCCGTAACGTCCGTGTTGCCGGTGACCCGGCCCAGCCCGGGGAAGTGCTTGACCGTAGGCATGACGTAGCCGGCCTTGATTCCCGCCAGGAACGCATTGCCCTTGGCCGAAACGGTCTGCGGCGTGTAGCCGTACTCGCGTTCGTAGTAGCCTATCGGGGCGTTATACGGGGCAAAGGCCTGCGTGACAGTGTCGAGGACGGGGGCCAGGTCCACCTTCACGCCGGCCCAGCGCAGCTGGTTTCCCCAGTTTTTGGCGTCCGCCGCCAGGGTGGCGGCGGACAGCCCGCCCTGGGCCAGGGCCGTGGGGATCACGGAAAACCCGGGGCCGTTGAGCACCTGGACATAGCCGCCCTCCTGGTCCGTCCCCACCGACAGGTATTCGTTGTCAGTGGTGGCGGCGGATACGGTGCTGGTCATTTGCCGCACCACGGCTGCCGTTGCACTGATCCCGGCGTAGCTGCGCCCGGACAGGTAGACGTTGCCCACATGGTCCCAGTGCAGGACGTTCATCGTGGCCTGGCCGGCCCCCGTGGCGGCGGCCGCCACCATGAACAGCTGCCCCACCCGCTGCTGCAGCGTCATGTGGGCCAGGTGCTGTGCCGGCGTGGTCCACCCCAGTGATGAGGGCTCCACGGTGACCGGGGCGGCCCCCATCAGGGTTGCCGCCGCCAGGATCGCCGCGAGCATGGCAACGGACTTGGAACGGCGGATATTCAGGTGCTTGCGCATGGCCCACGCGGCTTGGCTGGAAGGAATCTATAGCCGCAAATTCTACTCCGCCACCGTGCCCCTCCCCTAAGTTCCATGTTGCAGATACTGGACCGATTCAGCCGCTTTTGGCGGATTTTGGTCCATTATCTGCAACACAGACAGGGCGGGTCAGGGCGTCGCGGAAGCTGCCGCCTTCGCCGCGGCCGGGAGGGCCTCGAAGATGCGGTTCATGGCGGCGTCGTCGTGCGCCGCGGAAAGGAACCAGGCCTCGAACACGCTCGGCGGCAGGTACACGCCGGATTCCAGCATGGAGTGGAAGAACGGGGCGTACCGGAACACCTCCTGGCCCTGTGCGTCGTCGTAGTTGTGCACGCCGTGGGCGGAGGTGCCGAAGGCCAGGGAGAACAGGCTGCCGGCGCGCTGGACGGAGTGGTCAACGCCCTCGGCGGACAGTGCGGTGGAGACGGCGGCGGACAGTTCCAGCGAGCGGGCATCCACCGTGGCGTACACCTCGGCCGTCGCGGCGCCCAGCGTGGCCACGCCGGCGGCCATGGCCACCGGGTTCCCGGACAATGTCCCGGCCTGGTACACAGGCCCGAGGGGCGCCAGGTAGTCCATGACCTCCGCGCGGCCGCCAAGCGCCGCCGTCGGCAGCCCGCCGCCAATGACCTTGCCAAAGGTGAACAGGTCCGGCGTCCAGCCTTCCGCGGAGCCGGTCAGGCCCCAGTAGCCGGCCGCGCCAACGCGGAAGCCGGTCAGGACCTCGTCCAGGACCAGCAGCGCGCCGTGTTCGGCGGTGATGCGGGACAGCCCGGCGTTGAAGCCCTCGCCCGGGGTCACGACGCCCATGTTGGCCGGCGCGGCCTCGGTGATGACGGCGGCGATCCGGTCCCCGTGCGCGGCAAAGGCGGCCTCGACGGCAGCCAGGTCGTTGTAGGGCAGCACCAGGGTTTCGGCGGCCGTGGCGGCCGTGACCCCCGCGGAGCCGGGCAAGGCCAGGGTGGCCAGGCCGGAGCCGGCGGCGGCCAGCAGCGAGTCCAGGTGGCCGTGGTAGCAGCCGGCGAACTTGATGATGAGCTCCCGGCCCGTGAAGCCGCGGGCCAGGCGCACGGCGGTCATGGTCGCCTCGGTGCCGGTGGAGACCATGCGCAGGCGTTCGACGCCGGACACGCGTCCCTGCACCAGGGCGGCCAGTTCGCTTTCGGCCGGGGTGGAGGCGCCAAAGCTGAGGCCGTGGTCGACGGCGGCGTGCACGGCGGCAAGCACGGCCGGGTGAGAGTGGCCCAGCAGTGCCGGGCCCCAGGAGCAGACCAGGTCCACGTAGTCGCGGCCGTCGGCGTCGGTCAGGTAGGCGCCCTGGGCGTTGACCATGAAGCGCGGCGTGCCGCCCACGGAGCCGAACGCGCGCACGGGCGAGTTCACCCCGCCCGGCATGAGGGTCTTGGCGCGGTCGAAGAGTTCCTGTGAACTGGTCATCGGTAGGTCCTTGCTTGGGGAGGGAGGGGTCAGTTGCTGCGGAGCCAGCCGGCCAGCTCAGCCGCCCAGTAGGTCAGGATCATGGTGGCCCCGGCCCGCTTGATGCTGAGCACCGACTCCTCAATGGCGGCGCGGCGGTTGATCCACCCGTTCGCCGCGGCGGCCTCAATCATCGCGTATTCGCCGGAGATTTGGTATGCGGCCACGGGCACGGGGCTCATTTCGGCCACATCGGCCAGGATGTCCAGGTAGCTCATGGCCGGCTTCACCATGACGATGTCGGCGCCTTCGGCCAGGTCCAGCTCCACCTCGTGCAGGGCTTCGCGGCGGTTGCCGGCGTCCATTTGGTAGGTGCGGCGGTCGCCTTCGAGCTGCGAGTCAACGGCCTCGCGGAAGGGGCCGTAGAAGGCGGAGGCGTACTTCGCGGCGTAGGCGAGGACCGCAACGTCGGTGAAGCCGGCGGCGTCGAGGGCCTCCCGGATGACGCCCACCTGGCCGTCCATCATGCCCGACGGCGCCACCACGTGTGCGCCGGCCTTGGCCTGCGCCACGGCCATCTGCGCGTAGATGGCCAGCGTGGCGTCGTTGTCCACCACGCCGTGGGCGTCCAGCACGCCGCAGTGGCCGTGGTCGGTGAATTCGTCCAGGCAGAGGTCGCTCATGACCACCAGGTCGTCGCCCACGGCGGCGCGGACGTCCGTGATGGCCTTGTTCAGCACGCCGTGGGGGTCCAGGGAGGCCGTGCCGGCGGCGTCGCGGACGGCGGGGATGCCGAACAGCATGATGCCGCCGAGCCCCAGCTCCACGGCCTCGCGGGCGGCGGCCACGAGCGATTCGGTGGTGTGCTGCACCACGCCGGGCATCGAGGTGATGGGTGCCGGTTCGCTGAGGTCCTCGCGGATGAAGGCCGGCAGGATCAGCTCGGCCGGCGCCAGCCGGTGCTCGGCGACCAGCCGGCGCATGGCCGTGGTGGTGCGGAGCCGGCGGGGGCGGTGGTGGGGGAAGCTCACTTGGTCTCTCCTGTGTTGCTGGGGTTGGATGATTCCGCGGCTGCGGCCAGGGCGGCCACGATCCCGTCGGGGGTGGGGCGCGCGGCCGTGGCGGCGACGCGCAGGCCGAGCCGCTCAGCCTCCGCCCGGGTGGGCTGGCCGATGGCGATGACTAGGCACCGCTGCGGCAGCGGTCCCATGGTGTGTGCCACCCTGCGGGCTGCGCTGCCCGAGGCCAGGACGACGGCGTTGAGCGCCCCTGCGCGCACCTCCCCCGCCGCCTGGGCCGGGGTGAGCAGCGGGTAGCCGCCGTGGCCGGCCCGTGGCCCCGGCCGGCCGGGATTGTCCAAATCGGGGGAACTGTGTTCCAGCGTCGCGGTCAGCCGCAGCTCCGGCGCGGCCGGATAGTCGACCGTCCGGTAGGCCGTGACCGCCTCCGCCTGCCAGCCCTTGGCGGCCAGGCCGTCGGCCAGGGTCGGCTCCGCCAGGTTCGACTGGGGCAGCAGCACGCGCGCCTTCGCGCCGTCGTCCGCCGTGGTGGCGGGCCACAACGCGACAAGCCCCGCGGCGGACTGCACGTCAACGGGTGCCAGGTCCGCCGTGATGCCCTCGGCCGCCAGGACGGCCACCGAGGTGGGGCCGATCGTGGCGACGCGCGTCCCGGCCGGAATGAGTCCGGCCAGGGTTGTCCCCGCGGATTCGCACCACTGCTTGAGCGCCCGCACCGTGGTGATGGAGCTGATGGCCAGCCAGCCGTACTCCCCCGCGGCGAGGCGGCGGAGGGCCGCGCCCAGGAGGCCGGGGTCGGCCATCTCAAAATCAATGACGGGGACCAAAACCGGTTCCGCACCGGCGGCCGCCAACGCATCGGCCAGCGCCCCGGCGCGGTCGGCGCTGCGGGTCACGGCAACGCGCAGGCCTGCCAGAGCCGCCGGGAACATGCCGGCCCCGTCCCCCGTCCGGTCCTGGTGCACCCCTGGGGCCTTGCCGGAAATCACTTGCCCGAGCCGGCCAGGTCTGCCAGGTCCGCGGCGCCGCCGGCCAGGAGTTCCTCGGCCAGTTCGATCCCCAGGAGCGTGGCGCCGACGTTGGTGAGGCCGTCGGTGGCCTTTTTCAGGCGCAGGGACCGCGTTCCGTCAAGGGAGCAGACCACTGCCTCCAGGTAGAGCATGGAGCCCTTGCGGTGGGCCAGGGCTCCGACGGGTGCGGCGCAGCCGGCCTCGAGGCGGGCCAGCAGTGCCCTCTCGGCCGTGACGGACAGTCGCGTGTCGGCGTCGTCCACGGCGGCCAGCGCCCGGCCCAGTTCCCCGGCCGGGTCGGTGTCCGCGGTGCGGCATTCCAGCGCCAGGGCGCCCTGGCCGGGTGCCGGCAGCATGACGTCCGCTTCCAGGAACTCGGTGACGGCGTTGAGGCGGCCAATGCGCGAAAGGCCGGCGGCGGCCAGCACCACGGCGTCAAGGTCGCCGGTCTTGCCGGGCACCACGCCGGCGGGGGCGTTGCCGGGCAGCCCCGCCACCCGTCCCAGCCGGGTGTCGACGTTGCCGCGGATGTCCACGATGGACAGGTCGGGGCGGGCGGCGAGCAGCTGGGCGGCCCGGCGCGGGGAGCCGGTGCCCACGGTGGCGCCGGCCGGCAGCCCGGCCAGCGTCACGCCGTCGCGCGAGCACAGGGCGTCGCGGGAATCGGCGCGTACGGGCACGGCGGCCAGGGCCAGGCCCGGCACGGCGGCCGTGGGCAGGTCCTTGAGCGAGTGCACGGCCACGTCCACGCGGCCGTCCAGCACGGCCGCGCGCAGGGCGGCGGCAAACACGCCGGTGCCGCCCATCTGGGACAGCGGGCCGGTCAGGACATCGCCGTCGGTCCGGACGGTGACAATCTCGGCGGCAAAGCCGCCCACGGCCGTCAGGACGTCGGTGATCTGCCCGGTCTGGCCCAGGGCCAGCCTGCTTCCGCGGGTGCCGACCTTCACGGTGGCGGACCTTTCCGACGTGGCCATCAGGAACCCGCCCCGGCGGCGGACAGGCCAATGGTGCTGCCGGCCTCCGCAATGACCGGCTTCGTGCCGCGGAAGTTGGCGCAGCAGCCCGGGCGGCAGACGTCGTACCAGGGGCCCAGTTCCGTCATGGCCGGGCGGTCGGCAATGGTGTCCGCCGCGGTCCGTTCGCAGATCAGGTCCACGATGCCGCGGACAAACTTTTGGTGTGTCCCCGGGGTCGGTGCGCGGTCAAAGGCCAGGCCCAGTCCGGCACAGGTTTCGGCTGCTTCGGTGTCCAGGTCCCATAGGACTTCCATGTGGTCGCTGACAAAGCCGAGCGGGACCACTGCCACACCGCGGATTCCCTTTGCGGCCGCTTCAGCCAGGGCGTCGTTGATGTCCGGTTCCAGCCACGGCACGTGCGGGGCGCCGGACCGGGACTGGTACACGAGGGACCATTCCTGCTCCGGGGCAACGCGTTTCATGATGGTGTCCGCGACGGCCAGGTGCTGCGCCACATAGGCGGAGTTTTCGGCAAACCGGCGCGGTTCCCCGGAGGAACGTCCGGAGGCCTCGGCGTCGCGGGTGGGGATGGAGTGGGTGGAGAACATGACGCGCACGGGCGCGTCGGGCGTTCCGGCTGCGGCGAGCTCCGCCTTGACCTTGGCCAGCGAGGCGGCCGTCCCCTCAATGAAGGGTTCCACGAAGCCGGGGTGGTCAAAGTACTGGCGCACCTTGTCCACGGCCAGCTTGCCGTCCAGGCCGCTTTCCGTCAGGGCCACGCCAATGTCCTCACGGTATTGGCGGCAGCTGGAGTAGGAAGAATAGGCGCTGGTGGTGACCATCAGGAGCCGGCGGTGGCCGGCGTCGTACGCGTCCTGGAGGGTCTGCGGGATGTAGGGGGCCCAGTTGCGGTTGCCCCACAGCACGGGCAGGTCAATGCCCCGGGCCGCCAGCTCCGCCTCCAGCGCGGCCTTCAGGGCGCGGTTTTGGGCGTTGATGGGGCTGATGCCGCCGTTCTTGCGGTAGTGGTGGCTGACCTCTTCCAGGCGTTCGTCCGGGATGCCGCGGCCGCGGGTGACGTTGCGCAGGAACGGGATGACGTCGTCCTGGCCCTCGGGCCCGCCGAAGGAGGCCAGCAGGATGGCGTCGTAGTCGGCCGGGGCCGGCCGGCCCGATTCCGTCACCGGGTTCACGGCGGTGGAGGCGGCCGCGGCCGCCTCCTGCTGTCCGGCACTCAACGCAGGACCTCGGCGACCTCGCCGGCGTTGATCCGGCGGCCGGTGTAGAAGGGAATTTCCTCGCGCACGTGCAGGCGGGCGTCGGTGGAGCGCAGGTGGCGCATCATGTCCACCAGGTCGGTGAGGTTGTCCGCCTCCAGGCCCAGCAGCCACTCCCAGTCGCCCAGGGCGAACGCGGAGACGGTGTTGGAGAGCACCTCGGGGAAGTCGCGGCCCAGCATGCCGTGGTCGCGGAGCATGCGGCTGCGGTCCTCGGCGGGCAGGATGTACCAGTCGTAGGAACGCACGAACGGGTAGACGCAGACCCAGCCCTTGGGTGCGTTGGGCCCCATGTAGGACGGGGCGTGGGACTTGGCAAACTCCGCCTCGCGGTGCACGCCCATGGCGGACCAGGAAATCTCGCTGTCGGCAAACAGCTCCAGGCGGCGGATGCTGCGCACGGCCCGCTGCAGGCCCTCGGGCCTGGGTCCGACGAGCCAGACCATGATGTCGGCGTCGCTGCGCATGGCGGAGACGTCGTAGGCCCCGCGCAGCGTCATGTTTTCCGCCGCCAGGGAGGCGGTGAATGCTTCAAATGCTGCCACCGCGTCGGCGCCGCCGGCGAAGGAGCCGGTGCGCTTGAAGACGGTCCACAGCGTGAACGGGGTGGCCTCGGCGTCAGCCGGCTCGGAAGTTTTAGTGACAGATTCGGCAGAAGTGTGGCTCATGGGTTCAAGTTTGCACCCAAGGGCATGGAAACAGGAAACCCAAGTTCTCTACAAGCTGTAGAAAGTGGGCAAGGTCACATGTCCCGGCCGTTGGCGGCAGCGGTCTCCGGAACGGCGTCCGGCCCGGCATCCAGCACGGCGCGGACCTGCCGGCGCGTCCCGGCGACCACGGCCGCCAGCCCGTTGCCGGACATCCAGCCGCCCGTCAGCACGAGCCCGTGGTGCGCCTGCGCCAGGGCGTGGATCTGCGCCATCTTGGCCTGGTGCCCGACGGCGGCAAACGGCAGCGCGCCCTTCCAGCGGACAACGTCCGCGCCCAGGACGTCGTCGCCGGTGACGGGCACGCCGAGCAGGGTGGTGGCGTCGGCGAGCGCCGTGGCGACCAGTTCGCCGTCGTCCACGGGGCGGACCGTGAGGCGGACGGCATCCGCGGCAGCCACGCCGGCGCGGCCATAGGAAAGCCTCAGGACGTGGGTGCCGGGCCCGGTGGCTTCCGCCAGCCACGGCCACTTGGCCGTGGCGTGGGTGAGCGCCTTGGCCTTGATGCCTTCGGCCTGCGGGGCCACCAGGATGCCGGTGCCGCGCGGCTTGGAGTCCAGCTCGGGCACGTCCACCACCAGGGTGACCAGGCGGATGTCCGGGCCGGGGGCGGGGGCGAACGGCAACAGCCCGGGCAGTTCGGGGGCCAGCAGCCGCACGGCGGTGGGGCCGTCGGTGGCGACCACCAGCAGGTCCACGGTTTCGCTCCCGGTGTCCGGACCCGCCGTCCAGTCAAGGGTCCAGCGGGACGGTGCGCCGGCGCCGCGCAGGGCGCCGGCGTGCCCGAACGGACCCCGCCTGCCGAGGGCTGCGGGCGTGCGGCGGATGGCGGTGACGGCGTGCCCGGAGTGCAGGGCCGCGCCCGTTGCCCGCAACCTGTCCACGAGCGCCGCGACCAGGGTGTGCATGCCGCCGGAGAGCCCGGCCACGGCGGATCCGGGTTTGCTGCCGGACTGGCCGGCTGCGGAGCGCTGCGCCGCCACGGCGGCCGCGAGCGAGCCGTGTTCGCGAATGCCGGCTCGCAGGCCGGGGGCCACCATGTCCACGTCCAGGAGTTCGGGATCGGCGGAATGCACGCCGGCCACCACTGGGGCCACGAGCCGCTCCAGGACGCGGCGGCCCATGCGCGCACGGACCAGTTCGGCCACGCTGCACAGGGCCTCGGTGGTGCCAACGCTCGCGGGCATTTTCGCATCCAAAGCGGCGCGCAGGACGCCGGAGGCACCCAGCGCCTCGCGCACCTCGGGCGCCTGGAGGTCCGAGGGGATGCCCAGGATCCCGGTGCGCGGCAGCGGCACGGGGCCATCCGGCAGCCAGACCCAGGCACCCGCCGGGTCCGGGCGCACAATCCGCTCGGCGAGGCCCAGCTCCGCGGCGAGGTCCGCCACGGCGGTGCTGCGCGTGGCGAACGATTCCGCCCCGCTGTCCAGCTCCACCCCGGCCACCTCATGGACTCCCACACAGCCGCCCCAGGCGGGGGCGGCGTCGTACACGCCCACCTGCCAGCCGGCGGCCTGGAGGTCCATGGCGGCCAACAGGCCGGAGACGCCCCCGCCCACCACGGCCGCACGCCTGCCGGCTGTGGCGCGGCCGGCCCGCGGTGTGTGCTTGTTCTGCTCCATGGCTCTCCCTGGCCCTCCTTGCCGGTGTTACGGTTCGATCGAGTGGATCAATTCAACCACGCGGGTCAGCACGGCCGGATCGGTCTCCGGGGGGACCCCGTGGCCCAGGTTCAGCACGTGCGCGGGGGCGGATGCGCCCGCGGCAATGACGTCGCGGACGTGTGCCTCCAGCACCGGCCAGGGGGCGTTCAGCAGCGCCGGGTCAATGTTGCCCTGCAGCGGCACGCGCCCGCCCAGGCGGCGGTTGGCCTCGTCCAGCGGCAGCCGGTAATCCACGCCCATGACGTCCACGCCCACGTTGAGCATGGCGCCGAGCAGTTCCGAGGTGCCGGTGCCGAAGTGGATCAGCGGAACCTCCAGGTCCCGGACGTGGTCCAGGGCCCGGGCCGACGCCGGGGCCACGTGTTCGGTGTAGTCGTCCAGGCCCAGTGACCCGGCCCAGGAGTCGAAGAGCTGTGCGGCGCTGGCGCCCGCCTCGACCTGGGCGCGCAGGAACTTCCCGGACGCGTCGGCGGCCCAGTTCATCAAGGCTGCCCAGACCTCGGGGTCGGCGTGCATCATGGTGCGCGGGCCCAGGTGGTCGCGGGAGGGCCGGCCCTCCACCATGTAGGCGGCCACCGTGAACGGGGCCCCTGCGAAGCCGATGAGCGGGGTGCTGCCCAGTTCCTTGACGGTCAGCGCCACGGCCTCGCGGATCGGGTCCAGGGATTCATCGGTGAGCACCGGCAGCGCGGCAACGTCCGCGGCCGTGCGGATGGGATGGTCCAGCACGGGGCCCACGCCGGGCACGATGTCCACGCCGACGCCGGCCAGTTTCAGCGGGATGACGATGTCGGAGAAGAAGATGGCGGCGTCCACACCGTGGCGGCGCACGGGCTGGAGGGTGATTTCGGCGGCCATGGCCGGCTTGAGGCAGGATTCGAGCATGGTGGTCCCCACGCGCAGCTCACGGTATTCCGGCAGCGAGCGCCCGGCCTGGCGCATGAACCAGACGGGGCGGCGGCTCGGCTTGCCGCCGCGGTAGGCGGTGATCAACGGGGAGTTGGCGGTGCGGCCGTCCACCAGCGGGTGGCTCGGGCTCAGGGTGCTTTGGCTCAGGGTCATGGCACCACCCTACAGAGCAAAACTTCAAGGGGAACATGAGCGGACGGCCGCAGTAGGGAGGCCCGTCCCCCGGCCCGCGGTAAGGAGCATCACACGCCTTTGGTGACGGATTAGGCAAAGCTGTCCCTAAAGAGGGACGTTTAGGGTCTACCATTGAGGAATTGTGGTTCTCTTTTCCTTAGTTGCCTCGCACTCAAACCTTGACCTCGAAACCGTGGCCCGCCTCAGCGCCGGTGCGGCCGGGGTCAGTGCCGACGTCGTGGCCGGAGACAATGACGTGGTGGGCATGGTCACCCTTGCCACCTGCAACCGCTACGAGCTGTACGCCCAGGCCCGCACCGTGGACGACGTTGAATCCGCACGCGCCAGCATCGTTGCCGCCGTCAGCGCCCGCACGGGCCTGACCGAGCCGCAGGTCTCCAACGCCCTGGCCACCCAGCAGGGCCCGGCCGTCCCCCGCCACCTCTTCGCCGTCAGCACCGGCCTGGAATCTGCCGTGGTGGGCGAACGCGAAATTGCCGGGCAGGTGCGCCGCGCCCTGAGTTCCGCCCAGGAAGCCGGCGTCAGCACCCCGGCCCTGGTCCGCCTGTTCCAGGCCGCATCCAAGACCGCCAAGGACGTCGGCGCCCAGACCGCCCTTGGCCGGCGCGGCATGTCGATCGTCTCCGTGGCGCTGGACCTGGCCGCCGAACTGCAGGATGCCCCGTCCCTGGCCGGCAAGACGGCCGTGCTGTTTGGCACCGGCGCCTATGCCGGTGCGGCCATGGCCCAGCTGGTGCAGCGCGGCTGCACGGACGTCCGCGTCCACTCCGGCTCGGGCCGCGCCGAAACGTTCGTCGCCTCCCGCGGCGGAACGGCCCTCAGCGAGGAAACCCTGCCGGAGGCACTGGCCGCGGCACAGCTGCTGCTGGGCTGCAGCGGCTCGGACGGCCAAGTGGCCGCCGCCGACATCGCCCCGCTGCGCCACGCCGGCTCCCCCCAGTTGACGGTCATTGACCTGGCCCTGACGCACGACTTCGCCGCGGACATCGCCGACCTTCCCGGCGTGGACCTGCTGACCCTGGAAACCGTCCGGCAGGCCGCGCCCGCCGAGCAATCGGCCACGCTGGTGGAGGCCGCCACGCTGGTGGCCGACGCCGCCGCCAACTTTGAACAGGCCCAAAACGCCCGCTCCCTGGACCACGCCATCGTCGCCCTGCGCCGGCACACCATGGCCGTGCTGGACGACGAGATCGCCAAGGTCCGCCAGCAGCACGGCTGCACGGCCGCCACCGAAGAGGTGGAATTCGCCATGCGCCGCATGGTCAAGCAGCTTCTGCACGTCCCCACCGTGCGGGCCAAGGAGCTGGCCGCGGCCGGCGATGCCGAGAGCTACCTGGCCGCCCTGGACGCCCTGTACGGGCTGAAGGTGGAACCTGCCGCCCTGGGCGCCGCTGCCGAATCACGGCTGCGCGCCATGGACCCCGCCGTGCCGGACGCAGGCCGGGAAGCCACCGCCTAGACCAGCCCTCCCGGGCAGGCCGGCACCGGCGCCGCAGCGGCTGAATTACGCCCCGTGGCCCATGCCACGGTTCCAGGCGTCGATCCCGCCCTCAAGGTGCACGACGTCGCCATAGCCCGCCGCCTTCAGGCTCGCCAACGCCTGGGCCGAGCGGGCCCCCGACTTGCAGTGGAGCACCAGCGGCACGTTGCGCGGAATTTGCGCCAGCGCGGTGCCGTCCTTGATGCCGCCCACCGGGATGAGCACGGAGCCGGGGATCCGGGAGATTTCAAATTCCACCGGTTCACGTACGTCCACGAGCACAAAGTCCTCCGCGCCGCGCTCCCGGTTCGCCAGCCGGGCGGCGAGCTGGGTCACGGTGATGAGTCCGGCGTCGTGCGCGGGATCGGCGGGCGGGAGGATGCCGCAGAAGAAGTCGTAGTCGATCAGCCCGGTGATGGGCGCCGCATCCGGGTCCTTGGCAATGCGGATCTCGCGCCAGCGCGAGGACAGCGCGTCAAAGATCAGCAGCCGGCCCAGCAGGGTCTGCCCGATCCCCGTGATGAGCTTGACCGCCTCGGTGACCATCATGGCCCCGATGGACGCACACAGCATGCCGAAGACGCCGCCCTCGGCGCAGGACGGGACGGTGCCGGGGGCGGGCGGTTCGGGGTAGAGGTCGCGGTAGTTGGGGCCGTATTTGTCCCAAAAGACGCTGACCTGGCCGTCGAAGCGCAGGATGGAGCCCCACACATAGGGCTTGCCGAGCATGGCGGCCGCATCGTTGACCAGGTAGCGGGTGGAGAAGTTGTCCGCGCCGTCCAGGATGACGTCATAGCCCCTGAACAGGTCCAGGGCATTGGAGGAGTCGAGGCGGAGCTGGTGCAGCACCACCTTGACGCCGGGGTTGATGGCCGCGATGGAATCCCGGGCAGACTCCAGCTTCGTGCGGCCGATGTCCGCGACCCCGTGGATGACCTGCCGCTGGAGGTTGCTCAGTTCCACGGTGTCGTCGTCGATGATGCCCAGGGTGCCCACGCCCGCGGCCGCCAGGTAAAGCAGGGCCGGGGAACCCAGCCCGCCCGCGCCAATGACCAGCACCTTGGCGTTGCGCAGCCGCCGCTGGCCCTCCAGCCCGATCTCGGGGATGAGGGCATGGCGGGAATACCGTTCCAGTTCCTCGGCGTCCATCGGCGGGCCCGGCTCCACCAACGGTGGCAACGGCTGCTGGCGCTGGGCATTGGGGGCAGTGATCAGGGAAACCATGGTTAACAATTTAGTCCCGAACGGTGCCATGTGGGCTATTACCGCCCGGTACAATGGCCGTAGCCGCAGTCATGCAGCACCAATGGCCGGGGCTTGAAGAAAGGGACGCACCATGACAACCGAAGCCCGCGCAGGGGAAGGGGCTCCGCGGCGTGTCCACCTCGCCCGGCTGCCCCGCGACGAACGTCGAGCGCAACTGCTGCAAGCGGCCCTTGAAGTGTTTGTGAACAACGGTTACCACGGCGCTGCCATGGACGAGATTGCCGAGGCGGCAAAGGTCAGCAAGCCGGTGCTTTACCAGCACTTCCCCAGCAAGCGTGAGCTGTATGTGGCGCTGCTGGAAAACCACCTGGCCACGCTGAAGCAGATGCTGTTGGAGGCCTTGAATTCCACCACGGACAACAAGCTGCGCGTCCAGGCCACCATGAAGGCCTACTTCCAGTTTGTGGCCAACGACGACCAGGCCTACCGGCTGATCTTTGAATCAGACCTGGTCAACGACCACGACGTGGCCCTGCGGCTGGAGCAGTTCAATGCCGAGCTGGCAGACGCGCTGGCCGCCGTCATCGCCGAAGACACCCTGCTGGGTCAGCTGGAGGCCATTCTGCTGGGCCGCGCACTGGCCGGCATGGCCCAGGTCAGCGCCCGCTATTGGCTGGAGGCAAACGGGGACCTGGACCTCGAGGTGGCCAGCGATCTTGTGTACCGTTTAGCTTGGCGCGGAATTAGCCGGTTCCCGAAGGAACCACAGGGCCCCGCCGCATAGAGTTGGCCGTACGTATATTTTTTGCACGCATGCATCGAGGAGACACCTGTGGAAATCAAGATCGGCATCCAAAACATCGCCCGTGAGATCGTCTTTGACTCCGAGCAGTCCGCGGACGAGGTCGCCGCACAGGTCTCCGAAGCCCTGGCCAAGGGAACCGAGCTGCGCCTGAAGGATGAAAAGGGCCGCATCGTCATTGTGCCCGGCAACGCCCTGGGCTACGTCGAGGTTGGCGCCGAAGAGGCCCGCCGGGTGGGTTTCGGCGCACTGTAGCCGGCCGGGCCCCGCACAACTGACACCGCCGTCGCACCGCTGACGGCCACCGGGAACGAGGAAGCATCATGGTTGCACTGGTCATTATTGCCCTGACGGCAGGCGGCTTTGGCGCCATCGCCTGGGGCGTGGATAAGTACCGTGCCACTTTCGGGGCGCTGCTTCCGGCCGGGGCCGCCGTGGTTGCGGCAGAGGTCATCTGGATGGTCACCATGGCCGTGGGCCTGGGCAACTCCGCCGCCACCGCGTGGATTCCGTGGATCCTGTCCATGGCCGTGGGCGGCGCGGTGGCCTGGGCCGTGGCCGGCTTCGTGGGCCGCACCCGCCATGCCCGCCAGCTGGAACGGGCCAACCAGATCCTGGCCATGCATTAGCGGCAGCTCCACGCAGGCCGGCGTCCGGCGCCGGCCCGCAGGCGGGTCAGGCGTCCCGGCCTTCTTCCGTGCAGATGCACAGCCGGTTGCCCTGCGCGTCGGTGGCGATGACAAAGGCGGGCGCGTTGGCATGGTCCAGTGTGGCGCCTGCCGCCTCCACGGCCGCAAGCACGCCCTGCGCCTCGCTGGCCGGCACATGGATGTCGAGGTGGAAGCGGTTGGGGTTGGGCGTTTCGGTCTGCTGGAACCACAGCGTGGGCAGCCGGCCCGACGGGTCCCGGAGGTCGTCCGGCTCCCCCTCCTTGAATCCCAGGGCGGACGCCCACACGGGCGCCACTGCCGCAAAGTCGGCAGTGTCCATGGCAATTTCAACGCGTCGCAGCAGCTCCGGATGCGCCACGGCCCCGGCCTGCCGCGCCGCCGCCGAGATGGCCTTTGCCAGGGACGCGTCCCGCGCCGTCACCTTGGAACCGGCGTCGTGCGAGGTCAGCACCACGAACAAGGTGTCATAGCGCCAGTCCACATCGGGGTGGTGGTTGGCTTCCTGGGCCAGGGCGCCAATGGCGGCAAAGAGCTCCAGTGCCGCGGCCGACGACGGGCACTTCAGCGCCGCCGCCAGCCCGCCCAGGCGGAACCTCCAGTCCGGCAGCACCGCCAGCTCCGCGTCAATCTGGTCCCTGGTCAAAACATCGTTCGCAGCCATGGCAGGCTCCTTCAGTTTTTGTTTTAGAGGTCCGGGCGGCCCTCCATGGCCGACGACGCCAAGGCATGGGCCCGCTTGGGGATGCGCCCCGCCCGTGAGGCCAGTCTGCCACCGATCACCGCGTGTTTGAAGGCCTCGGCCATGCGGACCGGGTCCTGCGCACGGGTCACGGCGGTGGCCAACAGGACGGCGTCGCAGCCCAGCTCCATGGCCAGGGCGGCGTCGGACGCGGTGCCGATTCCGGCGTCGAGCACCACGGGCACGCCGGCCCGGGAGACGATCAGTTCGATGTTGTGCGGGTTCAGGATGCCCAGCCCGGTGCCGATGGGGGCGCCCAGCGGCATGACGGCGGCGGCGCCAAGCTGTTCCAGGCGCAGCGCCACCACCGGGTCGTCGTTGGTGTAGGCGAAGACCTTGAAGCCGCGGTTGACCAGCTGTTCGGTGGCGTCGACGAGTTCGACGGCGTCGGGCAGCAGGGTGTGCTCGTCGGCGATGACTTCCAGCTTCACCCAGTCGGTTTCCAGCGCCTCGCGTGCCAGCTCGGCCGTCATGACTGCCTCGCGGGCGGTGAAGCAGCCGGCCGTGTTGGGCAGCACGCGGATGTTGTTTTCCAGCAGCAGCTCGAAGAGGTTGGTGCCGGCACCGCCGCCCCCGCTGCCGGGGGCGTACCGGCGCATGGCCACCGTGGTCAGCTCGGTGCCGGAGGCCACGAGTGCCGCTCCCAGGCCGTCCAGGCTGGGCGCCCCGCCGGTGCCCATGATCAGCCGCGAGCCGAGCGGGACGCCCGCCACGGTGAACGGGTCGGTTTCCGTCAGGATTTCAGTCATGGTGCTTCGCTTTCTTCCAAAAGGGTATGTTTGCCGGCGCGCGTGCCGGGCGGGGTGCCGGGCCGGCGCCCGGCCTGAGGCCGTGCCTAGCCGCCCTGGACGGCCGTGACGATCTCGACGTCGTCGTCGGCAACCACCGCGGTCGCCGACCACTGGCTGCGCGGCACAATGTCCGCGTTGCGGGCCACGGCCACGCCCAGCCGGCCGCCGTCGGCCGGCTGCCCGGTGGGCAGGATGGCCCGCCCCGTGACGGCGGCGACGAGATCGGCGACGGTGGTGCCGGCGGCCAGCGGCGCGGCGGCGCCGTTGAGTTGGATGATGCTCATGGTGTCTCCTGTGGGGTGGGGCCGGATGGGCGAAGCGCGGGTGAAAACCGGTCGGGGCGGAAGCGTTCCCACGCGAGGTCGGTGATGTCACCCAGCAGTTGGCGGACGGTGTGTGCGGCGATGGCCGTCAGCAGGACGCCGTGCCGGAAGAAGCCGGTGGCAATGATGAGCCCGGGAATGTCGCGCCCGGCGCCGTCGGCAACCCGGCCCAGCAGCGGGGCGTTGTCCGGGGTGCCGGGGCGGGCCCGCGCCGTGGTTTCCAGCAGTTCCAGTTCGGCGACGGCGGGCACCAGCACCTGGGCGTCGCGCAGCAGCTGGTGCACTCCCCCGGCGCTGACGGCCGCCGAGCCGTCCTCGCGGCTCGTGGCGCCGATGACCACCGTGTTGTCGTTGCGCGGCACAAGGTAGACCGGCAGCCCCCGCACCAGTCCGCGGATGGTGGCGGTGGCCAGCGGCTGCAGGTGGGCGGGCACGCGCAGGCGCAGGATGTCCCCGTAGACGGGCCGGACGGGCAGCTCCAGGCCCTCCGGCAGGCCCTGCAGCAAGGGCGCGCCAAGCCCGTTGGCCACCACCACCTCGCCGGCGTGCACCTCGCGGCCGTCCTCCAACCGCACGCCGGTGACCCGCGAGCGGGAATCCTGCGGGTCCTGGTGCAGCAGCGCGACGGCGTTGCGCCGGATGCTGGTCTGCTCCTCGCGCAGCCGCCCCCGCTCCGCCGCCACCACGTTGAGCTGGACACGGATGGCCGTGGCCACGCCGCGCGGATCCACCTGGTGGTCCTGGGCAATGCGGTAGGCACAGGAAATGTGCGGCCCCACCAGCGGCTCCGCGGCGCGGGCCTGGCGGATGCCCAGCTGCTCCACGTCCAGCCCGTGCGCGAGCTGGACCTCCCGGAGGTCGGCCAGCGCGGCGCGGTCCGCGGCGTCGGCACCCAGGACCAGGGTCGGCGTCGTGCGGAATCCGGTGTCGGCATGGCCGGCGGCCACCAGCGGGGCGACGAATTCCGGCCAGCGGGCCGCGGAGGCGAGCGTCAGTTCCAGCAGGCCCTCCTCCTGGTAATGCAGTTCGCTGACGGGGGCCAGCATGCCGGCGGCAGCAAAGGTGGCGCCGGTCGCGGGCGAGGGGTCGATGACGGTGACGTTGCGGCCGCTGCGCTGGGCTTCCCAGGCGATCCCCAGGCCCACGATCCCGCCGCCGATGACGGCCACGTCGGTGGTGATGGCCTCGGACACGGCTTTTGAATCGGGCGTGTGCGCCATGGCTGTGACTCCTTCCCTACGCCGGTATGGGCCGGATCAGGTTCCGCGCCCGTGGGCGCCTTTCGGTCGGCACAGGTGTGTGCCCTCTCAGCCGGCTTGCCCGGCTCCCGCGGTACTGAACTAGTCTATGAGACATGAGCCTGCCTTCCGCCATCCATGACGCCACGCCCCCAGCCCCCGCTCCCCCGATCGCCGACGCACGCCTGTACGTGTGCACCGATTCCCGCCGGGAACGCGGCGACTTTGCGGAATTCCTGCGTGCCGCCTACGCCGGCGGGGTCGACATCATCCAGCTGCGCGACAAGTCGCTCGAGGCTGCCGAGGAGCTGGAACTGCTCGCCGTGCTGCGCGGTGTGGCGGAGGAATGTGGCAGGCTGTGGGCCGTGAACGACCGCGCCGACATCGCGCGGCTGTCCGGGGCGCCGGTGTTCCACGTGGGCCAAAAGGACCTGCCCCTGCCTGCCGCGCGCTCCCTGGTGGGGCCCTCCGTGGCCATCGGGCTCTCCAGCCACGACCCCGCCCAGGCCACGGCCGCCGCAGCGAATCCCGAGGCCGGCTACTTCTGCGTCGGGCCGCTGTGGGCCACGCCCACCAAGCCGGGCCGGTCCGCCGTCGGGCTGGGACTGGTGGAGCACGCCGCCTCGCTGGGGACCGCCAAGCCGTGGTTTGCCATCGGCGGCGTGGACCTGACAAATGTGGACGCCGTGGTGGCGGCCGGCGCCTCCCGGATTGTGGTGGTCCGCGCCGTCACGGACGCCGACGATCCGACGGCGGCCGCCCAGGAACTGCTCTCCCGGCTGCCCGCGCTGGGGTAGCCCTTCCCCTGGCCACACCGACGGCGTGCCATCCCGGCGGGGGCGGGTGAAATGACACACGCCGCCGCCTGCATGGCACGCCCTGGGCGCAGGCGCCGGCGAAACCGTCGAGTGGCGGCGCGCACAGGCCTAGCCCGCCGGCTCCATCTTCGCGGACACCTTCCGCAGCAGGGCTGCCAGCAGTTCCCGCTCCCCTGCGTCGAGCCCTGCCAGCGCTTCCCTGTCCAGGTCAAGCAGATGCGGAAATTCGCGGTCCACCAGTTCGGTTCCGAGCGCCGTCAATTGCATGAGGACAACCCGCCCGTCGCGTTCCCACGGCAGCCGCTCCACGAGCCCGCGCCGGGCCAGCCGGTCCACGTTTTTGGTGGTTGAGGCGCCGCTGAGCATCGTTGCCGCCGTCACCTCGCTCGCCCGCAGGGGCCGTTCGCTGCGCGCAAGGGCGCACAGGACGTCGAACTCGGCCCGCGAAACCGCAGCGGCGGCAAGGCCGCGTTCCACCCGGTGCGAGGCCTGGGCGCCGATGCGGGAGATGCGCCCCATGACCTCGATGCTGGAGACGTCCAGCCCCGGGCGCGACCTTTCCCACCCGGCGCGCGCACGGTCCACAAAGTCGCCTGCCGCATTCGTTTCCATTCCCCCAGTCTAGAGAGGATGCTCACACAGTTCACATCTATTTTACTAGTAAAATATCTTGTAGCATGGAACCATGTCCGCCCTGACCCGTGTCCGCCTCTCCCGCGCCGCCCTGGCCCATTCCCTTGCCCCGGCCACCTGGCGGGCATCGTTTGCCGTCCGCCCGGCCGACGCCATCTTCGCCCCGGCCATCAAGGTCGGCATCGCCGCCTCCCTGGTGCTCGTGGGCGGCGGGCTGATGGGACATGAACAGCTGGCGGGCATGGCGTCCCTGGGCGCGCTCTGCTCCGCCTTTGGGCGGTACCAGCCGTACCCGCGCCTGGCACGCGTCCTGGTCCTGGTCGCGGCCGCCCTCCTCCTGGCGGCGGGGGCGGGCGCAGTCCTGGGCGGGGCGGGCGTGCCGATCTGGCTCCAGATCGCCGTGCTGTCCCTCATCGCCGGCGCCGCGGCGCACCTGTTCTCCGCCTGTGGCATCACCGGCCCCGGCGCCGTGATCCTGGTCTTTGCCGCCTCGGCCGGGACCGGATTTACTCACACGATGGGCACCGTCCCCCAGGTGCTGGGCGCCGTCGCCGTGGGGGCCGTGGTGGGCTGGGTGGTGGCCATGGCACCCGTGCTCGTTGTGCCGATGGGCCCGGCACGGCTGGCCGTGGCCCGGGCCATCGCCGCGGCCGTCCGCCTGGGAACGGCCGACGCCGGTCCCCACCAGGACCCCGCAGCCGCCGCCTTGCGCCGGGCCCGCGAGGCGGTGGCCCTCAGTGCCGGACCGTTGCGCGCCGGCAGCCGGCGTTCGCGCGCCCTGCAGCGCGAGGCGGCGGTGCTGAACCAGCTGCTGGATGAGACCTCCGCGGCCGAGGCCCTGCATGGCGCTGCGCGGACTGCCGCACTGCAGCGCCTGTCCCGGCACGAGGCCATGTTGCGTAAAAACAGGGGCGTGCCGGAGCTTGCAGGGCCAAAGCTGCCGGCGCCGGACTCCGGCTGGATGCCGTCGCTGCAGGGCTTGCTGGCGCAGGCTCGCACGGGCCTGCGGTCACGGGCCAGCGGCAGCCAGGCGCTGCGCATGGCCGCCGCCTCTTCACTGTCCGGCTGGGCCGCCGTCGGGCTGGGACTGGAACATCCGCTGTGGGCCTCGATGGGCGCCGTGGCGGCCTTGCAGGGGTTGAACTACGGCACCACGGTCCAGCGCAGCATCCAGCGGCTGCTGGGAAACGTGGCCGGCGCGGTGGTGGCCATGGTCCTGCTGTCCTTCGCGTTGGGGTTCTGGCCGTCCGTGGGCCTGGTGGTGGCGTTCCAGGTGATGGCCGAGCTGCTGGTGCTGAAGAGTTACACGCTGACCACCATTGTCATAACGCCGATGGCGCTGATCATGACGGGACTCGGCTCGCACCTGGGCCCGGATGCGGCGTTCAGCCGGGTTGCGGACACCCTGGTGGGCGTGGTGGTCGGGGTGCTGGTCGCTGCCGCCAGCATCTCCCTCTCAGACCGGGGACACCTGAAGTCCGGCAGCTGAGCCGGGCCGGCACCGGGGTTTCAGGAGAGGCACAGGCAGAACGGGTGCCCGGCCGGGTCCAGGAAGACGCGGAACGTGGTGCCGGGCTGGAATCCGGCCTTCGTGCCGCCCAGTCCCAGCACCGCGGACTCGCCGGCGTCGAGGTCCTCCACCACCAGGTCCAGGTGCATCTGCTGCGGCGGGTCCTGTCCGGGCCACGCGGGCGCCCGGTAGCCGGCCACCTGTTGGAAGCAAATGCAGTTGCTGCCGTCCTCGGGCCGGATCTCCACCCATTCCGGCTGGACCGTGGCCTGCCAGCCGAGCAGTGAACCATAGAAGTGCGCCAGGGCGCCCGCGTCGGGGCAGTCGATGACCAGCCCGGGATTCCGTGCAATTGCCATGCCAGCAGGCTACCCCTGCGGCGCCAGTTCCATAACCCCCGCGAGCAGCTCAAAGCTGCGGATCCAGGCGGCACGGTCGGTGACCTGGGTGGCCACAATGAGCTCGTCCGCGCCGGCCTTCGCGGCAAAGCCTTCCAGGTACTCGCGGGCCACGGCGGGGGTGCCGACCGCCGAATAGCGCATCATGTTCAGCACCTGCTGGCCCGCCGGGGAGTCCAGCAGCAGGTCCATTTCCGCGTCCGTGAAGGTCTGGCCGCGGCCCACCATGGAGGCCACCCGGCGCCGCTTGGCGGTGAGGAACAGGGCGTCGGCCTCCTCCTGTGTGTCCGCCACGATCGCGTTGACGCCGGCGATGACGTAGGGCTCGGGCAGCGCGGCCGACGGCTGGAAGTCGCGCCGGTAGATCCGCACCGCGTCCTCCAGGGCCTGCGGGGCAAAATGCGAGGCAAAGGAGTAGGGCAGGCCCAGCGCGGCGGCGAGCCTGGCCCCGAACAGTGAGGACCCGAGGATGTACAGGGGGACGTTGGTGTCCTTCCCCGGGTAGGCGTTCACGCCGGGGATGCGGGTTTGGCCGGCGAAGTACGCCTGGAGTTCCTGCACGTCCTGCGGGAAGGTGTCAGCGGCCGAGGGGTCCCGGCGCAGCGCCCGCATGGTGTTCTGGTCGCTGCCGGGTGCGCGCCCCAGGCCCAGGTCGATGCGCCCCGGGTGCAGGGTTTCCAGCGTGCCGAACTGCTCGGCGATCTGCAGCGGCGAGTGGTTGGGCAGCATGATCCCGCCGGCGCCGAGGCGGATCGATTTGGTGTGCGCGGCCACGTGGGCAATCAGCACGCTGGTGGCCGAGGAGCCGATCGAGGGCATGTTGTGGTGCTCGGCAAACCAGATCCGCGTGTACCCCCATTCCTCGGCCCTTTGTGCCAGTTCCACGGAGGCCGAAAAACTTGCGGCAACGCCGTCGTCGCCAATGTGGGCGAGGTCAAGGATGGACAGGGGCAGGGTCATGGGTTTTGCCTTTCAGGTGGTCTCCCTTGCGGCAACCGCGCCGGGGACGGGTATATTTCCGGGCACCGGAAGCGGTGGCTCCGGGGGCTCAGGTGGCGCCGGGTATCAGGCGGCAGCGGGGACGCTGAGCCGTTCCAGGGCGGCGAGCGCTGCGGCCCGGCCGGCCCGGTTGGCACCCAGGGTCGAGGCCGAGGCGCCGTACCCCACCAGCAGCAGCCGCGGTTCGCGCGCCACCTTGACCCCGTCCATGACGATGCCGCCGCCGGGTTCCCGCAGCTTCAGCGGGGCCAGGTGGTCCAGGGCGGCGCGGAAGCCGGTGGCCCAGAGTATGGTGTCGGCCTGGAAGCCGGAGCCGTCTTCAAACTCGGCGCCCATGGGGGTGAGCCGCTGCAACGGGCCGCGGGAGACCAGTGTTCCGGCGGCAATCCCGTTTTGGTACTGCTGTGTTAATGGCAGTCCGGTCACGCCCACCACGCTCAGCGGCGGCAGCCCGGCGGCCGTGCGCTCGTTGACGCGCCGTTCCACGTCCCGGCCCCAGTCCGGGTCGAACCCGCGGGTGGTGAATTCCGGCGGGCGGCGCGTGGACCACGCGGTTTCCACGCCTTCCGCGGACAGCTGCAGCAGGAACTGCACCGCGGAGGTGCCCCCGCCCACCACCATCACACGGTGCCCGGCAAAGTCCGCAGCGGACTGGAAGTCATGGGTGTGCAGCTGGCGGCCGGTGAATGTTTCCTGGCCGGGATAGTGCGGCCAGTGCGGCTTGTCCCAGGTGCCCGTGGCGTTGATGACCAGGCGCGTCACGTACCGGCCGCGGTCGGTTTCCACCGTCAGGGGGGCGCCGGGCACGGTCCCGGGAACGCCGTCGTCGTCCGTGTCCTGGTGGCGGACGGCCAGGACGTTGACGGGCCGGTGCACGGGCAGCTCAAAGGTCTTTTCGTAGCGGGCATAGTAGCGTTCCACGACGGCGGAAGCCGGTTCACCGGGATCGGCCGGACCAAGCTTCATGCCGGGCAGGTCGTGGACGGCGTGCGCGGCACCGAGGGTGAGGGACGGCCAGCGGTGGCGCCAGGCCCCGCCGGGACCGCTGTTGGCGTCGAGGACCACAAAGTCGCGCTCCGGAATGAGCCCGTGACGGGCCAGGTAATAGGCGGCGGAAAGGCCTGCCTGTCCGGCACCGATGATCACCACGTCCAGCATTCTTCTCCTCTGAAGTCGTTAATGGTGGGAACGGGCGCGCTGCAGCGGCTATTCCGGTTGTGAGCGAACGCACGTCCTGCGGGAGGGCGCACGACGAGGCGCCAAGGGACCGGGTAAAGGGCGACGGCGGTCGGCCTTACGTCCTGACTCCCACGACGAGTTCGGGGGCTTCCTCGCCCGGTTCCCCGAACTCCTCGAAAATGCGGTTGGCCATGGGTTGCAGCAGCAGGCGTCCAAGCTGGCGGACGATGGTTGTCACTGTTTGCTCGGTGACGCTGCGGCCCGTTGAGGCCAGTCCCGACTCGCGCAGGGCGCGCACCTGGTTGGCCGTCAGCACCGCCAATTGGCTCAGCACGTCACCGGGCCGCCCCTGGCCGGTAAGCAGGGCACGGCGCAGGTAGTCCAGGACCACCGGGTTGCTCCCCAGCATCTGTGCCACGGCGGCGTCCCGGCGGCCGACAACCTCGTGCGGGGTGCCAGTCACCGGGGTCGAGGCAAGGGTTTCGGCGAAAAGATTGACGATGGCCTCGTCCACGGCCTCCCGCAGCCGGTCCTTGGTCCCGTAGTGGTGGGCTACGAGCCCGACGGTCACTTCGGCTTCGGCAGCGATCATCCGCATCGAGGTGCCGCCCTCGCCGTACTGGGCGAACAAGCGGAGGGCTGCATTGCGAATTCGCGCCTTGGACGTGAGGTCGCCGGCTGACCAGGGCGCCAGAGGTGCCGCCGTTTTTTGCCCCCCGGCGTTCTCCACGCCGCCGCCCCTTCCGTTCATCCCGCCATACTAACCTACAAACTATTGAATATACGTTTTGGATACAGTACAACTGTACAAATTACGGCAGAGACGCCACCACGAGGAGAGCCCATGTCCAGCCCGCTTGCCGGCGTTGTCATAGTCACCCTTGCAATCAACCTTCCCGGACCCGTGGCTGCGTCCAGGCTGGCGATGCTGGGTGCCAAGGTCATCAAGGTTGAGCCGCCGCAGGGCGATCCGCTCCAAGGCGCTGCCCCGTCATGGTATTCCGAACTCGTCACGGGCCAGGAAGTCATCCGGCTCGACCTGAAGGACCCGGCGGGACGGTCCGGGTTCCTGGCCCGCCTGGCCCAGGCCGACGTGCTGCTCACGGCCATGCGCCCCTCGGCCTTCGCCCGGCTCCGGCTCCTCGCGGACCTCCAGTTCCACAACACCGCCCTCGTCGAGATCGTCGGGCACGACGGCCCCCTGGCCGAGCAGCCCGGCCATGACCTCACCTACCAGGCCGCTCACGGCACACTTCTTCCCCCGGCCCTGCCGCTCGTGCCGGTCGCAGACCTGTTGGGCGCCGAGCGGGCCGTGTCCGCCACCTTCGCGGCCCTGCGCCAACGGGACCACGGCGCCCGGAACGTCCACGAGCGGGTGTCCCTGGATGACGCGGCCCACTCCGCGGCCGCCGGTGTCCGGCACGGCCTCACGTCCCCCGGGTCCGTCCTTGGCGGCGCAACGCCGTCGTACGGCATCTACGAAACTGCCGACGGGTACATCGCCGTCGCCGCGCTCGAGCCGCACTTTGTCAACCGGCTCTCCGCATTGGTGGGACGGACGCGCGACGAACTGGCGCGCGGGTTCGCGGCCCGCACCACGGAGTATTGGACGGCCCTTGGCCTGGCGCACGACCTGCCCCTGGCCGCCGTGGCCCGTCCCGGCGTCGGCACCCCCGATGCCCGCCAAGGCGTTGCCGCAGCCACCGGGCGGCACACATCGCACTTCACCGGACACTAGGAGCACCACCGTGATCATGGACAACCACCGTTCCCCCTGGCTGACGGAGGAACTTGACGACCTCAGGGACCTGGCCCGCACGTTCCTGGACCAGAATTCCCGCCCGCACCATGCCCGGTGGGCCCAACAGCACTGCGTGGACAGGGAATTCTGGCGTCAGGCCGGCGCGGCAGGCCTTTTGTGCATCAGCATCCCCGAGGAATACGGCGGAGGCGGCGGCACCTTCGCCCACGAGGCCGTCATCATCGAAGAGCAGGCACGCATCGCCGACTCCGCCTGGGCCAACGTCGTCCACAGTGCCATTGTCGCCCACTACATCGCCGCCTTCGGCACGGAAGCACAGAAACAGCGCTGGCTCCCCGGCATGGCGGACGGCAGCCTTGTCGGCGCCATCGCCATGACCGAACCCTCGACAGGTTCGGACCTCCAAAGTGTCCGCACCCAGGCCAGGCGCGACGGCGACGCGTACGTGGTCAACGGCTCCAAGACCTTCATCTCCAACGCCACCGACTGCGACCTGCTGATTATCGCCGCCCGGACGGGTGCGGACAAGGGCGGCAAGGGATTGTCACTCATTGTGGCCGAGACCGCCGGCCTTGCCGGATTCGAACGCGGCCGCATCCTGGAGAAGATCGGCATGCACGGGCAGGACACCCGCGAACTCTCCTTCGTTGACATGAGGGTTCCGGCCGAAAACGTCCTGGGCGGCATCGAGGGCCGGGGCTTCATCCAACTCATGCAGCAGCTGCCCCAGGAACGCCTGGCCATCGCAGTGGCCTCTGCCGCGGAGTCGGAGTACGCGGTTCGCGAGGCAACGGCGTATGCGAAGGACAGGGACGCCTTTGGCCAAAAGCTGATGTCCTTCCAAAACACCCGGTTCGTGCTCGCGGAGTCGGCAGCAGACAGCCTCGCGGCCCGCACGCTCGTCGACCACTGCATTGCCCTGCACGTCGCCGGCGCCCTCGATGCGCCTACGGCCTCGCTCGCAAAATTCTGGTGCACCGATGTGCAAAGCAAGGTCACCGACCGGTGCCTGCAGGTCTTTGGCGGATACGGCTACATGACCGAGTACCCCATTGCCCGCCGCTACGCCGCCGCACGCGTCCAAAAAATTTACGGCGGCACGAACGAGATCATGAAGGAACTGGTGGCCCACTCCCTGTGACACCGAAGCAAGCAGGCCCATGTAGGGCTGCTGGGGCCGCGGCGGCGCCTGTGCTTGGATGGAAGCATGTCCACCTTGATCGTGCTGCGCGGCAATTCCGGCTCCGGCAAGAGCACGGTGGCCCGCGCGCTGCAGCACGAACTGGGTGCGGTGTGGATTGAACAGGACTACTTCCGCCGCGGCATCCTCGGCGAAACGGGCAACTACTCGCTTTTGAGCGTGGAACTCATTGAACACGCGGCCCAGCTGGCACTGCGGCACGGGCGGGATGTCATCATGGACGGCATGTTCAACGCCTCGGCGTACAGCGCGACGTTCATCCGGCTGCGCAACGGGCATGCCGGGCCCAGCCTGTTCTACGCCTGGGACCTCACGCTTGAGGAGACGCTGCGCCGCCACCAGACCCGGCCGCACAAGCTGGCGGACTTTGGCGAAAAGCAGATGCGGGGCTGGTACCACGGCTGGAACGCACTGGAGGGCGTGGCCGAACGACCGATCCTGGCCGGGGACAGCGTGGCGGATGCCGTCCGCCGGATCGTGGCCGATGTCCGGGCCGCGCAGCACCCGTAACTGCGCAGCATGGCTCAGGCCGTCAGGCCCAGCCGGCTCATGCGCTTTGAGTGCCCGCGCGTCAGCTGGGCCAGGATGGTTCCCACCTCCGAGGCGGCCTCCTCCTGCCTGCCGTCCGGGCCCAGGCCCACCAGGAAACTGTGCCGTGCGCCGATCTGCTGCGCCTGGGTCAGCGCCTCACCCACCAGCCGCCGGCCCCACAACGCCAGGCGTGAGGACAGCCGGGGGTCCTCGGCGAGCATCT
This sequence comes from Arthrobacter sp. STN4, assembly GCF_024539665.1. NCBI lineage: Bacteria > Bacillati > Actinomycetota > Actinomycetes > Micrococcales > Micrococcaceae > Arthrobacter > Arthrobacter sp. STN4. The sequence continues at coordinate 28,709 of NZ_JAKZGX010000024.1, forward strand.
TGTGCAGCAGCTGTTCCAGCAGCTCCGTCTGGGCCTTGCTGGTGCGCACCCGGGCAATGATGCCGCGCGTTTCGCCGTCCAGCCGTTCGGCAATGGCTGCATAAAAGTCCTCGGTGATGGCATCCACCACGTAGGCCTTCATGAGCGATTCATGCCAGTCGGCAGGCCGCGTCCGCTCGTGGAAGGAGTCAATCGTGCGCTGGAACGGCAGCATGGCCAGCTCCGGGTCCATGCCCATGGCGTGCAGCCTGGCGCACACCATCTCGTAGTGCCCAAACTCGGCCACCGCCATCTTGCCCAGCACGGCGCGGTCATTGAGCGTTGGCGAGTAGCGGGCGTCGGAGGACAGCCGCTCAAACCCGGAAAGCTCCCCGTAGGCAATGCCGCCGAGCAGGTCCACCACAAATTTGTCGTACCGTGCGCTCAGCTCTCCGGCGGAAATGGGCTCTTCGGCTGCGGGGGGCGGAGTACTCATAGGCTCCAGCGTAGCCGGGCCGCGCCGCCCTTGCGTAGCGGGGCGAATCGTTTACGCTGATTGCGTGCCGTACTCTCACATTGGCGTCAAAGGCAGCGCCGCGCAGCAGGCACTGGCCGAGGCCCTGGCAGCCCTGTCGGTGGAGTTTGACCTGCCCGACGGATTTGGCCCGGACGTGCTGGCGGAAGTGGAGACGGTCATTGCCGGCCACACGCTCCCGGAGCCGGACCTGACCGCCCTGCCCTTCATCACCATCGACCCGCCCGGCTCCCTGGACCTTGACCAGGCCATGTACCTGGAGCGCAAGGGCTCCGGCTACGTGGTCCACTACGCCATCGCCGACGTCCCCTCCTTCGTCCCCGCGGGCGGCGCGCTCGACACGGAAACCCGCCGCCGCGGCCAGACCTTCTACACCCCCGGCAACCGCATCCCCCTGCACCCTGTCCCGCTCAGCGAGGGTGCCGCCAGCCTGTTCGCCAACAATCCCCGTTCCGCCTTCGTCTGGGAGATTGAACTGGCCGCCGACGGTTCGCAGCTTTCGGCCCGCGTCCGCCGCGCCACCGTCCGGAGCATCGCCAAGCTGGGCTATGCCGAGGCCCAGGACATGCTCGACGCCGGCACCGCCCCGGCCGACTATGCCGGCACCCTGGAGCTGCTGCGGGAGATCGGGACGAAGCGGATCGGGCTGGAACGCGCCCGCGGCGGCGCCAGCCTGAACGTCCCGGCCCAGGAAGTGGAGTTTGTGGACGGCCGCTACGTCCTGCAGTTCCGGCCCGCCCTGCCGCTGGAAGACTGGAACGCACAGATTTCCCTCTTGACCGGCATGGCCGCCGCCCAGGTGATGCTCGAGGGCAAGGTGGGCATCCTGCGCACCATGCCGGCCCCTGACGACGGCGCCGTGGCCGCCTACCGGATGCAGACCGTGGCCTTGGGCAAGCCCTGGGAGGAGGGCATGGAGTACGGGGCCTACCTGCGCACCCTGGACACCTCGGACCCCAGGCAGCTGGCCCTCATGCACGCCGCGGCCACGCTGTTCCGCGGCGCCGGCTACACACCCTTTAACGGTGAGGTGCCCGAGGAGGTGGTCCAGGCCGCCGTCGCCGCCCCGTACGCCCACGCCACCGCGCCGCTGCGCCGTCTGGTGGACCGGTTTGTGCTGGCCATCTGCGCGGCCCTGTGTTCCGGCTCCGAGGCGCCGGACTGGGCGGTCCAGGCCCTGGACGGGCTTCCGGAGATCATGTCCGCGTCCAACCAGCTCGCCAGCAAGGTGGACAAGGCCGCGATCGACACGGTGGAGGCGGCGCTGCTCAGCCACAGGGTCGGGACGGAATTTGACGCCGTCGTCCTGGCCGGCCCGCGGCAGAACGGCCACACCACCAAGGCCGGTGCCGCCCGCAGCACCATCCAGATCGCGGACCCGGCCGTCACCGGGTACTGCGAAGGCGCGCTGGAACCGGGCACCGTGGTGCGGGTGAAGCTCGTGACGGCGGACATCGCCAGGCGGACCATCCAGTTTGTCCCCGCAGCCCCCCGCAAGGACGGCAGCTAGACGGGGATGCCGCGCACCGACACCCCCGTTAAATGACGGCCCGCGGAGGGGAATTGGGTGTGACCGGCTAGACTTGGGGTGTAGACATGGATGCCCGGTCGTTGATTGATGTTTTTGATTCAACAAGCCCGCCCCTACGCGAGTCTTTCTTTTGGTCCGCCCCGCCCGCCGCCCTGGCGGAGGGAGGCCACGTTTTTGTAAGCCCGCGATCGGCTTCCCCCCGTTTGTGCGCCCCGCCAGGTTCCGTACGGCAATGACAAGCCGGCGTTGAGCCGCCACCGGGTGCGCACCTGTATAGACGAATTGAACGGTACGAATTTGAGCATTGAAGCAGATTCCCTCCTGCAGGCAGAAGACAGCAGCGAGAAGGTCGAAATTGACGGCAGCCTGACCAGCAACGAGCCTCCCCGCCAGGAAGAGAAGGCCACCTTCGCCAGCTTCGGCGTGCACGCGGACATCGTGCTGTCGCTGAACGAGGCCGGCATCACCCATCCCTTCCCGATCCAGGCCATGACCCTGCCCATCGCACTCGGCGGGCACGACATCATCGGCCAGGCCAAGACCGGCACCGGCAAGACGCTCGGCTTCGGCATCCCCGCGCTGCAGCGCGTGGTGGGCCCGAAGGACGACGGCTATGACAAGCTGCCCGTGCCCGGCGCCCCGCAGGCCCTGGTCATCGTGCCGACGCGCGAACTGGCCGTCCAGGTCGCCGGCGACCTCACCACGGCCTCCAAGCACCGCGGCGTGCGCATCGCCACGATTTACGGCGGCCGTGCCTACGAGCCCCAGATCGAGTCCCTGCAAAAGGGCGTTGAAGTGGTGGTCGGCACCCCCGGCCGCCTGATTGACCTGCTGCGCCAGCGCCACCTGAACCTGAAGAACGTCAAGATCGTCATCCTCGACGAGGCCGACGAGATGCTGGACCTGGGCTTCCTGCCCGACGTCGAGACCCTGATCGCCGGCACCCCGGCCGTGCGCCAGACCATGCTGTTCTCCGCCACCATGCCCGGCCCCGTCGTCGCCATGGCCCGGCGGTACATGACGCAGCCCACGCACATCCGTGCCGCCGACCCCGACGACGAGGGCCTGACCAAGCGCGACATCCGCCAGGTCATCTACCGCACGCACAACCTGGACAAGATCGAGGTCCTGGCCCGCATCCTGCAGTCGCGCGGCCGCGGCCGCTCCATCATCTTCACCAAGACCAAGCGCACCGCCGCCAAGGTCTCCGAGGAACTCGTGGACCGCGGCTTTGCCGCCGCCGCCATCCACGGCGACCTCGGCCAGGGCGCCCGCGAGCAGGCCCTGCGCGCCTTCCGCAACAACAAGGTCGACGTGCTGGTGGCCACCGACGTCGCCGCCCGCGGCATCGACGTGGACGACGTCACGCACGTGGTCAACTACCAGTGCGTCGAGGACGAGAAGATCTACCTGCACCGCGTGGGCCGCACGGGCCGCGCCGGCAACAAGGGCACGGCCGTCACGTTCGTGGACTGGGACGACATGCCCCGGTGGGCGCTGATCAACAAGGCCCTGGGCCTGAACGTGCCCGAACCCGTCGAGACCTACTCCTCCTCCCCGCACCTCTACACCGACCTGGACATCCCGGAAGGCACCAAGGGCCGCCTGCCGCGCAACCAGCGCACCCACGCCGGGATCGGGGCCGAAGTCCTGGAGGACCTGGGCGAGACCGGCAAGCGCCACACCCCGAAGCAGGACAGCCGTGAGGGTGGCCGGGGCGGCAACCGCGGCGGAAACCGAAGCGGCGCCCGCCACGGCGAGAAGCACGCCGGCGAGCGGAACGACGGCGGGCGCAACCGCCGTCGGGCCTCCTCTGGCGAGCGGGACGAGGCCCGGGACAACGGGCCGGCCGAGACCGCCGGCGAGGGCACGGCGGCCCGTCCGCGGCGTACGCGCACCCGCACCCGCCGCCGCAATGGCGAGGTCGTGGGCAAGCCCGACGCCGGCGAATAGCCAACAACAGATGACGACGACTGCCTGGCAGCCGGACGGGGCGGGGCCGAACCTGGTGGTCCATGCGGACAACGCCGAGTTCCTCCCCACCCTCCCGGATGGTTCCTTCACCCTGATTTATGTGGACCCGCCCTTCAACACCGGAAGGGTGCAGAGCCGGCAGCAGACCACCATGGTGCGCAATTCCGGCGGCGGCGGCGACCGCATCGGCTTTGGCGGGCGCAGCTACGACACCGTCAAGGGCGCGCTGCACAGCTATGACGACGCCTTCACGGACTACTGGCAGTTTCTGGAGCCGCGGCTGGTGGAGGCCTGGCGGCTGCTCGCCGAGGACGGCACCCTGTACCTGCACCTCGATTACCGGGAGGTCCACTACGCCAAGGTCATGCTGGATGCGATCTTTGGCCGGGAATGCTTCCTGAACGAGATCATCTGGGCCTATGACTATGGTGCGCGGGCCAAAAGCCGCTGGCCCACCAAGCACGACAACATCCTGGTGTATGTCAAGGACCCGAAGAAGTACCACTTCGACAACGCCGAGGTGGACCGCGAACCGTACATGGCCCCCGGCCTGGTCACGCCGGAAAAGCGTGAGCGCGGCAAGCTGCCCACGGATGTCTGGTGGCACACCATCGTCTCGCCCACGGGCAAGGAGAAGACCGGCTACCCGACGCAGAAGCCCGAGGGGCTGCTGCGCCGGGCCGTGGCGGCCTCCTCCCGGGAGGGCGACTGGGTGCTGGACTTCTTCGCCGGTTCCGGCACGCTCGGCGCCGTTGCGGCGAAGCTGGGGCGCCGTTTTGTGTGCGTTGACGCCAACCCCCAGGCGATTGCCGTCATGACGGCACGGCTGGGCCACGTCGCGACGGTGCTGGAACCATGACGACGGTGCTGGAACCATGACGGTGCCGGGACCTTAAGGCCGCCTGCCGCTGGGTGCCCGGGAGGGCCCTAAACCAGGGGCCGGCCCTGACGCCGCGCCGTCAGGATTTCCTGGATGAAGGCCTTGCCCAGGACCTAAAGGACCACGGCAACGATCACGGGCCACACCCGCATGTACAGTGTCAGGAACACAACGTCCATGGATTCGTCCTACGCTTTCTCGTCAAGTGCCAGCGCGGCGGTGGCCGGGGGCAAACGGTGCTGCGGCAATGATCGCCGCCACTGCCACGGTCTTGGCCACCTTCAGCCCGAGGAAGCCGAACGCCATCAGGCCAAGGACCACGCCGATTCCAATGACGGCCAGGATGGCCACGGCGATTCCGGCGGCGCCGCCCAGCGGCAGCCAGCCGAAGCGGACGGGGATGAACGCGGCCGGGGCCGCCAACACCGAGTCGGTGAAGGCCCTGTTGGTGACCTTCTCCCAGTAGAAGCTGGCGATGACGGGGAACACGAGCGCACCCCAGAGGGCGCCGACAAACACCAGCAGGTCAAGGATGTTCAGCTTCCCGCTGGCAAAGTACAGGCCGGCGCCGGTGGCAACCACCATGGTGATGCGCCCGATGAACAGCATGGTCTTCGGGTTCCCCTGGCCCTTCCTGGCAATGTTCTGCCCATGGATGTCGGCCATGACGATGGCGGACAGCGCCGACAGGTCCGAGTCTGCTGTCGAGGACAGGGCCCCGATGATCATGATCAGGAAGATGCCCAGCAGCACCGGGCCCGGGTACGTCGCGGCCATTTGCGGGATCAGGTTGTTCGTGTCCCCGCCCAGCGGCACAATGCCGGTGTACGGCGCCATCACGCCGAGCATGCCGATGCCGATGATGGTGGCGCCATAGCCCCCGGTTGCCGTCACGAAGGTCTTCTTGATCAGGTCCCCACGCACGGCAAACAGGCGCTGGGCAACGCTCTGGTTGCCAATGGCGTAGGCCAGCACCGCGGCAATGCACGGCGCCCAGCATGGCAAACACCTGCGCGGCATCCGTCAGCACGGAGGCACGGAAACCGGACCACGGGGAGTACAGCAGGATGCCACCGGCAATGAAGTTGGAGGTGATGCTGATGAGGGAGCCGGCGATGTTGGAGCCGGCCAGCATGAGCTGGCTGGGTTTTCCGTGCCGGGCGTACAGGGCCTCGGCCAGGGTGTGGGCCTTGGGCGCCACGGAGCGGATCCGCTTGCCAAAGGGGTGGATGAACAAAATCATCAACGCGCCCCACAGGCCGTAGTGGATCGGCCCGGAAATGCCGTAGGCATAGCCGGAGGTGGCCGAGGCGTCCATCGACGACGCCCAAATCCACGTGGCGGTCATGCTGCCGGCGGAAATTCCAAAGCCGACCTTGTTTCCGGCGGTCATGTCGTAGTCGGCGTTTTCATTCCTTTTCCCAATAAACAGGTCAGCAAGAGGGTTCCGCCATAAAAAGCGACCAGCCGCCCTCCCGCCGCGCGCCCGAATGGACCGAGCGGGCAGGTAATGATGGCACAACCATTGCTGCACCGGCCGTGGTCAGGGCAGGTACGCCTGCGAACCCTTCGCGGCGTCAACGATCCGTTCGAGCATCTCCGGCGCCGTGGTGTTTTCGCCGAGCAGGTTCGGTTTCCCGGTGCCGTGGTAGTCCGAGGAACCGGTCACGATCAGCCCTTCCCGGCGCGCCAGCTTGCGCAGCCAGACGCGGTTTTCCGGCGGGTTGTCCCGGTGGTCGACCTCCAGGCCGAGCAGTCCGGCGTCGATCATGTCATGGAAGGTTTCCGGCTCCACCACCCGCCCCCGGGCGGACGCGAGCGGGTGGGCAAACACGGGCACCCCGCCGGCGGCCCGCACCAATTCCACGGCCAGCACCGGGTCCGGTGCGTAGTGGCTGACAAAGTAGCGCGAATGTGAGGTAAGGATGTTGGCAAAGGCCTCGTTGCGGTCGGCCACGATCCCGGCCGCCACCAGGGCGTCGGCAATGTGCGGCCGGCCGACCGTGGCGCCGGGGGCCACGTGCGCGCTGACGTCGTCCCAGTTCAGCGGGTAGTCCTCGGCCAGGCGCTCCACCATGCGTTCGGCGCGGGACAGGCGGGCGTCCTTGGCCTTGGTGATTTCCTCCAGCAGCCCGGGGTCGGCCGGGTCGTGCAGGTAGCACAGCAGGTGGACGCTGATCCCGCGGGACGTCTTGCAGGACACCTCCATGCCCGGGACCAGCCCGATCCCCTGCCCGCGGGCCGCCGCCAACGCCTCGGCCCAGCCGGCGGTGGAGTCGTGGTCGGTCAGGGCAAGGACGTCCAGCCCCGCCGCAGCGGCCGCGGACACGAGTCCCGCGGGGGCCTGTGTGCCGTCGGAAACGTTTGAATGCGCGTGCAGATCGATCCTCACTCCCCCAGCCTACGTCCCGGCCGGGCCAGGCACCGCGCTCCCTGCCTTTGTCCGCGCGCAGCCCCGGTGAGAGACTGGGGGGATGAACCAGACGGAACAGCCCACCCAGCATCCTGAATCCATCCAGCAGCCGCTCGAGGAACGCGTGAACAACCGTTCGCACCGCCCCGACTCGGACGCGTTCCGCGCCTTCATGGCCGCCAATTGGGCTCCCGCGTCCACGCAGCTGCCCGCCCGGGCCGAGGTCGCGGACCATGCCGCGCGCCGCCGTTGTGCCATTTCCGAACAGTTCAAGGGCGAGCGCCTGGTCATCCCGGCCGGCGCCCTGAAGGTCCGCTCCAACGACTGCGACTACCGCTTCCGCCCGCACTCCGCGTTTGCCCACCTGACGGGCCTGGGCGTCGACCACGAGCCGGACGCCGTGCTGGTCCTGGAACCCGTTGCCGACGGCGAGGGGGACGACGGCGGCCACCACCACGCGACGCTGTACTTCCGGCCGCTGGCCGGCCGGGACATGAAGCAGTTCTACGCCGACTCCCGCAGCGGCGAGTTCTGGATCGGCCCGCGGCCCACACTGGCCGAGTTCAGGGCGCTGCTGGGCCTGGACACCGTGGACATTTCCGAGCTGGAGGTGGCCATCACCAAGAATGTGGGCGAACCCAGCGTGGGCGGCGTGTCCGTCCGGCTGGTGCGCAAGGTTGACGAGAACATCGACGCCCTGGTGGACACGGCCCGCTACAACACCGCCGTCGACCCGGAGAACATGGACTTTGCCGCGCTGGACGAACTCGATGCGAAACTGGCCGAGGCCCTGTCCGAGCTGCGCCTCCTCAAGGACGGGTGGGAAATTGAGCAGATGAAGATCGCCATTGCCGCCACGGCCGCCGGCTTCGAGGAGATCGTCAAGGCCCTGCCGCGCGCCGTGACCCACCGCCGCGGCGAACGCGTGGTGGAAGGGGCGTTCTTCGCCCGCGCCCGCGAGGACGGCAACGAGCTTGGCTACGACACCATCGCCGCCGGCGGGAACAATGCCACCATCCTGCACTGGACGCACAACACCGGCACCGTGAACGACGGCGAAATGCTGCTGGTGGACGCCGGCGTCGAGGCGGATTCACTGTACACGGCGGACGTCACGCGCACCATCCCGGTCAACGGCCGGTACTCCGAGGTCCAGCGCCGGATCTACCAGGCGGTGCTTGACGCGGCGGACGCTGCGTTCGCCGTCGCCGTCCCGGGCCGCCGGTTCCGCGAGGTGCACAACGCCGCCATGGAGGTGCTGGCCGCGCGCCTGGAGGAATGGGGCCTGCTGCCCGTCGCGGCCGCCGTCGCGCTGTCGCCGGAGGGCCAGCAGCACCGCCGCTGGATGCCACACGGCACGAGCCACCACCTGGGCCTTGACGTGCACGACTGCGCGCAGGCCCGTGCCGAGCTGTACCTGGACGGCATCATCACCGAGGGCATGGTCTTCACCATCGAACCGGGCCTGTACTTCAAGGCCGAGGACCTGGGCATCCCGGCCGAGTACCGCGGCAACGGCGTGCGGATCGAGGACGACATCCTCATCACCGCCGGCGGACCCGTCAACCTCAGCGCGGCACTCCCCCGCACCCCGGACGACGTCGAAGCCTGGATGGCCCGCCTCTCCGCCTAGCACTCCGCCGCCCCTCCCAACTGGGTCGCACTTGTTACCGTTTTCGCCCGATTTTTCGGGGATTATTGGTAACAAGTGCGACCCAGTTGCGGTTTAACGTTACGGGCCATTCGGTAAAACTCTTGCGGTGTGCAACACTTTGGAAGTGAAACATCCTTTGCCCGATCCCGGGCCCACCGCAGTCCCACCCAACACCTCCATGCACGATCGCGGGGTGCACGCCCTTGAAATGCTGGCCCGCGACGTTGTCGGCATGACCCTGCACAGCCTGAACGAGCTCGAAGGTCCGCTCACCGGGCCACAGTTCCGGCTGCTCCTGACCCTGGACACGCTGGGCACGGTGCAGTCCTCCCGCGCCGCCGCCGCCATGGGGGTGGCGCCGTCGTCCGTGTCCCGGCTGGCTGAGCGGCTGGCCGCGTCCGGGCACATCGAACGCGGCTCGGACACCCACCACCGCAGCGTGGTGACCCTGGAGCTGAGCGCGCTTGGCAAGGCGGTGGTGGAGCGCGTGACCGGGTGGCGCAAGCAGCAGCTGGCACGCATGCTGGCGGCGGTCCCCGCGGACCGCCAGGCCGGCGTGGTGGACGCCCTGGAACTGCTCTACACCTCGGTGGCCAACGCCGACGACGACGCCCTCGCCGACGCGATGGCCTGGAACCGGGTGGCCCTGTGAGCGCCGGGATCGGCGCCCTGGCACCCGGCGGGCGCACGGGAATGCGGCGGAAGCTGGAGCTGGGTGACTTCACGCTCACCCCGCGCGTGCTGGTGATCACGGCCTGGGCCCTGCTGGTGGGCGCCGCCGGCGCCGCCGCCGCGTTCGTGCTGCTGAAGCTGATCGGCCTTGTCACCAACTTGGTCTTTTACCAGCGCCTGGCCACGGACCTCGTGGCCCCGGGGGCACACCATCCCTGGTGGCTGGTCCTGTTCGCCCCGACGGTGGGCGGCCTTGTCATCGGCGTGATGGCCCGGTTTGGCTCGGAGAAGATCCGCGGGCACGGCATGCCCGAGGCCATCGAGGCCATCCTTACCCAGGGCAGCGTGGTGGCCCCGAAGGTGGCCCTGCTGAAACCAATCTCCGCGGCCATCAGCATCGGCACGGGCGGCCCGTTCGGTGCCGAGGGCCCCATCATCATGACCGGCGGCGCCCTGGGCTCCATCCTGGCGCAGGGGCTGAAGTTCAGCGCCGACGAACGGAAGGCGCTCATGGTGGCCGGCGCCGCGGCCGGCATGGCAGCGACGTTCAACTCGCCGCTGGCAGCCGTGCTGCTGGCTGTGGAACTGCTGCTCTTCGAGTGGCGCCCGCGCAGCTTCATCCCGGTGGTGGCCGCCGTCGCCGTCGCCATTTACGGCCGCGGCCTGCTCCTGGGCACGGCCCCGATCTTTCCGGTCACGGTCCCCGCGGACCTGCACTACCCGATTTCCGTGAACGCGCTGGCCGTGGTTGGCGGCGTGGTGGGCGGCCTGTTGGCCGTGGTGGCCACCTGGCTGGTGTACCGCGCGGAGGATGCGTTCCACAAGCTGCCTGTCCACTGGATGTGGTGGCCGGCGATCGGCGGGCTGGTCATCGGCGCCGGCGGGCTGATCGAGCCCCGCGCGCTGGGCGTCGGTTACGACGTGATCGACCAGTTGCTCACGGGCCGGGCGACCATGGGCCTGATCGTGGGGATCCTGGTGGTCAAGACGCTGATCTGGTCCCTGTCCCTCGGTTCCGGGACCTCCGGCGGCGTGCTGGCACCGATCTTCATGATCGGCGGCGCGCTGGGCGCCCTCGAGGGTCTGTTCTTCCCCCACGTCTTCCCCGGGTTCTGGGCGATGGTCGGCCTGGCCGCGGTCGTGGGCGGTGTCATGCGCGCGCCCCTGACCGGCGTCATCTTCACCGTGGAGCTGACCCACGTCTACAGCGCCATCCTTCCACTGCTGATCGCGGCCACGGCGGCCCACGCGCTGTCCAGTCTGGTGCTCAAGCGCTCCGTGCTGACCGAGAAAATCGCACGGCGAGGGCTCCACCTGACCCGCGAGTATTCCACCGACCCGCTGGAAACTTTCTTCGCCCGCCAGGTGATGGCGCCCCTGGACCCGGGCCGGCCGGCCCCCGCCCCCGGGGACAGCCTGGTGGTCGACGACGGCGCCACCACCCGGCACGTGGCCTACCTCCTCGCGGAGGACGGGCGGGGCAGTGCCCTGGTGGTCCGGACCGGGGCCGACGGCGCCGTGGAACCGGTGGGCACCATCACGGCATCCGACCTGCTCAAGGCACGCCTCCACGACCTTAACGAAGAACACGTCCGGGTCCGGATTTTTGCAGCCGGCGAGGGCGCCCTCCCCTGACCGGCGCCGCGGCACTGCGCAGAATGCCGATGGGGACTTGTGGGCCTGGATCATCCAGGCCCACAAGTCCCCATCGGCGTCTTCGGCCGCCCCGTCCTGCCTGGTCGGGGCAGGTGGGCGGGACCGGCGTCGGGCACGAAAGGTGAAAGGGCTACTGCCCCGACGCGCCCTCTTCGGGCTTCTCGGGGGCCCGCTGCGGCGGGTTGTCCACGCGGATGCCGTACTGGGGGCGGCCGTCCGGGAGGTCGGGGAACTGCCCGCGGCGCGGCCCGCTCAGGGGTGCCTGGCCCGGACGGTCGTGGCTTTCCTCGGCCTCGGGCGAGTCGGGGACGGGCTGCTTGGGCGTGCCGTAGGGGTCGTGCCAGCCTTCGGGGCGCGCCGGCGGCTGCGCGGGGGGCTGGACCGGCGGCCGGTAGCCCTGCCCCTGGAAGGGGCGGGGCGCGGCGGATTTCATGGGCAGCTGGGCGAGAATGCGGCGCGCGTCCATGGCCAGGTCCGGGGAAACAATGACGTCGTAGTTGCTGGCCAGCACCTGGTTCGTGGAGGTGAAGTCACGCTTGCCGCGCTGGGCGGCGTAGCCGATGATGGCGAACAGCATCCAGAACGCGGCGCCCATCAGTACCGCCGTCATGACGTTCAGGTAGGGCCCGCCCGCACCGGCATTGCCGTCGAAGAAGGAAAGAAGGACCCCGATGAACAGGCCAAACCAGGCACCGGTCATGGCACCGGACAGGGCCACGCGCGGATAGCTGAGCTTGCCGGTGACGCGTTCCACCATCTTCAGGTCGTTGCCCACAATCGAGACGTGCTGGACCGGGAATTTCTCGTCCGCCAGGTAGTCGACCGCCTTTTGGGCGTCCAAATATGAGGTGTAGGAACCGATCGTCTCCCCGGTGGGAAGAACGCGGGCCTCATCCATTGGTCGGGTACGTCCAAAGAGGTTTGCCATACAACCATTCTTCACCATCTACCTGCACATTGGCTGGAGTATCGCTGGCAGTGAAATGCGCCCGCACTGCCGGGCGCGCCAAGGTTACGTCAATTCCACGCGTGGGAAGTAGCCTGTAGGTGTGAGCACTCAACCCACGCGCATCTTTGTGGCGCGACTCCTCGGCCTGGACGTCTTTGACCCGTTGGGCGACCGTCTGGGCAAATTGCGCGATGTGGTGGTGCTGGGCCTCGGCCAGCCGCACACGGCCCCGCACGCCGTCGGCATCGTGGTTGAAGTCCCGGGCAAGAAACGCGTGTTCGTGCCGATGACCCGCCTGACGTCCATGGACCAGTCCCAGATCATCTGCACCGGCCTGGTCAACCTGCGCCGCTTTGAACAGCGCGGCGCCGAACAGCTGGTGGTGGGCGGGATCTTCGACCGCAAGGTGTCCCTGGTGGACGGCAGCGGCGATGCCGTCATTGAAGACATTGCCATGGACCAGCAGCGCAACGGCGACTGGGTGGTCACGAAGCTGTTTGTGCGCCGGGGCGGCTCGACCTCCCGGCTGCGCGGCCTGAGGCGCGGGCACACCCTGCTCATCGACTGGGCGGACGCCCACCCCGACGACGCCCTGGAGCCGCAGGGCGCCACGCACTTTGTGGCCACCCATGAAGACCTCAAGGCGGCAGACTTCGCCGACGCCCTGCAGGAAATGAGCGACAAACGCCGCGTCGAGGTGGCCAGCGAGCTGCAGGACGAACGGCTCGCTGACGTCATGTCCGAACTGCCGGAGGAAGACCAGGTCACCCTGCTCTCCGCCCTCGACAACGAACGCGCCGCGGACGTCCTGGAAGAGATGGACCCCGACGACGCCGCCGACCTCCTGGCCGACCTCCCCCAGGCCAAGGCGGAGGAACTGCTGCTGCTGATGGAACCGGACGAGGCCAAGGATGTCCGGCGCCTGCTGCAGTACGAGGAGGGCACGGCCGGCGCGCTCATGACGTCGGTGCCGGTGATCCTTCCCCCTGAGGCCACGGTTGCCGAGGCGCTGGCGCACGTGCGCAGCGAAGACCTCTCCCCGGCGCTGGCCTCCGCCATCTTCATCTGCCGCCCGCCGCTGGAGACGCCCACGGGCCGTTTCCTGGGCGTGGTGCACATCCAGCAGCTGCTGCGCAGCGCCCCGCCGGAACAGTTGGGCACGCTCGTGGACAAGAACCTGGAGCCCGTTTCCGACCAGGACGACATCAGCGTGGTCAGCCACACCATGGCCTCCTACAACCTCAACTCCCTGCCGGTGGTCAGCAAGGAGGGCCGGCTGGTGGGCGCCGTGACCGTGGACGACCTGCTGGACCACCTGCTCCCCGAGGACTGGCGCACGCACGACGACAGCGCCCCGATCAGAAAGCTGGGAGGCCGCATTGGCTGAAAAGCACCACGCCAAGGGCGGCGGCCTCGACACGCCCCTGGAGCTGCGGTCCCGGCTCCTGCCCAACCTCGCCGGCGACCCGGACCTCTTCGGCCGCTTTGCCGAGCGCTTTGCCCGCTACATGGGCACGGCGAATTTCCTGCTGTACATGACCATCGTGGTGGTGGTGTGGATTGCGCTGAATGTCGTGGGGCTGTTTGGCCTCAAGTGGGACCCGTACCCGTTCATCCTGCTCAACCTGTTTTTCTCCACCCAGGCCTCCTATGCGGCACCACTGATCCTGCTGGCCCAGAACCGCCAGGATGACCGGGACCGCGTCCAGATCGAGCAGGACCGCACCCGCAACGAGCGCAACCTGGCGGACACCGAGTACCTGACCCGGGAGGTGGCCGCGTTGCGCATCTCCCTGCGCGAGGTCGCCACCCGCGACTTCGTCCGCTCCGAGCTGCGCAGCCTCCTGGAGGAACTGATCAGCTTCTCCGACGACGACGCGGAGCCGGGCCGCGAGCCCCGCGTCTTCCGAAATCCCGCCACCCAGGCCATCAAGACCGTCCCCGCCAAGCGCACCACCAACAACTAAGGCCGCCACCGCATGTCCGCCCCGTCCCCCGAATCCCTCCAGGCCGCCCTCGCCACGGTCATCGACCCCGAGCTGCGCCGGCCCATCACGGAGCTGGGCATGGTCGAATCGGTGGCGGCGGACGACGGCGGCCGGGTACGCGCCGTCGTCCGGCTCACCGTTGCGGGGTGCCCGCTGCGCGGGACCATCACCCGGGACGCGGCCGCCGCCTTGATGGCGGTGGACGGCGTCACGGACGTGGACGTGGACCTGACGGTCATGACGGCCGAACAGCGTGCCGGGCTGAAGGAAATGCTCCAGGGCACCAACCCCAAGCGCGGCATCCCGTTCAACGAGGAGTCGTCGCTGACGCGGGTCTATGCCGTGGCCAGCGGCAAGGGCGGAGTCGGCAAGTCCTCGGTGACGGTCAACCTGGCCTGCGCCCTGGCCGCCAAGGGGCTGCGCGTGGGCATCGTGGATGCGGACATTTACGGCTTTTCCGTGCCGGCGCTCATGGGCATCACGCAGGCACCCACGCGGGTGGACGAAATGATCCTGCCTCCCGTCGCGCACGACGTCAAGGTCATTTCCATCGGCATGTTCGTCACCGGCAACCAGCCCGTCGCCTGGCGCGGGCCCATGCTGCACCGGGCGCTGGAGCAGTTCCTGACCGACGTTTATTTTGGTGACCTCGACGTCCTGTTCCTTGACCTGCCGCCCGGCACCGGGGACGTGGCAATCTCCGTGGCACAACTGCTGCCCAGGGCGGAGATCCTGGTGGTGACGACCCCGCAGGCAGCCGCCGCGGACGTCGCCGAGCGGGCCGGGGCGATCGCCGTGCAGACAGGCCAAAAAGTGGCCGGCGTGGTTGAGAACATGTCATTTTTGACACTCCCCGACGGCAGCACCATGGAACTGTTCGGCTCCGGCGGCGGCGAGGTGCTGGCCACGCGGCTCAGCCAGACCGTCAACGCCACGGTGGAGCTGCTGGGCCAGATTCCGCTGGATGTTGCGCTGCGGGAAGGCGGGGACATCGGCGCGCCGATCGTGCTGGCCAACCCGGAATCACCGTCCGCCGCGGCACTGCTGGACATTGCCGGCAAACTGGCCGTCCGACCCCGCGGCCTGTCCGGCCTGCACCTGGGCGTCACCCCGCGCTAACCCCAACCCCCGGTTGCAACCGGGGGTGTTTTCCCCGGCCCTCCAGCAGTTCCGTTTCCATGCCCCAGCCTGCGACGGGACGCCCCGGAAACGATTGCGCCACATGGCCGGTTCAGCGCTCCAGCCCCTGCGCTCCCTCAGCTTCCATCAGGAACTACGCCGGCGCTCGACCGCCAATGCCCCCGCCACAGGGGAATCAAACAGGTCCGCCACGGCACCACGTCGGGAGCGCTGTCCGGCAGGTGGCAGGTGAAACACCACCTCACGCAGCACGGCCCACGAAATGCCCCACGGGTGCGGGAGCGTTGGAAAAAAGACCCCCGATCGTGCGGGAGGGCCGGGGAAAAGACCCCCGGTTGCAACCGAGCGTCGGTGGGGTCAGGTGGCTTCCAGGTCGAAGGGGGCCCGCTGGCCTTCGGCCAGGCGCTCCACCACCCGGGCGGGCGCCGATGCTTCCACGGGCTTTTCGTCGCTGTCCTTGCCCATCATCGAGGCAATGGCGGCACCGGGGGCCGCCTTGAATGAATTGAAGGCATCAATGTCGTCGTCGTCCAGGAGCGCCTCGCGGATGATGCGCCGGGGATCGTACTGGCGGGGATCCAGCTTCTTCCAGTCAATCTCGTCGATGTCCAGCCCGGACTCTTCCTTGATGGTTTCACGCGCGCCGGAAGCCATCCTGCGGACCTCGCGGATGAGGTTCTTCAGTTTCTCCACATACCCGGGAAGACGCTTAGGCCCGATCACTAGGACTGCCACAATGACAATCAGGAGCAGCTCGGGGGTATTGATACCAAACACGTTAGGAAGATTACCCTCTCCGGACTAAAAGCAACGATTCCGAACACCCCGTGGCCCGGGCGCCGTTCGGCCTGCGCCCGGGACGGCGCCTAGTGGACACCGGCGATCCGGGGCAGCTTCAGCAGCGGCTTCTTCGGCTGCCGGACATCCCGCCCCCGTCCCGGCGCCAAATCCGCCAGCGACTCGCGCAGCATGGCCCGCCCCCGGTGGATGCGGGAACGGACGGTGCCCAGCTTGATGTCCAGGGCGTGGGCCACCTCGTCGTAGGAGAGGCCTTCCATGTCGCACAGCACGACGGCGGCGCGGAAGTCCGGCGGCAGCGCCTCCAGCGCGGCGGCGATGTCCACGTCGAGGTTGTTGAATTCAAAGGTGCGTTCGGGCCCCGGGTCGGAGCCGGCCAACCGCGACTCGGCATCGTCGGCCAGGGGGTCGAAGCGGATCCGCTGCTTGCGGCGCGCCTGGTCCAGGAACAGGTTGGTGGTGATGCGGTGCAGCCAGCCGTCCAGGGTGCCGGGCTTGAACTTTGACAGTGAACGGAACGCCCGGACAAACACCTCCTGGGTGAGGTCCTCGGCGTCGAACTTGTTGCCGGTCAGGCGGTAGGCGAGGCGGAACACCTTGGCCGAGTGGTTGGTGACCACTTCGTCCCACGACGGTGGGGTCCACTGCGGGTCGGCAGCAGAAACGGCGGGGCTGGGGGCGGAACCCATGTCTGCACCTCTATCCTTGCGGCTTGTGTAAACCTCCCCGGCGAATTGCCACCGGGTTACCATATTGTGCCAAAAGAATCTGGCTATTTGCTGTGCAAAAGGGAAATTCAGCCCACGGCGCAGGCAGTAGGCTAGAGGAATCCACCGCAACAGTTTAGGAAAACAGCACCCATGAGCGCCGACAAGTCCACCAGTTGGTCCTACGCGGAGGGCCTCCCCGTGGAAGACGACGTCCTGCGCCGCGCCCGCGAACGCTCGCATGAGCTGGGCTTGTTTCCCGTCACCCACGGCGTGGCAGCGGCACTGACGGTCCTGGCCGCGACGTCCAAGGCGCAGACGGCCGTGGAGGTCGGCACGGGCGCCGGGGTTTCGGGCGTCTCACTGCTGCGCGGGCTGGGGCCCCGTGCCGTGCTGACCACGATCGACCCCGACGTCGACCACCTCAAGGCCGCCCGCGAGGCGTTCATCGAATCCGGCTCCCCCGCCAACCGGACGCGCACCATCTCGGGCCGCGGCCAGGATGTGCTGCCCCGGCTGACCGACGCCGCGTACGACCTGGTCTTCATCGACGCCGACAAGCCCAGCTTCCCCAACTACGTCGAGCAGGCCATCCGGCTGCTGAAGTCCGGCGGGCTGCTGGTGGTCAACGACGCCCTGGACAAGGACCGCGTCTCCGACCCCGCCATCCGCGAAAGCAACACCGTGGTGCTGCGCAAGGTCGGCAAGATGGTCCGCGAGCACGACGGGCTGGTCTCGGCAATGTTGCCCACCGGCGACGGGCTGCTGCTCGCCGTCAAACGCTAGGGACCCGGGACCGGCGCCCCCATTAAACGCCAAGCGGGGCAGCTTGGCCGCCCCGCAGGTAAATCGTTGGTGGTTGACACCGTTATTCGGTCACGCCCACCAGGCACTCCTTGAGGCTGCTGGCCTCGTCTGCGTTCATTTCCACCACAAGGCGTCCGCCGCCTTCCAGCGGGAGCCGCAGGATCAGGCTTCGCCCTTCCTTGGTCACTTCCATCGGACCGTCGCCGGTTCTGGGTTTCATGGCCGCCATCAGGACTTCCCCTTTTCATAGTTCGAACCCACAGGCCTGCGGGGCATTCCCCACATGCAGGTTCGTGTTGTATCGCTCACAACCCATTATTCCGTATTTCCGGTGCCGGGTCCTAATCGGCGGTCCCCCGGGCGGCGCGCAAAAGCCATGGTTCGTCACGGCGGCCAGGCCTGCCCGTTGCTGACGGCCGAATACTGCCACAGCCACACAACCCACACAAGTTGCAGCGCCGTGAACATCACCACCACGGCCCAGCGGTACGCCCTGGCGCGGGAAATGAACGCGGCGGCGAGCGCCAGGGGGAACAGCGGAAGCATCATCCGGAACGAGCTGGACTGCGGGTCCAGGACGGCCAGCAGATAGGCCAGGTACACGGCACACCACACACGCAGCTCGGTGCCGAGGCGCCGCACGGCCTGCGAGTTAAGGTACAGGGCGGCCAGCGCCACGAAAAGGACCGGCAGCAGCGGACCCCAGAACGGGCCCGCCAGCTGGACACCTGCGTCGAACCAGGGCTTGAACAGCACCAGGTGGGTGCCACGCCACGCCGTTTCGGTGTCCGTGTAGGCGCTGGGCTCCCCCGTTGCCCACCACGCGGCCAGCATCCAGGCGAAAGCCATGAACGTGCTGACCGCCAGCAGCACCACGCCGGCGGCCGCTTCGCGCGGCGGGAACGGGTCCCGGCGCCGCCGCACCCAGCGCAGGGCCAGGTGGGCACCGACGACGGCGGCAAACGGCACCCCTGCCGGCCGCGCCAGGCACAGCAGCACCACCACGGGCACGGCCGCACGGTAGCGGCGACCGGTGAGCATCAGAAGTGCGGCGGCGAGCAGGAAGGTGCCCAGCGACTCCGCATAGGCCACCTGCAGAACAGGCGACGCCGGGAACACGGCAAAGAACCCCACGCCCCACAGGGACGTGGCCGGCGCGGCAACGCGGCGGAACAGCCGGTAGATGACCAGGGCCGCGGCGAACCCGGCGGCGGTGGCCACCAGCGGGCCCGCCACCGCCCACGGCAGCGCGGTCACGGCATTGAGCCCGCGCACCAGCAGGGGGAACAGGGGGTAGAAGGCCCATTGGTTGGGCTGGGCCGTGCCGTCCGGGTTGCGCGGGATGCCGGACGGGTACCCGCCGTCGAAGATGCGCTCGTACCAGCCGGCGTCCCAGCGGTCGATGAAGGTGAGGTAGTCCGGACGGGCACCGGACCAGGGCGATTCCGCGGCGTGGTATCCGGCCCCGGCCAGGATGCCGAAGGAGACCAGCCTGGCTGCGCCGTACAGCAGGGAAACCTTCACCCACCACGGCGCCCGGCGCAGGGGTGCCAGCCACCGGCGCAGCGCGGCGTGGATCAGCCCGTTGACCGTGGAACCGCCCCGCCCCTGCACCAGCGCCCGGCCGGCACCTGCCGTCACGGCCGCGTCAGGGCTTCGGCCACCCAACAGCCGGGCTGGTGGTCGTTGGCCAGGCCCACGGCCTGCATCATGGCGTAGGCGGTGGTGGGCCCCACGAAGGCAAAGCCCAATTTTTTCAGGGCCTTGGCCAGCGCCGCCGATTCGGCCGTTTTCGCCGGAACCGGCCCGCCCGCCGGCCGCGGGGCCGGGGCGTGCGCCTGCAGCAGCGAGCCGAGGGTGGTGCCGTCCGGCAGCGCCAAAATGGCCTGCGCGTTGCCGATGGTGGCCTTGATCTTCATCAGGTTGCGCACAATGCCCGCGTCGGCCATGAGCCGCTCGATGTCCGCCGGCCCGAACCCCGCCACGGCCGCCGGTTCAAAGTTGGCAAAGGCTGCCCGGAAGGCGCCACGCTTGCGCAGGATGGTGATCCAGCTCAGGCCCGACTGGAAGGCCTCCAGGCTGAGCCGTTCAAAAAGCTCGCGCTCCCCGGCGACCGGCCGGCCCCACTCCTCGTCGTGGTAGCGCTGGTACAGCTCGTCGGATTCGATGCCGGCCCAGGCGCACCGCGCCTTCCCGTCCGTCCCCACCACCACGTTGGCCATGCTCAGGATTCCTTCCCAGGCTCGACGCCGGACGCGTCCCCCGGGGCGGCCCGGCCGCCGTCGGCGGGTGCCCCGGAAGGGGCATCGGCGGGGTTCCCGCCGTCGGCGGCGTCGTGCTGTACGGCGGGCACGGCCGCCTCCAGCTCGGCGATCCGCGCGTCCCTTGCGGCCAGTTCGTCCCGCAGCCGGTCCAGGACCTCGTCCACCTGGTCCATGCGGTAGCCGCGCAGGCCAAGGCCAAAGCGGACGTGGTCCACGTCGGCGGGGGCCGGGACGGCGGGCAGCAGCACCGGCGGCAGGCCGGACACGGGCGCTTCCAGCCCGTCCGCGTAAATGTCACCGGCCGGCCGCTTGAGCCCCACCACATACACGGCCACCGCTGCGGCGAGCATGACGGCGAGGAAGATCAGGAAATAGCTCACCCCTCCATGGTGCCAGATCAGCAGTGCCAGATCAGCAGTGCCGGGACAGCAGTGCCGGCTCAGCCCGCGGCGACCTTCGTGCCGGCGTCGCCGGCCATGACCAGGGCCACGGCCTGCTCGGGGGTGTCGGCCAGCTGGATGATGTCCATGTCGCCCGGGGAAACCAGGCCCTCGGCCACCATGGTGTCGCGGATCCAGTCCAGCAGCGGCGACCAGAAGGCCGTGTCCACCAGGACGATCGGAAACTGGGTGACCTTGTTGGTCTGCACCAGGACCATGGCTTCAAAGAGCTCATCCAGGGTGCCCAGGCCGCCGGGCAGGACCACGAACCCCTGCGCGTACTTGACGAACATGGTCTTGCGGGCGAAAAAGTAGCGGAAGTCCACGCCCAGCCCCACCCACTGGTTCATCCCCTGCTCGAAGGGCAGCTCGATCCCCAGCCCGATGGACAGCCCGCCGGCCTCGCTGGCACCGCGGTTGGCCGCCTCCATGGAGCCGGGTCCGCCGCCGGTGATCACGGCAACGCCGGCTTCCACCAGGAGACGGCCCACTTCCACGCCGGTCTGGTAGTGGCGGTGGTCGGGCTTGGTGCGGGCGGAGCCAAACACGCTGATGGCCGGTCCGATGTCCGCCAGGGAGTCGAAGCCCTGGACGAATTCGCTTTGGATCCGCATGACCCGCCACGGGTCGGTGTGCGTGAAGTCGCCGCTTGGCGGGGTGGCCAGCAGCCTCGAATCCGCCGTGGACCCTGCGGGCGCGCCTTTCGTCCAGGCGCCGAAGCGCTTCTTCAGGGGACGGGAGGGCCTGCTGGATCCGGTGGGTGCACTCATGCCATAAGGCTACGTGAAACCGGCGCCCGCGCAGGCAGGAAAAATGTGAGGCAGGTATCAAACGCGTTACGATCAGCGCCGAACCGTGGAAAAGTTTTACCTGCGCGCGGAATCTTGGATAGATTCACTTCATGACTAATCCCGTACAGGCACCTGCCCTCGTGGAGCTTAAGGCCGTCAACAAGCACTACGGCCCGCTCCACGTCCTGCAGGACATCAACTTGCAGGTCACCAAGGGAGAGGTCGTGGTGGTCATTGGGCCTTCCGGCTCGGGAAAATCCACGCTCTGCCGCACCATCAACCGCCTCGAGACCATCGACGACGGTTCCATCACCATTGAAGGTGAGGAACTGCCGAAGGAGGGCAAGGCCTTGGCCGCGTTGCGCGCCGACGTCGGCATGGTCTTCCAGTCCTTCAACCTGTTTGCGCACAAGACGATCCTGGAAAACGTGACCCTGGGCCCCATCAAGGTCAAGGGCGTTTCCAAGGCCGACGCCGAGAAGCAGGCCCTTGCGCTGTTGGAGCGCGTTGGCGTGGGCCACCAGGCGGCCAAGCTGCCCGCCCAGCTTTCCGGCGGGCAGCAGCAGCGCGTGGCCATTGCGCGTGCCTTGGCCATGAAGCCCAAGGTGATGCTCTTTGACGAGCCCACCAGCGCCCTGGACCCGGAAATGATCAACGAGGTCCTGGACGTCATGGTGGAACTGGCCCGGGAAGGCATGACCATGGTGGTGGTCACCCACGAGATGGGGTTTGCGCGCAAGGCCGCGGACCGGGTCGTGTTCATGGCCGACGGCCAAATCGTGGAGGAAGCGACACCCGACGAATTCTTCACCAACCCGCAGAGCTCCCGTGCCAAGGACTTCCTCTCCAAGATCCTGACCAACGGCTGAGCCCCCTCCCCCTTGGGTAGTTCCACCACACTCAATATTCCACTCGCACCAGCGGCCCGACGGCCGTTTATGAAAGGAACCCCATGAAGAACTTCTTCATTCGAAAAAGCCTCAGCGTTGCGGCGATTGCCGCAGCTGCGGCCCTGGCCCTCTCCGCCTGTGGCGGCGGCGGCGCCGGCGGCAGCAGCAGTGACGCCGCAGCCGGCCCCAACTTTGACGTCGCCAAGACCGTCGCCCTGACCGGCAGCCCCACGTATGACAAGATCAAGTCTGCCGGCAGCATCCGCATCGGCGTCAAGGAAGACCAGCCGGGCCTGGGCTACCTGGATGCCGCAACGGGCGAGCGCAGCGGCTTCGACATTGAGATTGCCACCTGGATGGCGGCCTCGCTCGGCATCCCCAAGGACAAGATCCAGTTCAAGGCCATTCCCTCCGCCAACCGTGAGTCGGCCCTGGCCAACGGCGACGTGGACCTCTACGTGGGCACCTACTCCATCACGGACAAGCGCAAGAAGCTGGTCGACTTTGCCGGCCCCTACTTCATCACGGGCCAGGGCCTGCTGGTGACGAAGGACAACACGTCCATCAAGAGCGAGAAGGACCTGGACGGGAAGAAGGTGTGCTCCGCCACCGGTTCCACGCCCATCCAGAACATCCGCCAGAACTTCCCCAAGGCCATCCCGGTGGAGTTTGACATCTATTCCAAGTG
Source organism: Arthrobacter sp. STN4 (assembly GCF_024539665.1). Classification (NCBI taxonomy): domain Bacteria; kingdom Bacillati; phylum Actinomycetota; class Actinomycetes; order Micrococcales; family Micrococcaceae; genus Arthrobacter; species Arthrobacter sp. STN4. The sequence goes on from NZ_JAKZGX010000024.1 coordinate 51,465, forward strand.
TGTCGATGCGCTCAAGAGCGGCAGCGTTGACGCCGTCACCACGGACCAGGCGATCCTGCTCGGCTTTGCCTCATCACAGGACGGCCTGAAAGTCGTGGGCAAGCCCTTCACGGTTGAGAAGTACGGCGTCGGCCTGCCGCTGGGCGACACCGCGATGCGCACCTTCCTGGACAAGACGCTGACCGACGGCGGCGCGACGTGGACGAAGATCTACGACGACACCCTGGGCAAGTCCGGCACCAAGGTTGAGCAGCCGAAGGTTGAGCAGTCCTAACCGTCCTTGTCCCGGTGGCGGCGCCCCGGCAGGGCCTTGACGGCCGTGCCGGGGAGCCGCCACCGTCCCTTTTCCTTTCGACAATTCACTGAAAGCGATCCCGCACCGTGAATGTAATTATTGACAACAGCGACCTCTTCCTGACGGGGTTCAAGAACACCGGGATCCTCTTTGCCATCTCGGCGTTTTTTGCCCTGATCCTGGGCACCGTTGTGGCCGGCATGAGGGTTTCCCCCGCGCCTGCGATGCGCGCTGCCGGCACGTTTTACGTCAACGTGGTCCGCAATACGCCGCTGACGCTGATCCTGGCCTTCTTTGCGCTCGGCTACCCGAAGCTGGACCTGCCGGAAATCAGCTTCATGAACGCCGCCATCATCGGCCTCTCCCTCTATACGGCAACATACGTGTCCGAGGCCATCCGCTCGGGCATCAACACCGTCTCGGTGGGCCAGTCCGAGGCGGCCCGCGCCATCGGCCTGCCGTTCATGCAGACCCTGACCCTGATCGTGCTGCCGCAGGCCTTCCGCTCGGTTGTCCCGCCCCTTTTCAGCGTGTTCATCGCCCTGCTGAAAAACACAACCGTGGCCGCCGGTTTTTCCGTGCTTGAGGCCGGCGCCATCCGCGCCTACCTCAGTGAACGCGGCGAGCCGCTGCTGCCGGGCCTGCTGTGGGTGGCCCTGATCTTTGTGGTGCTGGTGCTGGGCATCCTGACACCGCTGCAACGCTACCTCGAGAAGAAGTGGAGGGTGGCCCGATGAGTTCGGTGCTCTTTGACGTGCCCGGCCCCAAGGCCCGCACCCGCAATTCCTACCTCAACATCGCCACCGTCATCGTGGTGGTCGGCATCATTGCCTTCATCCTGTTCCGGTTCTACGAGTCCGGCCAGTTCACGGCCAAGAAGTGGGAAATCTTCACCTTCCCCCGGGTCCAGGAGCAATTCCTCAACGCCATCGGGGCAACCCTGGTTGCGTTTGCCTGGGCCGCGGTCGGCAGCCTGGTCCTGGGCATCGTGCTCGCCTTTGGCCGCCTGGCGGACTCCTCGTGGGTCCGGCTCCCGGCGTACTGGTTCACCGAGCTGTTCCGCGCCATACCCGTCCTGATCCTGATGATGATCATGTACTACGGCCTGCCGTCCGCCGGCGTCAAGGGCATCACGCCGTTCATCGCCGTCGTGGTGGGGCTGATCCTGTACAACGGCTCGGTCCTGGCCGAGGTGTTCCGCGCCGGCATCGAATCGCTGCCCAAGGGCCAGCGCGAGGCGGGGCTCGCCGTCGGCCTGTCCAAGGGACAGGTGCAGTGGATCATCCTGCTGCCGCAGGCTGTCCGTTCCATGCTGCCGGTGATCATCTCGCAGCTGGTGGTCATCCTCAAGGACACCGCGCTCGGCTTCCTGATCACGTACAACGAGGTCCTGTACTACGCGAACTTCCTGGGCTCCCAGGGCCAGTACGGCTCCCCCGTGGTCCCGGCGCTCATGGTCACGGCCGTCGTCTACGTGGGCCTGTGCCTGATCCTGTCCGGCATTGCCAAACTGGTCGAATCCAAGATGTCCTCACGCGTCAGGGTCGTCAAGACCAAGGTCGGCATGGCCGGCTGACACCCCGCTCCACGCCCCAAACCCCAAGTAGGTCGCAGTAGTTGCAGAATTCGGCACCGGGAAACCGGTTGCCACCGCAACAACTGCGACCTACTTTGTGCATGCCGGCCTTCTATCCCAGCCAGCGGGCGAGTGCGGCCAGGCAGGCGCGGATGTCGGCGGCGGCGACGTGTTCGTTGTCGCTGTGGGCCAGGAGTGGATCGCCCGGGCCAAAGTTGACGGCCGGGATGCCGATCTCGCCCAGCCGCGCCACATCGGTCCAGCCGTATTTGGGCAGCGGTTCGCGGCCCACGGCCGCCACAAACGACGCCGCCGCGGGCGCATTGAGCCCCGGCCGGGCGCCGGCGGAGGAGTCAGTGCGCACCAGCTCAAAGCCGGAGAGCAGCTCGCGCACGTGGGCCTCCGCCTCATCCGGGGTCTTGTCCGGGGCGAAGCGGTAGTTGATTTCGACCACGCAGGCATCCGGGATCACGTTGCCGGCCGTGCCGCCGTGGATCTTCACGGCGTTCATGGACTCCCGGTAGTCCAGTCCGTCCACGGTGACCGTGGCGGGCTCGTAGGCGGCCAGCCGGGACAGGATGGGCGCCGCTGCGTGGATGGCGTTCTCCCCCATCCAGGCCCGCGCCGAATGTGCGGCCAGCCCGTGCGTGGTGGCCTCGAAACGGATGGTGCCGTTGCAGCCGCCCTCCACCGTGCCGTTGGTGGGTTCCAGCAGGATGCCGAAGTCGGCGTCGAGCAGTTCGCGGTTCTCGCGGACCAGCCGTCCCAGCCCGCTCTTGGCCGCCGCCACTTCCTCGTGGTCGTAAAAGATGAAGGTGATGTCCTTGCTGGGTTCCCGCACGGCCGCCGCCAGGGCCAGCTGGACTGCAACGCCGCCCTTCATGTCCGTGGCGCCACGGCCGTACAACGCCTCCCCGTCCCAGGAACTGGGCACGGTGCCGCGCGAACCGGGCACGGTGGGCAACGGGACCGTGTCGATGTGCCCGGCCAGGATGACGCGCTCGGCACGCCCCAGCGACGTCCGGGCAACAACGGCGTCGCCGTTGCGGACCACCTCAAGGTGCGGCAGGGCGCGCAGGGCAGCCTCCACGGCATCCGCGAGCGCACCCTCATTGCCGGAGACGCTTTCAATGTCCATGACGGCGGCCGTCAGGGCGGCCACGTCGCCGGACAGGTCAAGGACAGGGTGGGCGTCGGCCACCTGCGCAGCGGCGGACAGCTCGGAAAGGGCGGGTTCGTCGTCGTAATTCACAGGCCCAGTTTAGCCGGGCCGCGGGAAGGCAAAAGTTTTCGCTCCGGCCGCCGCGGCCTAAGAAGCGGCGCCCGCCCCGGGCCCCTGAGCCATCGGTCAGGCCGCTGACCGGAGGCCGCGGTGATGCCGCTGGGCCGTGCCGGTGTGGGCACCCCGCCGACGACGCATGTTCCGGCACAGTGCGACGGCGGCCACGCACGCCACCAGCTCCGCGACGACGGAGACCACCCCGAGGGGTTCGAGCCAGTTGCCGACGTCGTCGCCGATGAGGGGCAGCCCTGCCGTACGTGAGATGACGTAGGCGGTGACGGCCAGGGCCTCCACCGCGGTGGTGAGGATGCAGGCCTCCGGGGTGCCACGGAAGGCAACGACGCCGGCCAGCGTAAAGCTGGCCGCCGCCAGCAACACGAAAAGGACGCCGATGTAGGGCGCTTCGTGAAGGTGGTCCGGTATGACGGGAATGTGGGCGGCGCCCACCACGACCAGTGCGGCCACGAGCACGGTCCGCAGCGGATTCCCGTGGGACGCGCCCGCCAGCCCCCGTTGGTTCACGGCGGACAAGGGATTCAAGTGTTCAGTCCTTGCTGACATGCGAAGCTCCGATCAGTAGTGGTGCAAGGTATTCAGTGCCACCGGCAGGGCGGGTGTGTCCCCCGGCCCCCGTTGGGGCCGATAACGGGAATGCGTTGCCCGCGCGGTGGCGGGGCCGGCTAGTGTTCGCTCCAGCAGGCCAGGATGGTGGTGGCCATCTGGTAGGCGAATCCTGCCCGTGTCACCTGGTTGGCGCCAACCGTGGCGGTCAATTTCGTGGCGTCCACGTCAAGGGTGAAGTTGTCCTTGGCGAAGACGACGGTGCCTGCCGCAGACTGGTAGCCGGGAAGCCCCAGGTTTGACAGGCCCTTGATGGGTGCGGCGTCCAGCGGGCCGGCCAGCGCCTTGGCGCCGGCAGCGGCCGCCGGGGCTGACGGGAACACCTGGACCGTCATGGCGAACTTTCCTTCCGGCAGTGCGTAGCTGCACGTGTACCTGCCGCCGTCCCATGTGTCGGTTGTCCGGGGCACGGCGGCAAGTCCCAGGATCTTGGTGACATTTGACCTGGCTTCCGTGGAGCACACCATGGCAGCGGCGCCCGGAGGCGTCCCGGCGGCCACAGCGGCGGCCGGCGTGGCGGAGCCCTGGTCCGGGTCCGGCCGGGAGGCAGGTCCCTGCGATGCCGCGGGTTTCAGGCCCACCGGTGCCGGCGTCCCGGCAGCGCAACCGCCCAGCAGGACGCTGCCCAGCGCCATCCCGGCAAGGAGCGCGATTCTTGTTTTCATGGTGGTTCCCTCCCGGGGTGGGGGCCTTGGTGTTGCGCGGCTGCGGCCCTTGGTGTTGCGTGGATGGTCAGCGGACGGTCAGCACGCCGCGCATGCTGCCGGCCTTGCCCCCGCAGTGGAACGGGTAGCTTCCGGGCCTCCCGGGCGCCTTGAAGCCCACCATGGCACCGGCAGGGACCGTGACGCTGAAGCTGTGGCCGTCGTCTGACGTGAAGGTATAGGCGGACGGGTCCATGTTCATGACGGTGACCATGGATCCTGGCAGGACCGGCGTCGCGTCCCGGAAGGCGCCGGAGTCAATGTGGATCATCCCGGCCATCGCATTTCCGGAGCCGTTCATGGCCGGGGCTGCGCCAACGGATACGGGTGCGGTGGCCGGTGGAACAACCCCGGGTCCGGTGCCGGTGGCCGCCGCCGTGCCGCAGCCGGCCAGGCCCAGCAGGGCTGCCAGGACACTGGCGGCGATGAGGTTTGTTTGCTTGCCCATGATTTTCCGATCCCCTGAATTGTTTTCCCGCCCGGCCGGGGCCGTGCGGATGGTGTGCCTTGCCGCTGCTGTCCCGTGCTGTGTGGCGGTTATGCCTTGTGGCTGGATACCAGGTGGCCGTAGACGACGGTGTTCTCGGTCCAAACACCTGTGGCGGCGTCGTAGCCGCCGCAGGTGATGAGCCGGATTTCGGCGCGGTTCGTGTTGCCGTAGACGGCCAGCGTGGGAAACGTGGCCTTCTTGACCTCCGCGAGCTTGTCGACCTGGAAAACAGCCACGGTGTGGTCCGCCCGGGTCACCGTGAACTGTTCCCCGTGTTTCATTTCGTGCAGCCGGAAGAACAGGCCCTGGGGTGACGCGAGGTTGTTGACGTGCCCCAGGATGACTGCCGGGCCGAGCTGGCCCGGCGTGGGCGAGTACTTGTACCAGCCCCCGGGATCGCCGGGTTGCCCGCCGGGAACGTCCATGCTCCCATCGGCCGCCTGCCCCAGCGGGACCAGCGCCGTGTGGATGTCCACCGCGGGCACGTCCAGGCGGACCGGAACGGACGCGTCCAGGAGGGGACCGGTGGTGGCCGGCTGCCTTGCGGCCGACGCCGTGGCGGACACGCCCGTGGCTGCCCGGGAAACGGCGGACGGCGCCGAATCCGGCGTCGGACCGGCTGTGGAAGGCGCCCACGACGGCGCCGACGCAACCATGGTGGCTGCCGGCGCCGCGGCCGGTGCCCCTTGCGGGGCGCAGGCCGCGGTGCCAAAAAGAAGGCCCGTGAGCAGGACCCCGGCCGCCGCGGAGGCAGTGCGGCGCCCGCGGCGGCTGGTGTGCTTGTTCATGGACAATCAGGCCCCCGTCAGTTCGACGCCGTCTTCTTGCGGCGCAGGGCAACAAACGCCCCTGCCGCCACGACCAGCGCGCCGGCCCCGGCCATCAAGCCAAGGTCCGGTGAGGTGCTTGCGCCGGTTTGGGCCGCGGTCTGCACCAGGCCCGTGCCGGGGGCCCCGCCGGGCATGGCGGCCATCTGGGATGCAACAACGGTGCCGCACAAGGCGGGGGACGTCGCGGCAAGCGGCAGGCTGGGAACCAGGTCGCTCTTTTCCTTTTGGGCCGCGGCCGGAAGCGTTGCCGGGTCCAGCCCGTGGACCACCACCACGCCTGTCCCTGCCTTGAGCGCGGCAATGGTGGCGGCATTCATGGTGAAGGTGCGCTGGTAGTTGTAGGAGGCGCCCATGCCGGCCACCTTCAGGTCCAGGGCGGCCTTGTCGCTGGTGTCGCCGCTGCTGGAGAGGGTGGTGCCGATCTTGCCGTAGGAGGCGCCGCCCTCGGTGGTGCTGATGACACCGTCCTTGTTGGTGTCTGCAGCGGCGGTGGGGCAGGTGCCCATCCCGTCGATGTGGATGTGCTGCACGTGCGGGTAGGGTGCGCCGTTGAACGTGGCGGCGAGCCCGCTGACATTCTCGGTGACGGTGGCCTGGTCCCCGGTCAGGGAGATCATGACGGTGCCACTGGCATGGCTGCCGTTGACGGCTCCGAGGTTGGCCTGGTAGGTGGTGGTGCCGCCGTCGGCGGCCATGGCCCCGGCACCGGACATTGTCAATGCTGCAAGGGCCAGTGCCGGTGCAACCAGGAAAGCGGATTTCTTATACATCGTAAAAGTTCTCCTCATCTCAGTGACGGCCCATCATCGGGACGTCTGCTGTGATTCGGAGCACACCGGAAGTTGGATTGGAATGATGGGAACTTTATTTCAGCCGCCCTGGCACTGACGGCGGCACGGTCCGCAAATGGGCGTCTGTAGGGGCCCGGGGAAATTCCTTTCCCCCTTTTCCAATCCGGTGGGGGTGGTGGTCCGAAGTACTGGTTGACAGTCCGTGGCGTTTCCGGGGTTTTTCGGTGGCGCTGCGGGAAGCATAAAGGGGAGGCCGATGGCTTTCCAGGGCAGGGAGAT